>DAIQOP010000252.1:0-5839 GCA_036787815.1 Actinomycetota bacterium
GCGATCGGGTCGAGGCGGCGGTCGTCCAAGAGGTGCAGCGCGTCGATGAGCACTCGTGATCCGTCGTTGGACGTCAAGCGGAGGGTGCTTCCGTCGCGGTCGGGGCGGGAACCGAGTCCCCGGGTGAGAAGCTGCTCGGCTTCGGCCGCCACGTTCTGGTCGCGCATGGCGAGCTCGATCACCGTGGTTCCCAAGCGCGCCTTCAGCGCTGCGGGGGTGTCGTTGGCGATCACCCGCCCGCGGTCGAGCACCGCGATGCGTTGGGTGAGGCGGTCGGCCTCTTCCAGGTACTGCGTGGTGAGCAACACCGTGGAGCCTTCGGCGACCAGCTCGCGGATCATGTCCCACAGCTGGTTGCGGCTCTGGGGATCGAGGCCGGTGGTCGGCTCGTCGAGGAAGAGCACCGGCGGGTGGGCGACCAGTGCGGCGGCCACGTCGAGCCGGCGCCGCATCCCGCCCGAGTAGGTGCGCACCGGCTTCGCGGCCGCGTCGGCCAGGTTGAAGCGCTCGAGCAGCTCCTCGACCCGGGGCCGGAACTCGGCGCGGGACATCTGGGCGAGACGCCCCATCAGGCGGAGATTCTCGCGACCGGTCAGGTTCTGGTCGACCGCGGCGAACTGGCCGGCCAGCCCGACCTGGGAGCGGACACCGGCCGGCTCGCGCGCGACGTCGAGCCCCAGGACGGCGGCGTGGCCGCTGTCGGCGCGCAGGATCGTCGTGAGAATCCGGATGAGCGTCGTCTTCCCCGACCCGTTGGGGCCGAGCAGACCGAACACGCTGCCGGCCGGCACGTCGAAATCGACGTGATCGAGGGCGAGGACACTCCCGAAGCGCTTGGTCAGTCCCTCGACCACGATCGCGCTGTCAGCCATTCTCTCGACCGTGGACTCGCGATCTCCGTGTCGCAAGGGTCGAACGGCCCCCCTTTGCGGTCAGAGGAGCCACGCGCGTGTCGCCTCGTAGACGGGCTCCGGCGTCATCGTCCCTCCTCGATACGAGGCTGATGTTGCCAGTGTGGCGCTGGCCGGTAGTGCGCCAAGGCCGTTCGGCCCTAGCCGTCGACCCCGTCGGCATGTTCGCGTCAGAGAATGCTCGGCCCGGTGCTCGACGTGTTCCGGTTGCGCCAGTACTTCGACGTGATCGTCCGTGCGCGCGATCTGATCGGCGGCTTGCGCGACGACGCGGGGCTGCTCGACGACGCCCGGCGCGCGCTGGTGTCCCTCCCGGTCGACACGTGGCCGGAGCCGATCTCCCCGTTCCCGCCCATCGAGTCGCCGACCCGGTCGGCGACGACGCTGCGCGTCGCGCTGTGCGCGACCGGCGGGAGCGGGGCGCTCGCGTCCGTTGTCGGGGTGGCGCGCGCGTTCGAGGAGCGCGGGATGCGGCCGTCGCTCATCTCCCTGTGCTCGGGTTCGGCGCTCTTCGGCTTCCCGATCGCGGCCGGGATCCCCGCCGACGACGTCGCAGCCTTCAGCGCCGGCCTGCGGCCGCACCACTACATCGACGTCGACTGGCCCCGCCTCGCGCTGCTCGCGCCGACGCTCGCCCGCGGCTTCGCGGGGATCATCCGCGGCGACCGGCTCGAAGCGACCTACCGCGAGCTCCTCGGCGACATCACGCTCGGCGAACTGCCGATCCCGGCGTACGCGCCGATCTGGAGCATCGAGGAGAACCGCGTCGAGTACCTCGGACCGCGCACCCATCCGAACCTGTCGGTGGCGCGCGCGGTGCGGATGGCGGTGTCACTGCCGCTGTTCGTCGAACCCGTGCAACTCGGCGGTTCGTACTGGTGCGATGGCGGGATCGTCGACATCTTCCCTGTCGTCCCGGCGCTCGAGCTCGAACCACGAGCCGACGCCGTGGTCGCGGTCAACGGCTTCTACCCGCCCGAGTTCGCCGGTGAGGACGCGACCGGCTGGCAGGATCGCTCGGCGAGCATCGTCTCCATCGCGAGTCAGGTTCGCACGTGCCAACAAGTGGAGCTCGCGCGAGTGAACCTGCAGAGGCTGCGCGCCACGATGCAGGTCGCGATGATCGAACCCGTTCCTTACGAGAAGGTCCGTGGGGTCGGCTTCTACCGCCAGTTCCTCAGCAACGCCGAATGGTCGCAGTTCATGGAAGCCGGCCGCGCGTGCGGCCTGCGAGCCCTCGACCAACTCGCCGAGACGCCCGCGCGTCGACCGAGAGCCTCCAGCGGCGCGGCGCACCTCGGTGCGGCGAAGGCACATCTGGAGCTCACGGAAAGCCCATGAGCGCCGCGACGACGGCGTTCATCCATGGTGGGGTTCACGGATCATCCGCCGGGATAGAACGTCCGCCAGTTGGCAACCGACGGTTGGACGCGCCCGGCCGGCGCCCGGCCGAGCACGGCGAGCAGGTTGCCGGTGACGACGCCGACGGGGTCGATCAGACATGTCGTGCACGCCTCGTACGACCCGAGCGCGGGTATCCAGTCGTTGGTGCCGCTGTCGAACACGCCGGCCCCGCTCGCCGGATCGGTGTAGTAGGTCATGTCGGAATGGACGCGCCCGGCCGCCGCTCGGTGCGTTGCGCTCGCCGGGATCGGGGAGTGGGCGAAGATCTGTTCGTTTGCCGGGTGCGGACCGATCGCGAGCCGGTCGAAATCGCTGCGCAGGAGACCGGGAAGGACCGCGCCCGTCGTGAGGCCCGAGTTCTTGAAGATCCACGCCGAGCCGTCCGCCGCGACGAAGTCGGCAGTCGAGCCCGGTGTGAGATACCCCGAGTAGGTCGCGCCGACGAAGCTGTCCTCCGGCCAACTGGCCGGGGGTGAGCTCCAGGTGTTGCCCGTGACCTCGCGGGGGTCTCCGTGGCCGTCGAGCGGGTCGGCGCCGGAGTCGCGGTAGCCGACTTCCTGGCGGCCCGGCCCGAGCGGCGACGCCTGCATGCGCACGTGGCGGAGCATCGGGCTCGCGGCGAAGAACGCGATGTTCACCCCGTGGGCCTCGGCGGCGACGGCCGCGAGCCGCTCGTGCAGCGACCAGCATTCGTCGTGGCCCAGCGAGAGCAGGGCCCGATGGGCCAGGAGCACGTTGGGATGCTGCTCGACCGTGAGGTCGGTGGCGTACGTGACGTCGAGGCCGTGCTTCTCGGCAAAGCGCACGAGCGGGTACTCGTTGCCGAGGAAGTCGCCCGCGCCGCTGCCGTACGCGTAGGGACGATCGAACGACACGACGCGCGCGCGGCTGCACAGCGGATAGACGCCAGGGGGGCACGGCCCGATTCCCGCGTAGAAGTCGTAGCCCCCGTAGGGGTTCCACGCCTGCCACGTGTAGACGTCGTTCTTCACCAGGTACGCGGCGTGGCTCGAAGGATCCCAGACGATGAGCGGCACGTAGCTCTGTTGGTTGCCGGCGCCGACGAGCTTCAACAGGTAATCGCCGGGAACGAATGCTCGCGTGATGTCGATCCTGAGCGACGGCGACCACTTGTCGCAGGAGACCATGTGGGTCTGAGGCGTTGCCGGGCACGCCGGCTGTGGCTTCGAAGCCATGGTTCCGGATCGCCACACGAGTCGGGCACCCGCGCCCGCGTAGTAGCCCATGCGGTACGCCTCGACCCGGAATCTCGGTGCCGGCGTCGACACGTACAGCGTCACGCGCTGTCCGGTGTGCGCGTCGCCGGGATTCGCGAATCCGCTGATCGCCGTGCCGGCACCCGGTGCGATCTCCCACGCGGTCGTGCCGTGACGCGCGTTCTCGTCGACGACCCGGCGGCTCTCGACGCCCGACGTGCCGAGCCACGTTGCCGGGAGCCGCGGCTTCGGCGCGGTCGTCGAAGTCGGAGGTGTGGTGGTCGAAGACGTGGTGGAAGACGTGCTCGAGGGCGCGCTCGCGGCGCGGTACGAGGGTGTCCTGTTGCGGAACCATCCGACACCGACGACACCGGTCGCGATCAGAACGAGGGAGACCGCCGCGGTGAGCCACCGGCGCGACGTCCGCTTGTTCCGCGACACCGGCGACAGCCTAGTGACGGCACCGCCGCGAACAGGGCCGCAGAGGAAGAGACGGTCAGCGCATCCCGACGATCGGCGAACGCAGGTGCAGGCCGCCGGTCGACCCGACGAACCGCGCGTCGCCGAAGGCGAAGATGCCGCCGTCGGCCGCGACGAGCCAGTAGCCCCGGCCCGAGGGAGTCACGGCCATGCCGACGATCGGTGTGACGAGCCGCAGGCTGTGCGCGGGTCCGGAGGAGCGCGCGTCGCCGAAGGCAGACACGCTTCCGTCGGCGGCGACGAGCCAGTAGCCGAGGCCCGAAGGTGTGGCGGCGATGCCGACGAGGTGTGCCTTCGCCGCGGCCGCGGAGCCGAAGAACCGCGCGTCGCCGAAGGCGAAGACGCCTCCGCCACTCGCGACGAGCCAGTAGCCGTGGTCCGAAGGTGTGGCGGCGATGCCGACGATCTGTGCCTTGGCCCGGATCGCGGAGCCGAAGAACCGGGCATCGCCGAAGGCGAAGACGCCGCCGTCGGCCGCGACGAGCCAGTAGCCCTGGCCCGAGGCGGTGGCGGCCATGCCGACGATCGGCGAGCTGAGGCGCATGCCGCCGGTGGATCCGTAGAAGCGCGCGTCGCCGAAGGCGAAGACGCCGCCGTCGGCTGCGACGAGCCAGTAGCCCGTGCCCGCGGCGACCCTGACGGCGATCGAGACCGTCGTCGTGGCCGACACCCGCGTGCCGTCGGTCGCCCGGTAGGTGAACCGGTCGGTGCCCGCGTAACCGTGTGCCGCGGTGTAGGAGAAGTTGCCGTCGGCTCCCAGGCGCAGGGTGCCGTGGCTGGGCCGGGAGACGAGGACGGCGTGCAGGGCGGGGCCGTCGATGTCGGTGTCGTTGGAGAGCACGCCCGGTGCCACCACGTCGAGCGCCTTACCGGCGGTGGCGGCATAGCTGTCGGCGGCCGCGATCGGCGCGTCGTTCACGGGCGTCACGGTGATCGTGACGGTTGCTTTGCCGCTGGTGAGGACGCCGTCGCTCGCGGTGTAGGTGAACGTGTCGGTGCCGTTCCAGTTCGCGTCGGGCACGTACGTGAACCGGCCGTCGGCGGCGAGATGGAGCACACCGTGCGCGGGGCCGGTGACGAGCGTCGCGTGGAGCGTGTCGCCGTCTGCGTCGGTGTCGTTGCCGAGCACCGCGGCCGACAGCGGCGTGTCCTCGGCGGTGCTCGCGCGGTCGTTCGCGGCGATCGGGGCGTGCGCGGCGCGTACGACGGTCCATGTGAACGCGATCGAACCGGTCGCACCGTGACCGTCGTCGGCGACGACCGTCACGGCGAACGGGCTGCCGACGGCGCTCGGTGTGCCGCTGATCGTGCCGTCGGCGGTGATCGTCAGACCGGCCGGCAGGCCGGTCGCCGAGAAGGTCGGCGTGTCGCCGTCGGCATCGGACGCGGTGAGCATGAGCGTGACGGGAGCTTCGGCGGCGCTGGTCCGGTCGCCGGGGTTCGTCACGACCGGCGCGTCGTTCACGGCCTCGATGGTGATCGTGACCGTTGCGGGCGCGCTCGTGAGAGTCCCGTCGCTCGCGGTGTACGTGAAGGTATCCGTGCCGTTCCAGTTCGCGTCGGGCACGTACGTGAGGGTTCCGTCGTCGGCGAGGTCGAGCGTCCCGTGCGCGGGGCCGGTGACGAGCGTCGCGTGGAGCGTGTCGCCGTCTGGGTCGGTGTCGTTGCCGAGCACGCCGCGCGCACCCACCTGCAACGTCGTGTCCTCGGGAGCGCCGCCGTGATCGTCGACGGCCACCGGCGCACGATTCGCGGGCAGGGGCGCGTACGCGATCGTTACGGCTCGCAGCTCCGGAGTGACCTCGGCGCTCACGCTGGCAAGATCGG
>DAIQOP010000253.1:0-5838 GCA_036787815.1 Actinomycetota bacterium
AGGGCCTCGATCAGCACCGCGCCGCGCTCCGAGCGGTCGCGACGCGAGAAGTTCGCCCGCCGCCTGAGGGCTGCCCACATCCGTCCGCTGCTCATACCTGCCACCATCTGTCGCCGGCGTTCGCGATTCCAACCACTCCATCGGCGCCTTCGAGCGGCGCTTCAGGGTCTCGGGGCTCCGCCGTGCGCCCTGCCGACGTCGTGGAGCACCCGAAGCCCGAGCCCACCCTTTGCATGTTCGGCCCCACACTCCGCGCGCGCAATGGGCCGATCGGCCCAGACGTGCTGGTCACAGGCCTAGAGCTTCTCGATGGAGCAGGCGAGCGTCAGCCCACGCCACGGCCGAAGCCCCGTGCCGAACCGAGCGAGGATGCGACCGTCTATGCGGTTCGACGACGCACGCGGAGCTTGATCGGGGTGGGCCCGAGGTCGAACGACTCCCGGAGCCGGCGCTCGAGGTAGCGCAGGTAGGTGGGCGGCAGGGCCGCGTTGGTGAAGAGGGTGATCGTGGGCGGATCGGTGGCGCCCTGCGTCGCGTAGAGGATCCGCGGCCGTTTCCGGCGCTCGACGGGAGGCGGGTGGGCGGCCTGGGCGTCGCGGAGCACCCGGTTCAGCGCCCCCGTCGGGATGCGGCCGTGGTACGCGGCCTCGGCGGCCCGCAGCGCCGGGAGCAGGTTGCGCACCTTGCTCCCCGAGAGGGCCGAGATCGGCAGCACGGGCGCGTAGGAGAGGAAGGCGAGGTCGCGGGCCACCTGGAGCTTCAGCACGGCACGGGCGTCGGTGCCGAGCAGGTCCCATTTGTTGATCACGACGACGATCGCGGTTCCCGACGCGTCGACGCGCTCGGCGAGCCGTTGATCCTGGTGCGTCACTCCCGCGGTGGCGTCGAGCACGAAGAGGCAGGCATCGGCGCGGTCGACGGCCTGGAGCGCGCGCACCACGCTGTAGTACTCACTCGGCTCGTCGACCCGGCTGCGCCTGCGCATCCCGGCGGTGTCGACGAACCGCAGCGGCCCGTCCTCGGTCTCGACGACCGTGTCGATCGAGTCGCGCGTCGTGCCCGGCAGGTCGTGCACGACGGCACGTTCCTCCCCGACGAGCCGGTTGAAGAGCGTCGACTTGCCGACGTTCGGGCGGCCCACGATCGCGATCGAGAAGATCTTGTCGCGCTCGTCGCCGGCGGCCGCGCGGTCGGCTTCGTCGACGACCGGTTCCGCCGGCAAGGCCACGACGAGCGCGTCGAGGAAGTCGCCGCTCTCGCGGCCGTGGAGCGCCGAGAGCGGGTGCGGATCGCCGAGGGCGAGCTTCGAGAACTCCCAAACCGCGCCGCTGCGCCGTTCGTCGTCGACCTTGTTGGCCACGACGAGCACGGGCACCTTCGCACCACGGAGCACACGCGCGACGCGTGCATCTTCCTCGGTCACGCCGACGGTGACGTCGACGACGAGCACGATCACGTCGGCTTCGTCGATGGCGCGCTCGGCCTGCTTGCTCACTTTGGCCGCGAGCGCGGGATCCTCGTCGGTGAGGCCCGACTCCCCCGGCTTGATCCATCCGCCCGTGTCGATCAGGCGGAAGCGCCGGCCCGCCCACTCGGCGACGAACTCCTTGCGGTCGCGCGTCACGCCCGGCTTCTCCTGCACGATCGCGTCGCGCCGGCCCATGATGCGGTTCACGAGCGTCGACTTCCCGACATTCGGCCGGCCGACCACGGCGACAACCGGCAGTGACTCGTTCGAAGGCCCGCTCAGGGTGTCGGTCATGATCCCGCCGCGATCGAGACGCGGATCGGAGCCTTGCGCAGCGCCCGCACCAACGACTGGCCGTCGGTGGGCACCGCTTCGACGACGCGGGGCAACTCCGCGAGGGTCATGCCGTCGAGGAACCGACCCTGCGAGAGCGTGACGTCGGGGAGGAGGTAGCGATCGCCCTCGGGTTCGCCGGCGAGGCGCGCAACGAGGTCGGCGCCGGTCAGCAGACCGGTGACACCGATGTTGCCGCCGAAGAAGCGATTCGCCACCGCAACGAGCCGCACGGGCGCATCGGCGTGGTCGGCCAGCTCGCCGAGGAACGGCGCCAGCACCGGCGCGCCCATCGCCCCCGTGATGATCGCGATCGTGCGGCCGGTCGCGGGGCCGTTCTTCGCCGGCCCGTTCACCGCAGGAATCGCGGCCTGCCCGTCGACGCGAGACGCGCGGTACCCCTCGGCCGGCGCGCCGTCGACCCAGGCGAAGAAACCCGACCGCGGTCGACGGCCCACACCGTCGTCGCCGCCGAGCGCGGCGCGCACCTCGTCGCCGAACGCGCGCGCCATGCCGATGCCGTTCTCGTGTTGCGGGAAGCCGTCGTAGTGCTCGGTCGCGGGGAACGGCCGGCCCGCGAGCAGGTAGTACTCGTCGGACGCGAACACCACCCGGCGACCGACCGCACGCACGAACCGTGCCTGCCACCGGTCGATCGTGTCGATCGTGCGTTGCGCCTCGAGCTGCGTATGGGGCCGCAGCTCCGGCTCGCGCGAATGTGTGCTGACACCGAGGGGCACGACACCGACCGACGCGAGCGTGGGGAACCGGTCGAGCAGACCGAGCATCGTGTCGTCGAGGATCGCACCGTCGTTGAGGCCCGGGCACACGACCACCTGGCCGTGCACCTCGACACCCGCATCGAGCAGCAGCGCGAGCCACCGCAGGCTCGTCGCGCCGCGCCGGTTGCGCAGCAGGCGCGTGCGCACGTCGGGATCGGTCGCGTGGATGCTCACGTAGAGCGGGCTGAGCTTCTCGGTGATCACCCGTTCGAGGTCGGCCTCGGTGAACCGGGTGAGGGTGGTGAAGTTCCCGTAGAGGAACGACAGCCGGTAGTCGTCGTCCTTCAGGGAGAGGCTCTTCCGCATCCCCGCCGGGAGCTGGTAGATGAAGCAGAACGGGCAGTGGTTGTCGCAGGTGCGCACGCGGTCGAACACCGCGCTGGCCAGCTCGAGCCCGAGCGGAGCGCCCGCGGGCTTCTCCACGCGGACCGTGCGCTCGAGCCCACCCCGCCTGACCTCGAGCTCCACCGTCGGCTCGTCGGCCTGCAACTGGTAGCGAATGACGTCGCGCAGATCCTCACCGTTGACGGTGATGATCTCGTCGCCCGCGACAAGCCCCGCCTCCGCGGCGTGCGATTCGGGGGTGACGGCAACGACACGGGCAGGTGGCACGACCGCCCAGTCTACCTGCACTTATGCCGATTTCTTTCCTTGGGCAGCGCGGTGCGGGCGTGCGTGGGAGGGTCGATAGCCTGTTCCCGTGCCCGTCGAGCAGGTGTTGTTGGCCGAACCCCGCGGATTCTGCGCGGGTGTCGAGATGGCGATCAAGGCGCTGGCCTGGATGGTCCGCGCGTTCGAGCCACCCGTGTACTGCTACCACGAGATCGTGCACAACCGGATCGTCGTCGACCGGTTCCGCGATCTCGGGGTGGTGTTCGTCGACGACCTCGCCGAGGTCCCCGCGGGCGCACCGCTCATGCTCAGCGCCCACGGATCGGCTCCCGAGGTCGTGGCCGAAGCCCGGGCCGAGAACCGCTACGTGGTGAACGCGGTGTGCCCGCTCGTCACCAAGGTGCACCACGAAGCGAAGGTGCGCGCGCAGAAGGGCTACCGGATCCTCTACGTGGGCCACGTCGGCCACGACGAAGCGGTCGGCACCGTCGCCGTGGCCCCCGACTCGATCCGGCTCGTCGACGGCGAGGCCGCGCTCGAAGACGCGCTCCGCGACATCGACGCCGACACCGAGGTCGCGATGCTCGCACAGACGACGCTGTCGCACACCGAGTGGCAAGGGCTCCTCGAGCGCACGCGCGAGCAGGTGCCGTCGCTGTGGACCGCGTCGCGCAACGACCTGTGCTTCGCGACCACGAACCGTCAGAGCGCGCTCGAACGCATCGCGCGCGACGCCGACGCGGTCGTCGTGATCGGGAGCGCGAACTCGTCGAACACGATCGCGCTCACGCGCGTCGCCGCCGACGCCGGGTGCCCGTTGGTGCTGCGCGTCGACGGGCCGGCGGAGCTCGACCTCGCGGTGCTCGGCGACGCGCGGATCGTCGGCGTCACTGCCGGCGCCAGCGCGCCCGAAGAGCTCGTCGACGGCGTGATCGAGCTCCTGAACCCGACGCAGGGGGTCACGCACGTGCGCGTGACCGACGAAGACGAGTACTTCCCTCCCCCGCGCGAGCTGCGCGAGCTGCTCCCCGCGCTCGACGCCGCCGCCGCGTTCGCGTTCGGAGGCGACCCGTCGCGGGCTCAGGCCGCCGGCGGCCCGTTCGGATCCGACCGCACCATCGACGCGTCCCTCGTCCTCACGGAACTGGGTTCGTGACTACTGGTCGCACTCGCTGCGCTCGCCGCTCCGGACGCGGGATGGGAATGAGCGTGGTCGCGTGCTCGCCGCTCGCCGCTCGCCGGCTCGCGTCAGCCGCCGCCGTCGCGGAGCAGGTAGGCTTGGTCGAAGAGCTGCTGGACCCGGCCGCGTAGCTCGTCGGAGATCTCGTCGACGGCGGCGCGCTTCAACGCGGATCCCTCTCGTGCCTGCGGGAGCATCGGCTCGCCGACCACCACGACGATGCGCCCGAGGCCCGGCAACCGCCCGGGGCGCGTCCGGAACGTCTCTTCGGCCCCCGCGATGCCCACCGGCACGATCGGCACGCCGACCTTGCCCGCGAGGTACGCGGCGCCCGGCTGCAGCGGCGCGATCTGCCGCCCGCGCTGGCGGGTGCCCTCCGGGTAGACGACGAGCGGCTCGCCCGTTCGCAGGATGCGCAGCGATTCTCGTACCGGGCCGACGTCGGAGCCGTCGCGCTCGACCGGGAAGCCGCCGAGCGCGCGGAACAACGAACCGAGCACCGGCACGCGAAAGAGCGACGACTTGCCCATGAAGTGCACGCGGCGCTTGCTGATCACGCCGACGACCGGGATGTCGATCATTGACCGGTGCGAGGGGGCGAGGATGAACGCACCCGTCAGCGGCACGTGCTCGCGCCCGACGACCCGGATCCGGTACACCACCCGCAGGTACGCGACGAGGAGGAGCCGCACGCCGCGGTAGAACGTCAACGCCGCCTCCCGGCTGCCTCGAAGCGCTCCACGATCTCGTCGACGACGTCGTCGATCCCCCGCTTGGTCGTGTCGACCACGAACGCGTCGGGGGCCCGCCGCAAGGGCGACACGCGACGGCTCGAGTCGAGGGCGTCGCGCCGGGCGAGATCGGCGTGGACCGAGTCGACCGCGACCGCGCGGTCGGCCGCCCGCTCGTCCTGGTGCCGGCGCCGAGCCCGCTCGGCCTCGCTCGCGGTGAGGAACACCTTCACCCGAGCGTCGGGGAACACGATGGTGCCGATGTCGCGCCCTTCGACCACGCCGCCACCGTGCTCCGCCACCCACGCCCGTTGGCGCTCGACGAGCACGGCACGCACGCCCGGATGTGCGGACACCGCCGACACCGACTCCGTGACCTCGGGCCCGCGGATCGCCGCGCTCACATCGCGCCCAGCGAGCACCGTGCGCGCGCCGATCTCGAGATCCATGTCCTGCGCGATCTGGGTGCACGCCGGCGCATCGGCCGGGTCGGCACCGCGTTCGAGCACGAGCAACGTGACCGCCCGGTACATCGCCCCGGTGTCGAGCACCTCGAGAGCCAGGCGCTCGGCGACGCCCCGGGCCACCGTCGACTTCCCCGAGCCCGACGGACCGTCGATGGCCACGATCCGTGCCGCCATGCGGCCACCGGGTGTCTCGCTCGATCGTTCAGCCGTCATCGCGTGGTCCTTCACAGAGATGCGCCAGATCGGCGAGGAAATCGGGGTACGA
>DAIQOP010000254.1:0-5817 GCA_036787815.1 Actinomycetota bacterium
AGAGCGGGCGCAGGTAGGGATCGACCTTGGCGAGCACGTCTCCGGGCAGGAAGCCGAGCCGCTCGCCGGCCTCGACCGCCGGACGGGTGAGGATGATGCGGTTCACCTGCTTCGCCTGGAGCGCCTGTACCGCGAGCGCGACGGCGAGGTAGCTCTTGCCGGTGCCCGCAGGACCGATCGCGAACGTGATCGTGTTCTTGCGCACCGCGTCGACGTAGCGCTTCTGCCCCGACGTCTTCGGCCGCACGGTCTTGCGACCGCGCACGACCTCGACCGAGAGCACCTCGGTGGGTGATTGATCGGCCTTCAACATCGCGATCGATCGACCCATGTTGTTGCGGTCGAGCTCGTGGCCACGTTCGAGCAGCACGACGAGCTCCTCGAAGAGCCGACCGACGCGATCAGTGTCGGGCTCCTCGCCCGTGATGGTGATCTCATTGCCGCGCACGTGGATCGTCACCGGGAACGCGTCTTCGACCATGCGCAACAGCTCGTCGCGCTCGCCGAGCAGGCCGACCATGAGATGGTTGCCCGGAACCAGGATCTTGACCTGTGTGGTCGCCGCGGAAGAAGCCAAGGCAACCGTCAGCGTAGCTGCGCCCGGACGACCGGGCGGAGCGTTGCGGCGCTCAGGTCGAGGCGCGCAGACCGAGTTGGTCGAAGCGCATCCCGAGCTCCTCGACCCCGCGGTCGACGACCGCGGCGAGCACGCGGAGGTCGTCGCGGCGAATGGTCAGCATCTTGCCGTTGAAGTCCTGGCGCTGCAGCTGAATGGTTCGCGCGTACCGCGACAGGATGGCCGCGTCCGGGTCGTCGACGTCGCCCAGGCGGGTGAGGTCGATCGTGTAGCCCGTGTCGAGCGACATCGTGGTGGCACCCGTGTCGGCGAGGTTGATCTCCGACTCCGAGTCCCTTGGCAACAGCTGGTCGCCGGGGACCTCGTAGATCTCGGAGAGCCGAAGGAGGCGGGGCACCGAGATGGCGCGTTCCCCTCGTTCGTACGCGCCTAAGACGGATGCCTTGAACTCCAGGTTCGACCGCGCCTCGACATCGTGAAGAGACAGGCCCTTTTGTCGCCGAATCGCCCTCAGGCGCTCGCCAACGCGTGCTCCACTACTCGCCACCCCGACTCCCTCACCCTGCGCCCGTACCAGCCCCTAGTTGAGAATACCAGCACGCTAGGTGAAAGTCATGCTTCCCTGGGGGACCCACATTCGGGCATCGGGGCATCACCCACCACATGAGGCTTACGGAGCCCCTCGGGCGACGAGCAACGCGGCCGCCGCGACGGGCGCGGTCTGGGCCCGGAGGACGTAGGGCGAGAGGGCCATCCGACCGAACGGCGTGAGCGCCTCGACCTCCCCGGGATCGAACCCACCCTCCGGGCCGACGACCACCGTCCACATGCCGCCGGGCGGCAGGGGAAGATCGGCGGCCGGCTGCCCATCGCGCACCGCGACCACGATGCCCGGGCGTCCGGCCAGGCTCCGGAGGTCGGCGACCGGTGCCACCACGGGGATCCGGGCCCGACGGCACTGCATCGCGGCCTCGCGCGCGACGGCGGTGAGGCGCTGCGTCGCGGCCTCGGCCCGGGCGCCGTCCCAGCGCACCACGGACCGGCGGGCCCGCACCGGTTCGATCCGCGCGACGCCCAACTCCGTGAGCTGCGCGACCACCGTCTCGAGCTTGGCGCCCTTGGTCAACGACACCGCGACCGAGACGGCGGGCCGCAGCTCCGGGTCGGCCGCGAGCTCCGACTCCGCGCGGAGCATGAGCCGTCCGGGCTCGGCCCCCACGATCACGTAGCGCCGCCAGTGGCCCACCCCGTCGGCCGCGGTGACGTGCTCACCGCTGCGCAGCCGGCGCACCCGCTGGAGATGGTGACCGTCGTCACCGTCGACGGTGATCGTCACACCGAGCGTCGCGACGAACAGGTGCGCCGCGGCCGACTCCGCGGCGGCGTACCGAGCCTCCACCACCTCGTCCACGACGCTCGGCGCCGGAGGCTCGGGGTCCACGGTGCGCCTATTGGAACGCGGAGCGAATACGAGAGAACAGGCCGTGTTCCTTGGGCGACGTGACCGCTTCGCCGCGCATGTCGGCGAACTGCACCAGCAGCTCGGCCTGCTCCGACGTGAGGTTCGTCGGGATCTCGACGCCGAGCTCGACGACGAGATCGCCGCGCCGGCCGGTGCGCAACGACGGCATGCCCTTGCCGCGGATCCGGTGGATCGCTCCCGGCTGCGTGCCGGGCTGGACGACGATCTGCTCGTCGCCGTCGAGCGTCTCGATGTCGAGGCGGGTTCCGAGCGCCGCCTGCGTCAACGCGATGTGGCGGAGTTGGTAGAGGTCGTCGCCGCGGCGCTCGAAGCGCGGGTCGGCGACGAGGCGCACGCCCACGTAGAGGTCGCCGGGTACGCCGCCGCGCGGCGCGGCCGGACCGCGGCCGGTGAGACGGAGTCGCTGACCGTCGTCGATTCCCGGCGGAACCTCCACGTCGAGCTCGCGCGAGCCCCGGTGCCGGCCCTCGCCGCGACACGTCGGGCACGGGGTCGGGACGATGGTGCCGAGGCCGCTGCACTGCGGGCACGGACCCGACGTGACCAGCTGCCCGAGGATCGACCGGCGCGTCTGGCGCACCTCGCCGCGGCCGGAGCAGGTGGGGCACGTCTCGGCGTGGGTGCCCTCAGCGGCGCCGGCGCCCCCGCAGGTCTCGCATTCGACCGGCATCGAAAGATCGAGGGAACGCGTCACCCCGAAGGCCGCTTCCTCGAAGGTGAGCTCCATGACCGTCTCGGCGTCCTGCCCGCGGGGCGGCCCGGCGGAGCCGCGGCCGCGGCCGAACGCGTCGCCGCCGAAGAAGGCGTCGAAGAGGTCGTTCAACCCGAACTCGGCCCCGCCGAAGCCGGCGGCCGCACCGAGCCCTTCGGGCCCGAACTGGTCGTAGCGGCGCCGCTTCTCCGGATCACGCAACGTCTCGTACGCGACCGAGACCTCCTTGAAGTGCGCCTCGGCCTCGGGATCCCCCGGGTTCGCGTCGGGGTGGTACTGGCGCGCGAGCGCGCGGTACGCCTTCTTGATCTCGTCGTCGGTCGAGCTGCGAGAGACGCCGAGGATCTCGTAGAAGTCCTGCATTCGAGTCCCGAGCTAGTGCGACAGTGAGCGGCTGAGCTGGCGCGACACCGTCGCGACCGCGGCCTGGGCCTGTCGATAGTCCATCCGCGTCGGCCCCAGCACTCCGACGGTACCGCCGGGCTGGCCCTCGATCAGGTATGGAGCGAGCACGATCGAGCAATCGCGCAGGTCGTCGAGCTCGTGCTCGGAACCGATGCGCACGGTGACGCCCGGGCCGAGCAGCTCCCGCATCACGCCCACCATCACGACGTGCTGTTCGAGCAGCTCGAGCAGGTGCGCCGCGACCTGCGCGTTCGAGAACGCCTGGTGCTCCGCCGCGAGCCGGCTCGCGCCGCCGACGAAGAGCGGTTCGCTCCCGGTCGAGGCGTTGCGCCGCAGGCCGTCGCACACCGACGCGACGATGCGCTCCGCGACGTCGGCGTGCTCGGGGCGACGACCCTGGCGGCGCGGCGGCGCGGTGATCGCGGTGAAGGTCGTGCCGAGCAGGTGCTGCGACAGCCGCGCCGTGGCCCGCGAGACGTCGTCGTCGGTGACGTCGTGATCGACCACGACGGTCTCCTTCTCGACGGCGCCGTTCGAGAGCACCACGACCGCGAGCACGACCTGCGGCTGGAGCCGCACGAGCGTGACGCTGCACACCACGGCGACGTCGGGTTGGGGCCCGACGATGACGGCCGCGTGCGACGTGAGCCGGGCCAGCAGGAGGCTGGTGTCGTGGAGCAGGTCGTCCATCACCCGCGCCGCGGAGGTGAAGAAGTCGGCGACCTCACGGCGCTGCGGGGCCGGGAGGGCGCTCTCACCCGTGATGCGGTCGACGTAGAACCGGTAGCCCTTGTCGGTCGGGATGCGCCCGGCCGAGGTGTGGGGCTGCGCGATGTAGCCCTCGCGCTCGAGCGCGCTCATCTCGTTGCGCACGGTGGCCGCCGAGACGCCGAGGTCGGCGGTGTGCGCGATGGTCTGCGAGCCGACCGGCTGCGCCGAGTTGATGTACTCCTCGACGATGGCGCGCAGGATCGCCGACTTCCGCTCGTCGAGGGCCTGCTCGGACTCGGTCATGCGTGGGCTCCTACCCGGGCCGGCGCGCGGGGGGTGGTGCCGCGCTGCTGGCACTCAATGGTACCGAGTGCCAGCCGGGACCGGAGCCTCCGGCAGGGCCGCGGCCCCGGCGAGCAACAACCGCGCCGTGACGTCGGAGCCCATGAGCCGGCCCGCACGGGTGAGCACGGCGCGACCTGGGAGCGCGTCGGGCTCGAGCAGGCCGCCCTCGGCCAGGGCGCGGGCGATCTCGACCGCCCCCACGGCGATCGCGGCACCGCCACGCAACCGGATGGCGAGCGCGAACGACTCCTCGCTCCTCGCGCCCGCGGGCAGGGTCTCCGAGCCCGCTTCCGTGGCGGTCGGGTCGTCACCGGCGACACCGGCCGCGACCTGCTCGATGTAGCGCTCGGGCGTACGCACCGTCCACCAACGCCGGCCCGCGGTGTACCCGTGCGCGGCGCAGCCGATCGCGAGGTAGTCGCCGCCCGTCCAGTAGAGGAGGTTGTGGCGGCACTCCTGCCCCGGCCGGGCCCAGTTGGAGATCTCGTACCACGCGAAGCCCGCGTCGACGAGCCGCGCGTCGACGATCGCGTACTTGTCGGCCTGGTCGTCGTCGTCGGGCGCGGGCGACGCTCCGGCGGCCACGAGCTTGCCGAGTGGCGTGGCCGGCTCGACGGTGAGCGCGTACGCGCTGACATGGTCGGGTTCGAGCGCGAGCACGTCGTCGAGGGTGCGGTTCCAGTCGTCGATCGTCTCGCCCGGGGTGCCGTAGATGAGATCGACGCTGACGCGCTCGAACCCCGCGTCGCGCGCCGTCGCGATCGATCGTGCGACGTTGTCGCGATCGTGGGTTCGGCCGAGCGCGGCGAGCACGTGCGGGCGGCTCGATTGCACGCCGAACGACAACCGGTCGACACCGGCCGCGCGGTACGCCGTGAGCTTCGCCGCGTCGACGGAATCGGGGTTGCACTCGACGGTCACCTCGGCACCCTCGACCCGAGGGATCGCGTCGAGCACCCGTACGAGCAGTTCGGCCGGGAGGAGTGAGGGGGTGCCGCCACCGAAGAACACGCTGGTTGCGGGGGGAAGCGTGCTCGCGGCGTCGTGGCGGCGCAGGTCGGCGACGCACGCGTCGACGTAGTCGCCCATGAGGTGGGCGCGGTCGGTCCAGGTCGCGAAGTCGCAGTAGTCGCAGCGGTGCGCGCAGAACGGCACGTGGACGTACACGCCGAACGGCGTCTCGTCGCGCTCGGGTGCCGCGCTCGCGGCCGTCGGAGTCAGGCCGGCACCGACCCGACGGCAACCGGCGTCTGCGCAGACTGCACCACGCCGGGGGCATCTTCGACCGTGATCGCGAAGGCCGTGGGCCGGCCCGCGACGCGGAACGCGGCCGCCTGCGGGTCGGGCCCGAGCACGCCCGCGGAGATGGCCTGCTGCCCGCCACCGTGCGGCACGAGCGCCCACAGCTGATACGTCTTGCCTGCGGGCAACGCGGCGAGGGGGTCGGCGAGGGCTCGTTCGTCGCGGTCGACGATCGCGCGCGCGAGGCCGGCGTCGTCGAGGAGTTGGTGTGTGTCGATGTTCACAGAATCCCACGCCCCCGGCCCGGTGGCTGCACGCGGTGCTCGGGCGACGTACGGCTCC
>DAIQOP010000255.1:0-5811 GCA_036787815.1 Actinomycetota bacterium
CAGGTCGGATTGTGACCAAGGACCCCTGGGGCGAATCGGGGATCGGCGATCGCGACGGGCGCGTGGTTACTCGAGTCCGGCGTCCTGCCAGAGCCTGATCCCGCCGAGCAGCCCGGCGGCGTTGTCGACGAGACGCACCGTCTCGCCGAGCTCCGCGGTGATGTGCTTCGCGTTGCCGCCGCCGATCAGGATCGCGTCGGGAACGACCAACCGGTCGAGCACGCCGACGGCCTTCTCCACTCGCCGGTTCCACTTCTTCTTCCCGTGCTCCTTGAGTGCAGCGTCACCCAGGTAGGCGTTGTAGGTCTGGTCGCCGGAGAGCGGGTGGTGCGCGAGCTCGAGGTGCAGGGCCAGCCGCCCGGCCGCGAACACCGCGGTCCCCACGCCGGTTCCGAGCGTGACGATCAGTTCCAGGCCCACTCCCGAGACCGCACCCGCGCCCTGCACGTCGGCGTCGTTCGCGACCCGGCACGGCCGACCGAGGAGGCCGGCGAGCGCCGACGCGAGGTCGAACTCCGTCCATGCACGCTCGAGCTCGGGATCGACGTCGCTGCCGAGACCGCTCTCGGTGACGAACGCCGGCGCGGTGCGGACCTTGCCGTCGCGCACCACACCCGGGAACCCGACGGAGACGCGGTCGAACGCCGGCAGCGGCTCGACGAGCGTTCCGAGCGCCGAGACCAGCGCCTCGGGAGGCAGGGGAAAGGTCGTCGGTGTGCGGACGCGATCGTGGACGGGTTTGCCGTCGGCGTCGAGCACGGTCGCCTTCAGCCCGGTGCCGCCGATGTCGATCGTGAGCGTGTGCGGGCCGGTCGCCATGGTGCTGTCCGTTCTATGCGTCGGTGCCGAGCGCGGCGCGCCACGGCGTGAGGTCGAGCTTCGGATAGCGAACGGCGGTCTCCGCGACGAGCTCGGCGTCCCAGGTCCTCCGTCTCCCGCCGTGTACCGCCTTCACGGTAGCCAGCGCGGGCGGTAGGTTCGGGCCCGTGCGCGTCTCGTTCAAGACCCTCCCCCAGGACACTGCATGGGCGCCGATGCGCGACGTCTGGCTCGCGGCCGACGACATCGACGTCTTCAGCGCCGGCTGGAACTTCGACCACTTCTACCCGATCCTCCAGGCCGACCGCACCGGACCGTGCTTCGAAGGTTGGACGATGCTGGCCGCCCTCGCGGGGATGACCCGGCGCCTCCGCCTCGGCGTGATGGTGAGCGGCAACCCCTACCGCCATCCCGCGGTGCTGGCCAACATGGCTGCGAGCCTCGACGTGATCTCCGGCGGCCGGCTCGAGCTCGGGATCGGCGCCGGTTGGAACGAGGAGGAGAGCGCGGCGTACGGCATCGATCTCCCGCCGTTGCGGGAGCGCTTCGACCGCCTCGAGGAAGCCTGCACCGTGATCGATCTGCTGCTCACCCAGGAGGTCACTTCGTTCGCTGGCGCGTACTACCAGCTCGCCGATGCGCGCTGCGAGCCGAAGCCGATCCAGCGACCGCGTCCTCCGCTGGTGATCGGCGGCGGCGGCGAGAAGCGCACGCTGCGGATCGCGGCGCGATTCGCCGACCAGTGGAACGCGCCGGGCGCGACGCCCGAGGTGCTCGCGCACAAGATCGACGTGCTGCATCGCCATTGTGTCGACGTCGGACGCGATCCGAGCGAGATCGAGATCTCGGTGCAGGTGCGAGCGGGCGCAGACGCGAGCGCGACGGCCGCGGAAGCGGCGACGCTCGCGGCAGCGGGAGCCCAGCACGTGATCATCGGGTTCCGCCCGCCGTTCGACGCCTCCCTCCTCGAACCCGCCGCGAACGCACTCGCCGACGCGCTGGACCTGTCGACCAGCGCGTAGCCACCGAGGCCCGCGTCGAGCGAGCCCTGAGTCACCACGACCGCGAGGGCGCGACGCGTGCCAGTTCCTGGGCACCCGTTCGGGCGAAGCGATCCGACGACCGGCGTGCGCGTGGCGAGCGAATGCGCGGGTGCGTTGGTAGCGTCGGACGATGCTCGGCCTTCACCCCGACGACATCGGTCTCCTCGTCTCCGCCTCCGATCCGCGCCTCTCGCCCGACGGTTCGCGCGTCGCGTTCACCGTGCAACGCATCGACCTGGAGCACAACCGCTACCTCACTCGCGTCTGGATCGCGACGACCGACGGATCGTCGCCGCCCGTCGTGTCGTCTCCTGCCGACGTCGACGCGAACCTCGCGCGCTGGTCGCCCGACGGCTCGCGCATCGCGTACGCGGCGCATCCCGTCGACGACGAGGATGCACTGAGCGAGCTCCGCGTCGTCGATGTGCAGGGTGGTGATCACACCGTCGTCTGCTCCTGCCCGTCGGATCCGAGCGAGCTCGAATGGGCGCCCGACTCGATGCAACTTGCGTTCGTCGCGCGCGATCCCGACCCGCTCCGCTACGGCGCTCCCGGTGAGCAGCGCAAAGAGAAGGACATGCCGCCCCGCCGCGTTGAGCGGCTCGTCACGCGGATCGACAACGAAGGCTGGATCGCCGACCGGCCGGCGCGTGTGTTCGTCGTGCCCGCCGACGGCTCGGCACCTCCACGGGCGATCACGACCGGGACGTACGAAGCCGGCGGCGTGGCCTGGTCGCCCGACGGTCACCACGTCGCGTTCGCGTCCGGCCGCCACGACACCTGGGACCTCGACTGGGCCGTCGACCTGTTCGTCGCCGACACCACGGAAGACGGCACGTTGCGGCGCCTGACCGACGCGAGCGCCATGTACTCACTGCCGTCGTGGTCGCCCGACGGCACGCGGATCGCGTGCGTCCGCGCGGGGTCGGAGCTCGAGGGACCGTGGCACGGGCGGATCGCGGTGGTGCCGATCGCCGGCGGGCCCGAGCAGGCGCTCACGGCGACGCTGGACCGCAATTGCTCGCCGTATCCCGCGTCGCGCGCACCGGTGTGGCAGGGCGACCATCTCTGCTTCCTCGTCGACGAGCGCGGCGGCGCACACGTCTGGCGCGCCGACCCGGTGCACCCGGGCCGGTGTGAGCCGGTCGTCACCGGGGACCGGCTCGTCACGGGCTTCGACCTCGTCGGCGACACGCTCGCCTTCGTTGCCTCGGCACCCGATTCGCTGCCGGAGGTGTTCGTCACGCGTGCCGGCGCCGAGCGACGGCTCACCGACTACACCTCGGAGTTGACCGCGGCCGGGCGCCACCCGGCCGTCGCGCAGCCGTTCACCGCTTCTCCGGCGGCGGGCGTCGACGTCGACTGCTGGATCATCGAGCCGGAGCACGAACCGGGCACGCGCGTGCCGTTGTTGCTCAATATCCACGGCGGTCCGTTCTCGCACTACGGCAGCCGGTACTTCGACGAGTTCCAGCTCGAGGTCGCGGCCGGGTTCGGCGTCTTGTTCTGCAACCCTCGGGGATCGTCGGGTTACACCGAGGCGTGGGCGCGCGCGATCCGGTGGCCCGAATGCAAGGTCGACCCGGGATCGGGCTGGGGTGGTGTCGACTACGACGACCTGATGTGCTGCGTCGACGAGGCGGTGAAGCAGTTCGACTGGGTCGACCCCGATCGCGTGGGCGTGATCGGAGGCAGCTACGGCGGCTACATGACCTCGTGGATGATCGGCCACACCGACCGGTTCGCCGCCGCGGTATCGGAGCGCTCCGTCAACAATCTCCTCACGCTCGAGCACGGGTCCGACGTCGCAGGGTCGTTCGTGAGCTACGTCGGCGCGAGCCACATCGACGCGCCCGAGATCTACCTGCGCCACTCGCCGATCCGGTACGTGCGCGACATCGACACCCCGCTGCTGATCATGCACTCGGAGCAAGACCTGCGCTGCCCGGTCAACCAGGGCGAGGAGCTGTTCGTCGCGCTGCGGCTGCTGGGGAGAACCCCCGAGTTCGTACGCTTCCCCGGGGAGAGCCACGAGCTCTCGCGTTCGGGCGCGCCCCGCCATCGCGTGCAACGGGCCGAGATCATCCTCGACTTCTTCCGCAGGCACCTGGTCGGCCCCTGAGCCCGTCCTTCCGGCGGGCGGTCGACCGGTAGTCATGTTCCGGTCATGCACTCGCCAGATGGGCGTCAGTAAGCTCCCGCGTCTCGTCGGGTCGGAGCAGGGGAGCGATGAAGATCAACGCCGGAGACACCGCGTGGGTGCTCGTCGCCGCGGCGCTCGTGCTGTTCATGACGCCCGGCCTCTCGCTCTTCTACGGCGGCATGGTGCGGGCCAAGAACCTGCTCGCCATGCTCATGCAGAACTTCGTGTGCATGGGCATCGTCACCGTGCTCTGGGTGGTCGTGGGCTACTCGCTCGTCTTCGGTCGCGCCGGCGACGGAGGGCTGCTCGGCGACTTCGCGTTCGTGGGGATGAAGGGCCTCGCGAACACGAGCATCGGAACCATCCCCGCGCTCGCGTTCGTCTCGTTCCAACTCACCTTCGCCGTGATCACCCCGGCGCTGATCACCGGCGCGATCGCCGACCGGATGCGGTTCGGCGCGTGGGTGTGGTTCGTCGTCACGTGGTCGCTGCTCGTGTACTCGCCGGTGGCCCACTGGGTGTTCGCCGGTGGGTGGCTGGCCGCCCGTGGCGCGCTCGACTTCGCCGGGGGCACGGTGGTGCACGTGAACGCGGGCGCCGCGGCGCTGCCGCTCGTGCTGATGCTTGGGCGCCGCAAGGGTTGGCCCCACGAGCCGATGCCGCCCCACTCGCTCCCGCTCACGTTGCTCGGCACGGGCATCCTCTGGTTCGGATGGTTCGGGTTCAACGCGGGATCGGCCCTCGCTGCCAACGGCATCGCCGCGCAGGCGTTCCTGAACACGTTCGTGGCGGCGGCCGCGGGCATGCTCGGTTGGCTGGCCGTCGAGCGGATCAAGGGCGGTCACGCCACCACGTTGGGCGCGGCGTCGGGCGCGGTGGCCGGCCTCGTGGCGATCACGCCGTGCGCGGGCTACGTCGGCGGTCTCGCGCCGGTCGCGATCGGCGCGATCGCCGGCGGCGTGTGCTTCCTCGCGATCGCCTTGAAGTTCAAGTACGGCTACGACGACGCGCTCGACGTCGTCGCGGTGCACCTGGTGGGGGGCATCCTCGGCTCGATCCTGCTGGGGCTGTTCGCCGACGCGAGCGTGAACCCTCGCGGTGCCGACGGCGTGCTCTACGGCGGGGGTTGGGGCCTCTTCGGTGAGCAGGTGCTCGCCGTCGTCGTCGTGTTCGTGTTCTCGTTCGTCGTGTCGGGCGCGATCGCGCTCGTGCTCGATCGCGTCATGCGCGACGGAATCCGGGTCTCCGACGACGACGAGGCGATCGGCCTCGACCTCACCATGCACTCCGAAACCGCGTACGCCCACGAGCGGACGTGACGAAAGGCGAATCCGTGAAGCTGATCGTCGGCATCATCAAGCCGTTCAAGCTCGACGACGTGAAGGAGGCACTGAAGGACCTCGGCGTGCAGGGCGTCACCGTGTCGGCCGTCCAGGGCTTCGGGCGCCAGCGCGGCCACACCGAGGTGTACCGCGGTTCCGAGTACACGATCGACTTCGTGCCGAAGGTGCGCATCGAGGTGATGGTCGACGACGCCGACGTCACGAGAGTGGTCGACCGCATCCTGGAGACCGCTCGCACCGGCAAGATCGGCGACGGCAAGGTGTGGGTGCTGGCGGTCGAGGAGATGTGGCGCATTCGCACCGGAGAGAGCGGGCCCGACGCGCTCTGAGGGCCGGATTTGCGGCCGGTTATGTTGGGTTTCTTGTCGACTACGAACGCATGTTCGACTAGCATGACGGCATGGCGTTGGGTGGTGTGGAGCGGTTGCGGGCCGCGATCGACGAGCTCGCGCGAGCCGAGATC
>DAIQOP010000256.1:0-3072 GCA_036787815.1 Actinomycetota bacterium
CGCGACCCTCGCGGCCCCGACGGCTCGTACTTCGCGCTCCTCCGCGTGACCGACGCGTCGCTGGTCTTCGTCGACATTTCCGGCTTCACGAACCTCTCGGAACGCCTCGCCCGCAAAGGACGTATCGGCGCCGAAGAGCTCACTGAGGTGCTGAACCGCGTGTTCGGCGCGATGCTCGACCTTGCGTACGCACGCGGCGGCTCACTGCTCAAGTTCGGCGGCGACGCGCTGCTCTTGATCTTCGAGAGCGACGATCACCCGGTGCAGGCGGCGTGCGCGGCGGTCGAGATGCGCACTGCGCTGCGGGCGGCCGCGATGATCCCTACGTCGATCGGCCGCGTCCCGCTGCGCATGTCGGTGGGTGTGCATTCGGGGCCCATCCACCTGTTCCGCGTCGGCTCGCTCCACCATGAGCTGGTCGTCACCGGACCGGGAGCCAGCCGCACGACGCAGATGGAGGGCGCGGCCGTCGCCGGTCAGATCTTCGTGAGCCCGGAGACCGCCGCGCGCCTCCCACGTCGCGCGGCCGTGCCGACGTCGCCGGATCCTGACACGGGCTGGCTGCTGCGGTGGCGACGCCCGCCCGTCGAGGCCATCGGCGTGGTCACGCGCCGGCCCGTCAGCGACGACGCCGTGGCGGCATGCCTGCCGGCGGTGTTGCGCGCCCATCTTCGCGACGGCCAGAGCGAGTTCGAGCACCGCGTCGCGGTCGTCGCCTTCGTGAAGTTCAAGGGCGTCGACGCCTTGATGGCGATCGATGACGCCGCCGCGGCGGAGGCGCTCGAGGAGGTCGTCAGCGCCACGCAAGAGGCCGCCGAGAGCGAGGGCGTCGCCTTCCTGGCGAGCGACATCGACGAAGACGGCGGCAAGCTCATCCTCGTCAGCGGTGTGCCCACCAACCAAGACGACGACGAAGGTCGCATGCTGCGCGCGGTGCGGCGCATCGCCGACCACGAAGGTGTCCTCTACAAGAAGATCGGTGTCAACCGAGGGCACGTGTTCGCCGGCACCGTCGGTGCTTCGTACCGAGCCACGTACACGGTGATGGGCGACACGGTGAACCTGGCGGCGCGTCTCATGGCCGCGGCGCCGGCCGGGGCCATCTACGCGACCGCGCCCGTGGTTGAACGGTCGCGGACCCGATTCGACGTCGAGGCCGTGCCGCCGTTCATGGTGAAGGGCAAGTCGGCGCCCGTGTACGCCGTCGCCGTGGGCGCCGACCTGGGCGACCGCGGCGCGGTGACGAACGACGACGAAGCATGTTTCGTCGGTCGCGACACCGAGTTGACCGTGCTGCGCGACGCAATCGGGCCTGACGCCGGCGCCGGCGTCTCGCCGGTCGAGGTCGTGGGCGACACCGGCATGGGCAAGAGCCGGCTGCTGCGGGAGACGGTCGCCGCCTCCGGCGTCGCGACATTTACACCGCGCGGTGAACCGACGGGAACGAACACACCGTACCGCGCGTTCCGCGAGCCGCTGCGCGCGTTGCTCGGCATCGAGCGCGGCGAGCAAGCCGTCATGGCCGAGGCCCTGCGCGGTGCGATTGCCGCGGCCGATGCGGACCTGCTGCCCTACGTGCCGCTGATCGCCGACGTGGTCGCCGTCGAGGCTGGGACGACGCCCACGGTCGACACGATCGACGCCCGCTTTCGCCCCGGCCGCACGGCCGACGTCGTGATCCGCCTCCTCGATATCTTGCTCCCTCGGCCACGAGCGATCGTCGTCGAGGACGCGCAGTGGACCGATGCGGTATCCAACTACGTGCTCGACCGGCTCGTCAGCGCAGGGGGTGCCCACTCGTGGGTGGTCATCACCGCGCGCCGAAGCGGCACCACGGGATTCATGCCCCAGAACGCGATCCGCGTCGACGTCGGACCGCTCGACGACGCCGCGGTCCGCGAGATCGTCGTCACGTCGCTCGAGGCCGTGCCGCTGCGCCCGCACGACATCGAGGCCATCGTCACGCGCTCGGCTGGCAGCCCACTGTTCGTCAATGAGCTCATCCGCGTCGTGCGTCAGAGCGGCAGCATCGACGACATGCCGGACTCGCTCGAAGCCTCGATCAATGCCGAGATCGACCGGCTCCAGCCTCTGCCGCGCGCCTTGCTGCGCCATGCCGCGGTGCTCGGACTGCGCTTCCAGCCATCGCTCTTGCGCGCCGTCCTCGCCGGGGCTGACATCCATGTCGATCCCGGCTTGCTCGACGAGCTGGACAAGTTCATCGCGCGCGACGGCGCCGACGCGGCGCACTTCCGTCACGCGGTGTTGCGCGACGCGGCATACGCGGGTCTCCCGTACCGTCGGCGACGCGAGCTTCACCTGCGTGCCGGGGCGGTGATCGAGCAGCTCGCCGGGGCCCGCGTCGAGCGCGAGGCCACGAGCCTCTCGTTCCACTTCGCGGCGGGTGGTGACTACGAGCGGGCGTGGCGCTACGCCCGCCTCGCGGGCACGTCGGCCCGGGCGGCGTACGCCAATGTCGACGCCGCCGCGCATTACCGCCTCGCGCTCGACGCGGCGCGGCGCCTCGACGACGTCGACTCCGACGAGGTGTTGGCCACGTGGACCGCGCTCGGCGACGCGCTCGAACAGGCCGGCGTGCTCGCCGACGCGCTCGACGCGTACCGCCGCGCCTCGCGCGTGGCCGGCGACGACCCGATCACGAAGACCTCGCTGCTGCTGCGACGCGCCCGTGCCCGCGAGCGAGCCGGCGCGTACCGGGCCGCACTGCGCGAGTTGAGCCTCGCGGACCAGCTGCTCGAGAATGTCGACGGCGAATCCGCGCAGCGGGCGCAACTACGGATCACGATGTTGCGCGCAATGGTACGGAAGTCGCAGGAGCACGCGCATACGGCGCTCGCACTCGCGGAGCAGGCTGCCACCGAGGCAGAGCGGCTCGACGAGAAGTCGGAGCTGTGCAAGGCGTACGCCGTCATGGACTGGGCATACGTGGTGCTTGGTCAGCCGGAGCGCGCCGTATACGCACCGCTCATGGCGGAGCTGCACGAGCTGCTGGGCGAGACCGAGCGCGCGGCCGGCGCGCTCGGCAACCAGGGCGGCGTCGCGTACTGGCTC
>DAIQOP010000256.1:3082-5790 GCA_036787815.1 Actinomycetota bacterium
GTTACCGCCGCTCAGCCGACGCGTACACGCGCTGTGGCGACGTCGTGCTGGCTGCGCTCGAGCAGTCGAACATCGGCGAGCTGCTCGTGAGCCGCGGTCAATTCGACGAGGCGATGCCGGTGCTCGCGGAAGCGGTGCGCACGCATCGCGCGATCGGCTTCCTCGAAGGTGCGCTGTTCGACGAGGTCCAGCTCGGGCGGCTGGCGACGGGCCGCGGTGAGCTCGACCAGGCGATCGAGCTGCTCACCGCAGTCCGCGACGAGGCGAACGGCCTGCACCTGCCGGGCAGCGCGCTCGAGGCGTCGATCCACCTCGCCACCGCGCTCGTCGATTCCGGTCGCCCGGACGAGGCCCTCGACGTGGTGGACGCGGCCGCAGAAGCGGCCGCCGAGGAAACCCAGGTGTTCGCGGCGTCGGTCGCGCTCGCACGGGCCCGAGCGCTGGCGGCGTCGGGCCGGCTCGTCGACGCGTACGAAGTCGTCACAGCCGGCATCGACGCGGCGCGCCAGATGGGGATCGTCTACGAGCTCGGTTGGCTGCTCATGCTGCGCGCCGATGTGGGCCAGCGCCTCGACCGGGGCGCGCCGACGACGGAGGGCGCCGAGGGACGGGCGCTGCTCGACAAACTGAAGGTCACGGCCCGTCACTGACCGGCCGTGACCTCCAGCTCAGATGAACCCTCCAAGTCAGATGAACTTGGGGTCGTCGTGCCCGTAGACCTGCCAGATCGGCGTGGTGGTCGTGCCGGTGGAGTCGGGGATGGTGTTGACCGACGCGATGCACCACGTGTTACCGGCTGGGACGGTCGCGCTCGTGACCTTTCCACTGGTGTCGAACACGACGTTCTGGCACCACGGAACGGGCTGGTAGTTCGACCCACCGGTCGGGTCGTACTGCAACGTCGATCCGTTCAACGTGCCGGGGTCACTCGCACTGGAACCGAACTGGACGAAGCCTCGGAAGTTCACGAGGTCGGCCCCGCTGGGCAGGAACGTGACTGAGCCGCCGTTGGATTGATCAGTGCCGAGGCTGTAGCCCTTGCACGTGCTGGGGGTGAGCAGTGTGAAGCTCCCGATCACCGTGCCGCTCTGGCTCGTGACGGTGTCGTTGGTGCACATCACCGGCGTGACCGTGACGCTCACGGTCGCCGTGTTCGATACGGCGCCTCCACCGTCGACCGCGTGATAGGTGAACGAGTCCGGGCCGGAGTAGCCGGTCGTGGGTGTGTAGGTGAACGTGCCGTTCGAGCTGGTCACCGATCCGTTCGCCGGCTGGGCCACGACCGCTGCTGTCAGCGGCGGAGGACCGTTGTCGGGATCAGTGACATGGCCGAGCAGGTCGACGACGACCGACGCATTCTCGAGCACACCGACACTGAAGTCCGACGCGACGGGCACCGCATTCACGCTGATGCTGACCGTTGCGGGGGCGCTCAGCAGACCGTCGGATGCGGTGTAGGTGAACGAGTCGTTGCCGAAGTATCCGGCACTGGGTGTGTAGGTGAAGGACCCGTCGGAGTTCACCGTGGCCGTGCCATGCGCGGGTTGGGTGTTCGAGCTGACGGTGAGTGAGTTGCCGTCGGGGTCGGAGTCGTTCCCGAGCACGCCCGGCGCGGCCACGTTCAGCGTCGTGTCCTGGTTCACCGAGTAGGGGCCGTCGTTTTGGGGCGTCGGCGCCCGGTCGCTCAAGAAGAAGACCGTGTCGAACGCGGTGTTGCCGCCGAAGTCGTTGCTGCCCTCGAGCGACACCGTCCCGACACTCACGGTCGTGAGGGTGACCGACGTGAAGAGAGACCCCGGCTGGATCGTCCACTCGCAGTTGTCGTTGAACGAGTTGTTTGGCCCCGAGCTGCTCGCCGCGGAGCAGGCGTAGGTCCCGGGCGCCGTGCTCGTCAGGAGATAGGGAGGCGAGCTAGTGCCCGTGATCGGCACCGTGATGCTCGTTCCGGTCTGCAAGATGTAATCCGGCAAGGCGGTCGAACCGTTCTTGAGCGTGACCTTCACGACCGCGTTACCGGTCATCTCGAGGTCCATGCGCACGGCGCTGAAGCTGCGGCCCGCGACCACACCGGTCGAGCTCGGCGACAGCGTCAGGCTCTCGGCGCTGTCGATCTGTCCGCACGGTGTGCCGTTGCCACTCGAGTTGGTCCGTACGCCGATGTCGGTGCCGTTCAGGCCCGGCGCCGACTGCGAGCCGGTCGTGGCGAGGTGCATGATCGGCTCGGCGGAGTTGATCTTGCAGTTGTTCGACTGTGTGGTGAGGTTCTGGGTCGTCGCGCCCGAGCCGGTGCCGTACTGGAAGAAGCGGCCGTCGGAGGCCATGTGCAATCGCACGAAGGTCGCCGGGGTCGCGCCGGCGGACGTGATCAGCCCGAAGGTTCCCGCCACGAGCAGGGCACTGATCAACACGACGAACGTGCGCACGCGGCGCGGCTTGCGCATACTTTCTGAACTGGCGTCAGTACGTGACATGGGACTCCTCCATAACGGGCCCCGGCACGCGCATCCAACACACCCGCCCCGCGTCTTCGGCCCCTCAGACGGCCGGAGACTACTTCTCGCTGGCAATCTGGGGCAATGGCCCGGATCCATCCCCGGGGGCGTTGGGCGCGAACCGGACAATCCTTCACCACGGGGCCGCGGTAATTAGGTGTGCGAATCGGTCAGGGCGGCCTATCTCGGTCGGAGCGAATCGCCTATTTCGGACTC
>DAIQOP010000257.1:0-5784 GCA_036787815.1 Actinomycetota bacterium
GCTGCGCACGCCGAGCACGGGCGCGCAGCTCGCCCACACCGCCCCGAGGCTCACCGTCGCCGCAAACGCCACGAGCGTCTCGGGGATGTTCGGGAGGTACCCGACAACGCGGTCGCCCGGCCCGACGCCGAGCCGTTCGAGCCCCGCGCGCGCCCGCGCCACCTGCTCGCGCAAGTCCCCGAACGTGAGGTCCACCGGGTCGCGCGTCTGGGAGCGGGAGACGACGGCGACCTTCTCCGTGTCCTCGTCGCGACCGAGCAGGTGCTCGGCGAAGTTCAGTCGCGCACCCGGAAACCAGACCGCGCCGGGCATCGCTTCGGAGGCGAGAACGGCGGTGTACGGAGCGTGGGCCTTGACCTCGAAGAACTCCCAGACGGACGACCAGAACCCCTCGAGGTCGTCGACCGACCAGCGCTGCAGCTCGTCGTAGTCCGCGAACACGAGCCCGCGCTCGCGCTCGAGCCAGGCGAGGTAGCGCCCGATCTCGGTCGTCTCCCGAATGTCCGGCGGCGGCGTCCACAGGATGCCGGGCTCGTCGCGGCGGAGCTGATCCATCAAGCGGGCGCCAATCTATGCCCCATGCTGAGCGAGATGTCGTTCGCCGTCTGGATGACAGCGGGAGCGAAGCGCTCGACGAGCTCCTCCATCGACACGATCGTGCGGTGGATGGCGAGGTTGAGCGCGGCGAGCACGTCGCCCGACTGCGAGTAGATCGGCGCGGCGATCGACCGCAGCCCGTAGGCGAGCTCCTCGTCGTTGATCGCGATGCCGGACGCCCGGATCTTGACCAGCTCTTCCCGGAACGCCTTGGGATCGGTGAGCGTGTTCGGCCCGCGCGGCACGAAATCGATGCGCTCGATGACCTCCTCGAGGCGCTCCTCGGAGACGAACGCGAGGATCGCCTTTCCCATCGCGGTGCAGTAGGCCGGCAGGCGCGCGCCCACGTGGAGGTTGAGGTCGATCTCCTGCTGGCCCGGCCGCGCCGCCCGGCAGCGCTCGATGTAGACGACGTCGGTCCCGTCGAGAATCGCCACGTTGACCGTGCGCTGCGTCTCGTCGCTCAACCGGCGCAGGTGCGGCGCGGAGACCTCCAGCAGGTCCATCGAGTTCAGCGCGGAGAAGCCGAGATCGAGCACCTTCGGGCCGAGGCGGTAGCGCTTCGAGTCGGGATCCTGCTGCAGGTAGCCGAGCTTCGCGAGCGTGGCGACGTAGCGGTGCACCGTGCTCCGGCTCAGCTCGAGCCCGCGCGAAAGCTCGCTCACGCCGATCAGCGGGCGGTCAGAATGGAACGTGGAAAGGATCGCGAGGCCACGCGCCAGGGACTGCGAAGTGCCCGTGCTCCCCTCCGAGGGCCGCATGCGCGTATCCTATCGTTGTTCCACCAATCGGAACGCTGTCTTGACAAACGGGGCAGTTCGCTGAAAGTGTCCGAGTCGATCGCCGAAGACGCCGGCAGACACACGCGCGGTCGGGATCGGGATCCTCACTCAAGGTTTTCGTCGACAGAAGGAGTTGTACGCGGCATGAGCTCGCAAAGCTTGGAGGCGTTGCTACAGACCGTCGGGAGTCCGGTGGAGCTGGCCCGGAACTCGCAAATTGGACCGTACGTGTACCCGAAGGTGCCGGGCGAATTCTCGAACTGGCACGACGAGCAGCATGCGTGGCGCGAGACGAGCTGTCTCTTCGATCAGTCGCACCACATGACAGACCTGACCATCAAGGGCCCTGACGCGCTGAAGCTGCTCTCGGCCACCGGCATCAACAGCTTCGCGACGTTCGCGGTGAACAAGGCGAAGCAGTTCGTCGCCTGCAACTACGACGGCTACGTGATCGGCGACGCGATTCTCTTCTACCTCGACGACGATGTGTTCAGCCTCGTCGGCCGTCCGTCCGCTCACAACTGGGTGCAGTACCACGGCGAGACCGGCGACTACGACGTGACCTTCGAGCGCGACGAGCGCTCGGCCGTGAACCCGACGGGCCGCAGGCTCTACCGCTATCAGGTGCAGGGCCCCACGGCCCTCGAAGTGCTGGAGAAGGTCACCGGCGGCCCGCTGCCCGAGATCAAGTTCTTCAACATGGGCGAGATCACGATCGCCGGCCACACCGTGCGCGCGCTGCACCACGGCATGTCGGGCGTCCCCGGGCTCGAGCTCTTCGGCCCCTGGGCCGAAGGCGACGAGGTCAAGGCCGCGATCGTCGAGGCGGGCAAGGAGTTCGGCCTCGCGCAGGTCGGGTCGCGCGTCTACGCGACGAACACCCTCGAGTCGGGCTGGATCCCCTGCCCGCTGCCCGCGATCTTCACCGGCGACGACCTGAAGTCCTACCGCGAGTGGCTCCCCGCGAACGGGTACGAGGGCACCGGCTCGCTCGGCGGCAGCTTCTACTCGAACGACATCTCGGACTACTACCTCACTCCGTGGGATCTCGGTTACGGGCCGTTCGTGAAGTTCGACCACGACTTCACCGGTCGCGAGGCGCTCGAGAAGCTGGGCGACCCGAAGCGCAAGAAGGTCACGCTCGCCTGGAACGGCGAAGACGTCACCCGCGCAATGGGGACACAGTTCCAGAAGGAGGACCGCGCGAAGTACATCGATCTCCCCCTCTCCAACTACTCGACGTGGCCGAACGACAAGATCCTGCAGGACGGGAAGATGGTCGGCGTGTCGACGTTCTCCGGCTACAGCTCGAACGAGAGCTCGATGCTCTCGCTCGCGATCGTGAACGCCGAACAGAGCGAGCCGGGAACCGAGGTAACGCTCGTCTGGGGCGAGGAGGGCGGCGGATCGTCGAAGCCCGTGGTCGAGCGCCACGTGCAGACCGAGATCCGCGCGATCGTCTCGCCGGTCCCGTACGCCGAGGTCGTGCGCGCCTCGTACAGGCCGCACTAACATCGTGAGCGTGGGCGCCGACGTCGAGCTCCTCGGCCTGTACTGGACGGTCTCAGGGCCGGTCGAGGTGCACTACGGTCGCGAGTGGAGCCTCTTCAGCTGGGCCGACCGTTGCGCCGAAGCGCGCACGGTCGGCTTCAGCGGGCTCGGCCTCTGGCACGCGGACATCCGGCATCTGCTCGAGACACAGAGCCTGGCCGAGCTGAAGGAGATCTTCGACGACAACGGGCTCCGGTACCTCGAGCTCGAGTTCCTGGGGAACTGGTTTCTCGACCAGGACGACGAGCGCCGGCGCGAAGCCGACGAGACCCGCGCGTTGCTCTTCGAAGTTGCAGAGGTGTTCGGCGCACACCACATCAAGGCCGGGAACATCGCCGGCGTGACGTGCGGCCTCTCGCAGATCACCGAACGATTCGCCGAGCTCTGCGCCGACGCCGCGAAGCACACCGACGCGAAGATCGTCTACGAGTTCATGCCGCCCGACGTGAACGTCCACACGCTCGACGCCGCCCTCACGATCGTCGAAGGAGCGGCCGCTCCGAACGGCGGTCTCGCGGTCGACACGTGGCACATGTCCAAGCTCGGAATCAAGCCGCTCGAGTTGCAGCGCATCCCGCTCGAGTACCTGTCGTGGATCGAGCTGAGCGACGGCCAGTTCGCGAACATGGAAGACGGGGTCGACGAGACGATCAACCATCGCGCACTGCCCGGCGAAGGCGAGTTCGACATCCGCGGCTACGTCGACGCGTGCCGCGAGCACGGCTACCTCGGGCCTTGGGGCGTCGAGGTTCTCTCCGAAGAGTTGCGCAACAACCCGATCGACGTGATCTTCCGGCGGGCCTACGACACGACCGCCTCCCAATTCGGAAACGAGAGGAGCTCCACGTGAGTGCAGCGAAGGGAGTCAAGGAGCTCGACCGCGACCGCCTCGTCTGGATGTACACCCAGATGCTGCGGATCCGCGAGTTCGAGGAGCGCGTCAAGCACACCTTCGAGGAGCATCCGGGCGTCATCCGCGGCCACACGCATCTCGCCGACGGCGCCGAGGCGTCGATCGTCGGCTCGATCGCGACGCTCGGCCCCGACGACCAGTTCTTTGCGACGTACCGCTGCCACGGCTACCCGATTGCGCGCGGCACCGATCCCAAGGCGATGATGGCCGAGATCTACGGGCGCAAGGACGGGCTTTGCAAGGGCATCGGCGGCTCGATGCACCTCACCGACGTCTCCAACGGCTTCATGGGAACGTCCGGCATCGTCGCTGCGGGCATCCCGCACGCGACCGGCGCCGCCTGGGCCGCGCAGATCCGCAAGAAGAATCAGGTCGTGCTGTGCTTCTTCGGCGACGGCGCATCGAAACAGGGCGCCTTCTCCGAGTCGCTCAACATCGCGTCGTTGTGGAAGCTCCCGGTCGTGTACGTGATGGAGAACAACGGCTACAACGTCCACACGCGCACCGAGCAGGAGGACGCCAACCGCGCGCACGGAGACGAGCTCTCCGTGAAGGCGAAGGCATTCAGCATGCCCGGCGTGACGATCGACGGCCGTGACCCGGTCGGTGTCTACGAGACCGTCGGTGCAGCGGTTGCGCGCGCACGTGCAGGCGAGGGCCCGACGCTCGTCGAGTCGCAGATGTATCGCCTATCGGCGCACGGAAACATCATCGCGCCGCCCGGCGTGCCGCTGCACTACCCGGAGCACGAAGCGATCGAGAAGTTCGGCGCGCCGGAGGAGTACGCCGCCGCCCTCGCGGGCGACCCGGTGCCGGCGTTCCGCGGCCGGCTCATCGCCGACGGCACGCTCTCGGTCGAGGAGGCCGAGGCGATTGCCGCGCAGGTGCGCGACGAGATGCAGGCCGCAGTGGACTTCGGCGTCAACAGCCCGTTCCCCGACGTCGAATCAGCCCTCGAGTACGTCTACGCCTAGGAGGCGATTCTCATGGCACATGAACTGCCCTTCATCGCCGCCATCGACGAGGCGATCAGGCTCGAGATGGAGCGCGACGACACCGTCCTCTACTTCGGCCAGAACATGGCGACAACCGAGAACGAGCCGTACGTCGACGCGTTCGGCAAGGACCGCGTCCGCGTCACCCCGATCTCCGAGACGGCCGAGATCGGCATGGCGATCGGCGCTGCCATGGCCGGCTTCCGGCCCGTGGTCGAGCTCTACATGGCCGAGTTCATGCTCGTGGCGATGGACCAGGTGATCAACGAGGCGCCGCGCTTCCGGGCGATGAGCGGCGGCCAGGTCAAGGTCCCGCTCGTGCTCAAGGCCGGTTTCGGCTTCACCGCCGGCTGGGCGGGCCAGCACACCGGCACGATCGGCGCGCTCTTCATGGGCGTACCGGGTCTCAAGGTCGTGATGCCGTCGACGGCCGCCGACGCCAAGGGTCTCATGGCGACCGCGATCCGCGACGACAACCCGGTCGTCTACCTGCACCACTACCTGCTGACCCTCGAGCACGGCGAGGTGCCCGACGGCGAGTACCTCGTCCCGTTCGGCCAGGCCGCCGTGCGCCGCGAGGGCAGCGACGTGACGATCGTCGCCACAGGCTGGACGGTCGACCGCGCGCTCGGCGCTGCGGAGAAACTCGCCGCGGAGGGCATCCAGGCGGAGGTGATCGACCCGCGCACGCTTGCGCCGCTCGACACGCAGACGATCCTCGAGTCGGTCGACAAGACCGGGCGGCTCGTGCTCGTCGACCAGGCGACGCGGCATGCGTCCGTCTCGACGGTGATTGCGGGCGAGGTGGCGGAGCACGGGTTCTCGTCGCTGAAGGCGCCGATCGTGCAGGTCACCGCGCTCGACGCGACGATTCCGTACAGCGAGCCGCTCGAGGCATGGGTCATGCCCAACGAGGACAAGATCGTCGCCGCGGCGCAGCAGGTGC
>DAIQOP010000258.1:0-5725 GCA_036787815.1 Actinomycetota bacterium
CCAAACGCTACGACCACGCACCCAAACGGAAGCGCCTTCTTCAACACCCTCCTAGCCCCAGACGGGAGGGCGCTTCTCGACGAACGCGCGGGCCGCTTCGGCGATGTCGCCACTCGTGCCGGCGAGGATCTGCGTGCGGTTCTCGAGATGGATCGCGGCCTCGAGGCTCGACGCGTCGAGATTGGCGTGCATCACCTCTTTGGTCATCACCACGCCGAAGGGGCTGTAGGAGCAGATCGTCGTGGCCACCTCGAGCGCCGCCTCGAGCAGGTCGGCGTCGGGCACGACCCTCGCGACCAGGCCGATCTGCAACGCTTCGGCCGCCTCGACGTCGCGCGCGGTGAGCATGAGCTCGTGCGCACGCGACGCGCCGATCAGGCGCGGCAGCGTGTAGCTGATGCCGATGTCGCAGCCCGAGACCCCGACCTTGATGAACTGCACACCCATACGCGCCGACTCGGCCGCGATGCGGATGTCGCACGCGCACGCGAGCGCGAATCCGCCGCCGTACGCCGGCCCGTTGATCGCCGCGATCACCGGTTGCTGCAAGCTCCGGATGTGCGGGACGAGCGCGGCGATATGGGCCTGGGAGCGCATCCCGGCTCGCGGGCCCGAGGTGATCCCGCTCGCGACCGACGCGGAGCCGAGCGACTTGAGGTCGAGCCCCGCACAGAAGCCCCGGCCCGCACCGGTGAGGATCACGACGCGCAACGCGTTGTCGGCGTGCAGATCGTCGAGGACCGCATGCAGATCGTCGACCAGCTCGAACGACATCGCGTTGAGCCGCTCGGGGCGATCGAGGGTGACGACGGCGATGCCCTCGCGCGGCCGATCGACGCGGACGGTCTCCATGGTTGACCCCTCTCGTGTGGTGTCGGGTGATCTCAGTGCGGCACCAGGCCGCCGTCGGCGAGCAGCACCTGCCCGGTGACGAAGCTCGCCGCGTCGGACGCCAGGAACAGCACCGGCCCGACCATCTCGTCGGGATGCGCGGCACGCGCGAGGTGGCTCGCCGCGGCCATGTGCGCCGCGGCCTCCGGTCCGGCGTTGCGCACCATGTCGGTGTCGACCGTGCCCGGCGCGAGCGCGTTGACCCGGATCCCGCGCGGCGCGAAGTCGGCGGCCATCGAACGCGTGAACGACATGAGTGCAGCCTTGCCCGCGGCGTACATCGCGACCTGCGCCGAGAACAGGAACGCACCGGCCGAGATGACGTTGACGACCGACGCGCACGGGCTGACCTCGAGGTACGGCAGCGCCTCCTGCACGAGGAACACGGGGCCGCGCAGGTTGACGTCGAACGACTTCTGCCAGGCGTCGGGGGTGAACTGGCCGAGCGGCTGCGCGAGCGCGTTGGCCGCATTGTTCACGAGGATGTCGATGCGACCGAACGCGTCGACCGTGCGTTCCACGAGGGTGGGCAGCGCGTCGAGATCACCCATGTGCATGGGCACGCCGATGGCCTCGCCGCCCATCGAGACCAGGTGGGCCTCCGTCTCGGCGCACGCATCGGCCTTGCGGCTCGCGACGACGACACGCGCCCCGGCCGCCACGAAGCCCTCGGCGACCGAGCGCCCGATGCCACGGGTGCCACCGGTCACGATCGCGACCCGTCCGCTCAGATCGAACAGCGACCGCAGCTTCGCCTGATCCATCGTTCCCCGTCTCTCGCCGGAATGCGCCGGCCCTGCGGCGCGCGCCGAGAGCATCGCGCAGAGTCGGGATACGGTGATCACCGCTGATCGTGCGCCCGCCCATCGCGGAGGTCGAAGAGTGACTCGAGCCCTACCCCGAGCGGCCGCGGCCCTCACACTGGTGTTCGCCGTGAGCGCGGCCTTCGCCTCCACCCCCGGTGGCGCCACGACGGTGCCCGCAGACCACACCGCAACGGTGCACCGAGCGGCGGCCGTGCGTCCCGCGGCTCCCGGCTCTGTGGGTTACGACATCGTCGACACCGCCGGCGGCGTGCATCCGTTCGGCGCCGCGGTCTCCTACGGCAACCTGCTCGGGCGCACGCTGAGCGCACCGATCCTCGGCATCGCCCAGACCGTCACCAAGAAGGGGTACTGGCTCGTCGGGAGCGACGGCGGGATCTTCTCCTTCGGCGACGCCAAGTTCTACGGCTCCACCGGCGCGCTGCACCTCAACAAGCGCATCGTCGACATCGCGTCGACACCGAGCGGCAAGGGCTATTGGCTGGTCGCACGCGACGGCGGGATCTTCGCCTTCGGCGACGCGAAGTTCTACGGCTCCACCGGCGCGATCCACCTCAACCAGCCCATCGTGGGGATGGAAGCGAGCCCGGCCGGCGACGGCTACTGGCTGGTCGCCGCCGACGGTGGCATCTTCGGCTTCGGGAACGCGCCGTTCCGCGGCTCGACCGGCGCGCTGCACCTGGTGCAGCCGATCGTGGGGATGGCGAGAACCCCGTCGGGCGACGCCGGCTACTGGTTGGTCGCCAACGACGGCGGGCTGTTTGGCTTCGGCACCGCGAGCTTCGCGGGATCGCTCGCGGGGCACCCGATCCCCGGTGGCCAGGTCGTCGGGATCACGGCCGTCGCCGGGTAGAGGGTCGCGTCGCGCCGCGCGAAACTGGGCCCGTGCCGATGCGCGAGGACTGCCGTCACTTCGAGAGCCGCACGTATCCGGGCGGTGAGGTCGCGCGGTTCTGCCTGCTCGACCTCGCGCCCGAGGCACCGTGGAGGTGCCCCGAGCCCTGCGCGAAGTACGACCCGTCGCTCATCGACGGCACGTTCGTGACCGGGCCGCTCGTGCGCCCGCCGCTGGAGGACGAGCCCGTCGGCTCGCCCGACGACATCGAAGCCGTGCTCGACGAGGCCGAGGACATCGTCACCCACGCGGAATTCGACGTCGTGCGCGAGGTCGAAGGCGCGCGGTCGCGGCGCTGGTGGCAGTTCCGGCGCCGCCGCGGAGGCGGGACCGGCACGGGTGGCGCCGGCCGCCTCTCCGATCGCTGACCGGGCCTCGCAACCGGGCTCCGCGGCCGGTCAGTTGCTCTCGATCGGGACGAAGCCCTTCGGCCACACGGTGGTCTCGTCCCAGATCGCGCCGCGCAGGCGGATGCCGCCGAGCCGGGCGCCCTCGAAGACCGAACCGAACAGTGACGAGTAGCGCAGGTCGGCGCCCGTGAGGTTGGCCCCGTCCAAGAGAGCCCCGTCGAGCTGACAGCCCTTGAGCCGGGCACCGCGGAGATCGGCCCACCGGAGATCGATCTTGCGGAGATCGGCCTGCGCGAGGTTCGCGCCGCGGAGCCGGGCCCGGGGCACGTCGAGCCGCGCGAGCTGCGCCCGCCGCAGGTTCGCGCCGGTGAAGTCCTCACCGTCGAGGAGGCGTCGCCGTACGACGCGATCGCGCCGTCTCCACACCAGCACCACGGGCGAGAGTGTGCCAGGAACGCGCGCACTCGGACGAGCGTCAGATACGCGCGATCGGAAACCGGCGCGGACGTGCCCCGCGGCGCGGTTCGATGGCAGCATCGCACCCATGGCGACGACCCGGCTCGACACCGAACGACTGCTTGCCGACGCACGCGAGGCCACCGGCCTCGACGATCTCGGCGAGGACTCCTGGCAGGAGGGCCTCGAGCGGTTGGTCGACGCGCTCGCGGGGGAGGCCGCGCTCAACGAGATCGGGATGCAGATCGCCGCGGGCGAGATCACGCTGTACCTCGCGAACCGCCTGGGCGTCACCGACTACCGGCGCCGCCACCCCGAGATCGCCGAGGTCGAAGTGGCCCCACCGATCGTCATCGTCGGTCAGGGTCGCACCGGCACCACGATCCTGCACGATCTCCTCGCCCAGGACCCGGAGACGCGGGTACCACTCACCTGGGAGGTCGACCGCCCGTGCCCGCCGCCCGAGACCGCGACCTACGAGATCGACCCGCGCATCGACGAGGTCGACGCGATCACCTCGGGGGTCGAGCTCCTGATCCCCGACTTCCTCTCGATGCACCCGATGGGCGCCCGCCTCCCCCAGGAATGCGTACGGATCACGTCCAGCGACTTCCGGAGCGTGATGTTCCCCACGCAGTACCGCGTGCCGTCGTACGGGCGCTGGATCCTGTACGAAGCCGACATGGCGCCCGCGTACCGTTGGCACCGCCAGTTCCTCCAGCATCTCCAATCACGCCATCCCGCGAAGCGTTGGGTGCTCAAGTCACCGGCCCACATCTGGTGCCTCCAGGCGCTCCTCGACGAGTACCCGAACGCATTGCTCGTGCAGACCCACCGTGATCCGCTCCGGATCATCTCTTCGCTGAGCTCGCTGATCTGCACGCTGCGCAGCCTCTCGAGCGACGACCCGTCGATCCCCGGCGCCGCCGCGGAGTTCGCCGACTACGTCATCGACGGGCTCGACCGTTCGGTCACCGCGCGCGAAGACGGCACCGTCACTCCCGACCGGGTGGTCGACCTCCAGTTCGGCGAGTTCATGGCCGACCCGTTCGCCACGATCCACAAGATCTACGAACGGCTCGGGCTCCAGCTGAGCGCGGAGAGCGAGGGCGAGATGCGCGACTTCCTCGCGCGCAATCCCTCCGACCTGCACGGCGCGCACACCTACTCGTTCGCCGACACCGGCCTCGACGCCGGCGCGCTCCGCGAACGCGCGCGTCGGTACCAGGACTACTTCGGCGTGCCGTCGGAACCCGTCGTCTGACGGCTACTCGATCGGGATCCGCGGGTGCCCGTCGGCATCGAGGGTGTGCAGGTACTCCGAGATGCCCCAGCCGGTGCGGCCCTCGTAGGTCCAGCGCGCGAGGCCTTCGTTGAGCACCGAACCGCCGTTGCCCTGATCCATCCGGTGCGGGGCGACGCGCAACACGTCGGCGCGCAGCTCGTGCACACGACCCTGCTTGTCGGTCGCGCGCACGTGGCTCACCCGGTGCGTGAGCCCGTCGTCCTCGAGCTCGGTGCGCACGTTCCAGTCGCGGATGCTGGAGTGCTCGCCGTCGCGCCACACCCAGCCCCGGTGGAGATCGCCGGAGTCGGTTCCGATGCGGATACCGCCGAAGTGCGTGTCGTCGCCGATGTTGATCGAGAACCATCGCCACATGCGTGAACCCGTGCCGCCCCACCTGCGGGGGCCCCACGACTTGTCGCGGTTGCCCCGCGCCTCGGTGAGCTCGTGGGTGCGCCCGTCGATCGTGATCGCACCCGTCCAGCGACCGGCCTGCTCGAGATGGCCCTTGCCGACCGATTGGCGGGTCTTGGCGCTCGCACCCGCGCCCTCGCGACCTTGGCCGTCGGCGCCGATCGGAGGCATGAGGGCCTCGAAGGTCGCGTCGAGCACGAGGTGCGCGGGGCGGTGGGTGTCGCCGCCGGCGAGATCGCGAACGGCAACGTCGCAGTCGGCCGTGAGGTGCCAGCGCTGCATCGGCTCGAGCCGCTCGTAGCTCACGCCACCGACCGACAGGCCGGTGTCGACCATCGTCGTCTGCTCCCGCACCGCCGCGGTCTGTGCGAGCTCGGTGCCCGGCAGCCACACCGACATGCCGGCGTCCATCGTGCCGTCGTTCGGGCGGACCGCGACCCGGGTGAAGAAGCCCACGTCGCTGATCGGGTCGTACGCGTTGAAGTAGTAGGACTCGCTCCACGCCTGGTCGCCTTCGACCGGGTGCGCGAAGTCGTGACTCGCATCGAGGATCGGCATGGCGCAAGCGTAGGCCCGGAGCCCCGCGAGCCGCTCCTGCGCCGCTACTTCG
>DAIQOP010000259.1:0-5725 GCA_036787815.1 Actinomycetota bacterium
CGGCGCCACCCGGAGAAGGTCGCGGGCCTCGTGCTGTGCGCGACCGCGCCGGAGCTCTCGACCGGATCGCCGCAGCTGACAGACGCGTTCCTCGCGACGCTCGCCGGGCTCACCCGCGTGGCCGGCCAGCTCGCCGCGGTCCCGGCCGCGGGCGCGAACCTGCTGCGTCGCATCCGCGCCGACCGCCCGGCCGACTTCCTCGAGTGGGCCGCCGACGAGATGCGCCGCCACGACGTGAGGATGCTCACGGAGGCGGCGCGCAGCATCACCCGTTTCGACTCCCGCAGCTGGATCGGTGAGATCGACGTCCCGACCGCCGTGCTCCGTACCAACCGCGACCGTCTCGTCGATCCGGCCCGGCAGACGGAGCTCGTCACGAGCATCCCGCGCGCCCGCCTCGTCGAGCACGACGACGGCCACGTCGCCTGTGCGCGCACGACCTTCGCCGCGCCGATGCTCGACGCCTGCCGCGACGTCGCGTGGCGGGCCAACGCCTGACTCGATCGGGCCGCCCGGTGGTCAGCCCGGCCGCGTCCCCGCCGGCTCGGCGCGCCCCACGAAGTCGTCCATCGTCCGGTTCACGCCGAACAGGTTCATCATCGCGTCGAAGGCCCGCGGCGGCAGCACGCGCATCGCGGGGAGCACCCGCACGAGCGGAGGCATGACGAGCACCCGCCGGTCGCGCTCGATCGCCCGCGCGATCTTGCGCGCGACGTCGCCCGGCTCGAGGATCGGGAGCAGGAGCGGGACGCGCGTCTTCACGCCGGCGAACATGCCGGTGTCGATGTAGAAGGGGCACACGACCGTCGTCACGATCGACGGAGCCGTGCGCGCGAGCTCGACCCGCAGCGACTCGTCGAACCCGAACGCAGCGTGCTTGCTCGCGGAGTAGTCGGTCTGCTTCGCCACTCCCACCAGCGCGGCCGCCGACGCGATGGTCACGATGTGCCCGCGCCGGCGATCGATCATCGACGGGAGAAAGGCCTTCGTCGTCCAGTAGAGCGCGAGCGTGTTCACCGCGAAGGTCTGCTCGATCTTCTCTTCGGGGAGGTCGACCAGATACCGACCGCTCACGACGCCGGCGTTGTTGACGAGCACGTCGCCCTCGCCCACCTCGGCGCGAACGCGCGCGGCCGTCTCCGCCACGGCGTGACGGTCGGACACGTCGCACCCGTACCCGGCCGGCTCGCGCCCGATCAGCTCCGCGATGTCGCCGCGGGCATCGGCCAGCCGGTCGGTGTCGAGATCCCACAACACGAGCTGCGCGCCGCGCCGCGCGAGCACGACGGCGAGCAGGCGTCCGATCCCGCTCGCCGCACCCGTGACCAGCACGACCCGGCCCCTGACATCGGTCATCTCCGACTCCTTCCGGTTCCCGGCCCGCGTCAGCGCACGCCGGGCACGCGCTTGAGCACTCTGAGGCCGGCCGTCATCACGCGGGCGAAGGAGTGCGCGCTCATGAACCGCGGTGGAGCGATCGGGAGCAGGCGTTGGGTGGCGATCGTCTTGGGCTCGGTGTACTTGAGGATGCCGTGCTCGCCGTGGCGGCGACCGATGCCCGAATCCTTCGTCCCGCCCATCGGCGCGTCGAGCGATCCCCACGTGGCCGCGTAGGCCTCGTTCACGTTCACCGTGCCGGCGTCGAGCCGCGACGCGATCTCGCGCCCGCGCCGCGCGTTTCGCGTCCAGACGCTGAAGTTGAGCCCGTACCGGCTCGCGTTGGCGCGCTCGATCGCGTCGTCGGCGTCGCGCACCTTGGAGATCGCGATCACCGGGCCGAACGTCTCCTCCGAGTACAGGCACATGTCGGGTGTCACCTCGGTGAGCACCGTCGGTTCGAAGAAGTGCGGACCGAGGTCGGGGCGGGAATGACCGCCGGCCAACACGCGGGCGCCCTTCGCGACCGCGTCGTCGACGTGCTGCTGCACCGTCTCCAGCTGGTGAGCCGACACGAGCGTTCCCATGTCGACGTCCCAGCCGAATCCGGGCGCCATCTTCATCTTGCCCACTGCGTGGATCAGCTCCGACATGAACCGGTCGTAGATCGCGTCCTCGACGTAGAGCCGCTCCGCGGAGATGCAGAGCTGGCCCGCGTTCGAGAACGCCGCGCGCAACGCTCCCGGGACCACACGCCGGAGATCCGCGTCGTCGAGCACGATCATCGCGTTCTTCCCACCCAACTCCATCGAGCAGTCGATGAGCCGTTCGGCCGCCTGTTGCGCGAGTCGCCGACCGGTGGCGGTGCTTCCCGTGAACATCAGGAAGTCGATCGAGTCGAGCAGCGGGGGACCGAGGTCGACGCCCGGCCCGGTGACGACCTGCACGAGCTCGGCCGGCAACCCCGCGTCGTCGAGCAGCCGGCACGCCCACAGCGTCGAGAACGGTGTCTGCGAGTCGGGCTTGATGACGACACCGTTCCCCGCGAGCAGCGCGGGGATCGCGTCCGTGATGCCGAGCGTGAGCGGGTAGTTCCACGGAGCGATCACGCCCACGACACCCTTCGGCGGGAACTCCTCGAACGTGGTCGTCAACCGCGGGAGCGCACCCTGGCGCCGCCTCGGCGCGAGATACCGCGGCGCGGTGTGCGCGTAGTACCGAGCGGTGATGGCGGTGTCGAGCACCTCTTCCAGCGCGTGCCGGCGGGCCTTCCCCGACTCGAGCTGCACGATGTCGAGGATCTCGGCCTGGCGCGCGAGGACGAGATCGTGGAAACGGAGGAACACCTCCGCGCGATCCCGCACCGGTACCTGCCGCCACGCGCGCTGCGCCTGCCGGGCCCGGCCCGCCGCCTCACGGACGTCGTCGGGGGTGCAGCGAGGGACGGTCGCGAGCACTTCGCCCGTGAACGGCAGCTCGATCTCGACGCGTTGACGCGCGCCGCCCGCTGCCACCCGGGCCCCCAGTGCGTCGAGCGTGCCCGTCGTGACGCGCGTGCTGAAGCGCTCCGTTTCCAGCCTGTCCGTGTGCACCGTCACCGAGCTGCGCCTCCGTCAGTCGCCAGTGCCGAGGTCGTCGTTCGCGATGTCCATCGCGACGCGGTACGCCGTGTGCAGGTGGTGCTCGATGCGATCGAGCACCACCGTGACGGCTCCCGCCGCCGCCGGGGCGTCGTCCGCGACGCGGGTGTGGCTCACGACCGACTCGGCCTCGGCGACTTCGCCGATCAGGGCCCGGTGCTCGGTGCGCAGCTCCTCGAGTGCGTGAATCAGTCGCGGCGCGCGGCGCTCGCTCGTCGGCAGGAAGCCTTCGGGGTGCTCGTCGGCCGCGATGTGGGCCTGGAGCGCCGCACCGACGACGGCGAGCGTGCGCCCGAGGTGCTCGCGCCAGGCGGCGATCGTGCCCGCCTCGGCCGCGGCAGCGGCCCTCGCGTCCTTCACGAGTGCGGGCAGCTCCTCCGCCATCCTCCGTTGGTGCACCAGCCAGTCGTGTTCCAGCTCAACCGTTCCCATGACCAGGCTCCTTCCCTCGAGCACCCGATCCTGTACCCACAGTGTGAAGACGCGTTCGGGGCCGGTGAAGGGTCGAAAGCCCCGATCGCCCTCGAGCGATAGGTTCCGCGCATGACCACCGACGCATTCGCTCCCGCGCCGCTCGGCCCGATCACGCTTCGGAACCGGGTCATCAAGGCCGCGACGTTCGAAGGCCGCACTCCGAAGCGGGTCGTGACCCCCGAGCTCATCGAGTTCCACCGGCGTTTCGCGGCCGGCGGCGTCGGCATGACGACGGTCGCGTACTGCGCGGTGACGCGCGCGGGAACGACCGACGGACATCAGATCGTGCTCGACGACCCCGACGTCGCCCCCGGCCTGCGCGCGCTCGCCGAGGCCGTGCACGCCGAAGGCGCCGCGGTGGCCGCGCAGATCGGTCACGCGGGTCCGGTGGCCAACCCCAACGGCACGAGATCGCCGAGCGTCGCGCCGTCGCGCGTGTTCAGCCCGCTCGGGATGCGGCGCACGCTCGCGCTCACCGGCGACGACATCTCCCGCATCACGCGCCAGTTCGCGGACGGCGCGAGGGTCTTGCGAGACGCGGGGTTCGACGCGATCGAGATCCACATCGGTCACGGGTACCTCCTCAGCGCGTTCCTCTCGCCGCGGCTCAACCGGCGCACCGACGGGTGGGGTGGCAGCCTCGAGAACCGCGCCCGGTTCCCTCGCGACGTCGTGCGGGCGGTGCGGGAGGCCGTCGGGCGCGACGTCGCGGTGACCGCGAAGATCAACATGACCGACGGTGTGCGCGGCGGCTTCTGGCTCGAGGAGAGCCTCCCGTTCGCGGCGATGCTCGAAGCCGACGGTTCGCTCGACGCGATCAGCCTGACCGGCGGCAGCTCGTTCCAGAACCCGATGTACCTGTTCAAGGGCGAGGCACCGATCGACGAGATGGCCGCGATGTTCCCCGGCCTCCTCGGGAAGGGCATGAAGCTCGTCGGCGGGCGGTTCTTCAAGGAGTACCCGTTCGAAGAGGCGTACTTCCTGCCCTACGCGCGCCAGTTCCGTGCCGGGCTCTCGATGCCACTGATCCTGCTCGGTGGCATCAACCGTCTCGCCACCATCACGAACGCGCTCGACGAAGGTTTCGCGTTCGTGCAGATCGGCCGCGCGCTCCTCCGAGAGCCCGACCTGCCGCTCGAGATGCAGAAGGACGCGAGCCGCGAAGGGTTGTGCATCCACTGCAACAAGTGCATGCCGACCATCTACACCGGCACCCGCTGCGTGCTCGTCGAAGACGGGTGATCGGGGTGCCGCGCCTCGTCACACGGCGTGGCGGTAACGCCAGACCCCGAGCGGGGCGAACACGACGACGATCCCGACGAGCCAGGCAACGGACTGCCACACGTAGGTGCCGGTCGGTCCGCCGAGCACGAGCGCCCGCACGGCCGAGGCGGTGACCGACACGGGCTGGTGGCGGGCGAAGCCCTGGAGCCATCCGGGCATGGTGTTCACGGGGATGAACGCGGAGGAGGCGAACACCAGCGGCGTCATGACGGGGAACGCCGCGGCTTGCGCGGTCTCGGGGTCTCCGACGGCGAGGCCGACCACCGCGAAGATCCACGACATCGCCAGGCTGAACAGCAGGACGAGGGCCATGCCGGCAAGGTACGGGCCGATGCCGATGTGGATTCGGAAGCCCACCGCGAACCCGACGGCGGTCATCAGCGTGACGATGAACACGTTGCGGGCGAGGTCGGCGATCGTCCGGCCGGCGAGCACCGCGGAGCGGGCCATCGGCAGCGACCGGAAGCGCTCGAGCAGGCCGCTCTGGAGGTCGGTCGCGAGCCCGACCGCGCTGTTCATCCCCCCGAACACCGCCGCCTGGACGAAGACGCCCGGCATCAGGTAGTCGACATAGGGGATACCGGGCAGCGCCTTGGCCGCCACGCCACCGAACACGTAGCGGAACAAGAACACGAACACGAGGGGCTGGATCGTCGAGAACACGATCAGCCTCGGAACTCTGCGCAGGGCGATGAGGTTGCGTCCGGCGACGGCCAACGCGTCCCGGGTCGAGCCGAGGGGGCGTCGGCGGACGGGGCGCCGCAACGCAACCAGTGCCGGCGCCGTGTCGTGGCCCGGTTCGCGGGCGCGAACGGTGGGAGCGGCGGCGGCCGGCGCGTGGCCGTCGGTGAGGACCAGGAAGATCTCGTCCAGGCTGGGCGCGCGCACTTCCAGTGCGATCGGGTCGAGGCGGCGGTCGTCCAAGAGGTGCAGCGCGTCGATGAGCACTC
>DAIQOP010000260.1:0-5689 GCA_036787815.1 Actinomycetota bacterium
GGCCCCTGTGCCGCGCTACGGACCTACCCAACCCCGCTCAAACGCGAAGCGCCGCATTGAGTACCCCTGACGCGTACTCACGGCCGAGGGTTCGGCCTGAGTTCCGGTGAAGCAGGGGAAGTACGCGAGCGGGTGGTGGAGAACGCGGGTCAGTCGAAGGCGGGGAGGACGTGCTTGCCGAGGAGCTCGATCGACTGCATCACCTTCTCGTGCGGAACCTTGTACGGGTTGACGAGGCACAGGAGCAGGTCGCAACCGATCGCCTCGTAGCGCTTCGCCGCCGCGATGCACTCGTCGGGGTTGCCGACCACCGCGGAACCGGAGTCGCGGAGGAAGGGGAAGGTGATGTGCTCGAAGAGCCCTTCGCGTTCCATCCTGAGAGGCGCGGCCGCGTACTGATACGTGCCGAGATCCTTGCCCTCGAGCATCTCCGCGACCGAGCCGATCAGCCCGGCGCCGTGCTTCACGTACCAGACGAACGATTCGGCGGCGTCCTGCTCGGCTTCCTCGGTCGTCGGCGCGCAGTGCACCATCGTGAAGGTCGCCGCCTGCTCGTTCACGAACTTGCCGACGGGCTGGACGCACTCCGCGAGCCCGCCGCGGTAGAGCGCGAGCCGCTCGCCGAGCTCTTCGGGTGGCACACCGACCGTGAACGAGCAGAGGCCGATGCCGTGGCGACCGATCTCGCGGTGGCCGTCGGGGCTGCTCGTCGCGCCCCAGATCGGCGGGTGGGGGCGCTGCAACGGCTTCGGCTGGACGCGGCGTGGCCCGCCCATCTGCCAGTACTTCCCGTCGGCTTGGTAGTACTCCTCGGTCCACGCTCCGACGATGTGGTGCAGCGCTTCGCTCCACATCGCGCGCGTCTGGTGCGGGTCGACGTTGAAGCCTTCGAGCTCCGCACGCGTCGACGACCGACCGGTGCCGAACTCGACGCGGCCGTCGGAGATGAGGTCGAGGACCGCGACCGACTCCGCGGTGCGGATCGGGTGGTTGTACGGCTGCGGGAGGAGCCGCACGCCGTAGCCGATACGGATGTTCTCGGTACGCGCCGCGATCGCGCCGTAGAGGACCTCGGGGTTGGAGCAGTGCGAGTACTCCTCGAGGAAGTGGTGCTCGACGGTCCAGACGCTGTGGAAGCCGAGCCGGTCGCCGAGCATCACCTGCTCGAGGGTGTTCTTGTAGGCGCGGTGCTCGCTCTCCGGGTCCCAGGGGCGGGCGACGGGGATCTCGTAGAAGAGCGCGAACTTCATTCCCATCTCGCACGGCTCCCTTGGCTCGGAGGTCGATCGGGTCGGGAAGAGGACCCGACGGGGGGAATGATGTGGCTAGAGGTCGATGCTGGACAACTCCGGGATCCAGCGGCACGCCCGCGCGCACGCGTCGCGCCACCGGTCGCGGTCGAGTCGCCGCTGTGGTTCGACCCGCATCCGCGGCTCCCACGTGTCGGCGAGCCCGTCGACGGCGGTGAACGCACCGAGACCGACGAGCGCGAGGAGCCCGGCGCCTCTCGTGGTCGCGTCGCGCGCCGGTGAGATCTCGACCGGCCGTTGGGTCGCGTCGGCGACGGCCTGCACGAAGGTCGGGTTGTCGCTCATGCCGCCGTCGATGCGCAACGCGTCGATCGTCACGCCGGTGTCCTGTTCGGTGGCCTCGACGAGGTCGGCGCCGCGATGGGCGATCCCCTCGAGCACGGCCCGCACCACCTCGGGCCGCCCGCTCCCGCGCGTGAGGCCGAAGAACGCGCTGCGGGCCCCGTAGTCCCACTGGGGCGTGCCGAGCCCGAGCGGCGCGGGCACGAACCACACGCCCCCGGTGTCGGCGCACTGCGACGCGACCGTGTGGGTCTCCTCGGCGTTCGCCACGAGCCCGAGGTCGTCGCGCAGCCACTGCACGTTGGTTCCGGCCGCGAGCATGACGGCTTCGGCCCCCCACGTGGTGTGCCCGGCGATGCGCCACGCGACGATCGGGAACGTGCCGGAAGGCGAGCGCTTCTCGAACTGCGGCGCGTGCTCCCCGAGGTTCACGTCGAGCATCCCGCCGGTACCGAAGGTGATCTTCGCGTCGCCGACAGCGACACACGCCTGGCCGGCGAGCGAACCTTGCTGGTCGCCGACGATCGACACGATGGGCGGCGCGCCCGGCAGCGCGGTCGCCGGCCCGCAGCTTCCCGCCGAGTCGACGATGGCCGGCAGGCCGACGTGCGCGACTCCGAGCGTGGAGACGATCGACTCGTCCCAGGCGACGACGTTGCGGGCTGCGAGCCCGGTGACCCCGGCGTTACCGGCATCGGTCACGTACACGTGCCCGCCCGACAGCGACCACGCGATCCACGCGTCGACGGTACCGAAGCAGAGGTCGCGGGCGTGGGTGGGGTCGTACTGCTCGACCAACCATTGCAGCTTCGTCGCCGACTGGTTCGGCGCGAGTTGGAGGCCCTCGGCGCGCAGCGCGAGGCACGGCCCGATGGTGCGGAGGTCCTGCCACCCCAGGGCGGGCCCGACCGGTTCGCCCGTCGCGCGGTCCCATACGACCGTCGACGCGCGCTGGTTGCAGATGCCGACTCCATCGACCGGCCCGGCCGCGGTGATCGCGTCCTTCGCGAGCGCGAGTGTGCACGCGGCCAGCGCCGCGGCGTCGAACTCGACGAGACCGTCGGCGGGCGAGTCGGGAAGCATCTCGCGCGCGACCTCGAACTCGACGCTCACGTCGTCTCTCAGCACCGACGCGCGCACGCTGCTCGTGCCGATGTCGAGCACGAGGACCCGTGTCGCCCGACCGCTCATGGCCACACCGGTGAGCCCCAGGGGTCGGGGAGCCCGAGCTTGCCGGGGTTGAGGATCCCGCCGGGATCGAGTGCATGCTTCGTGGCGACGAGCACGTCGAACGCGTCGCCGAGTGCCTCGCGAACGAAGCGCGAACGGTTGAGCCCGATCCCGTGGTGGTGGCTGAGCGCACCGCCCTCGGCGAGCACGGCGCGTGTCCCCGCGTCCCACGCGGCGCGGTAGAAGCGGTCGGGGCCGGCGCCGCCGGGGTTGCCCGCGAACGTGAAGTACAGGCAGGCGCCGTCGAGGTAGGAGTGCGACTGATGCGCCGACGCGACGAGCGCGCCGTCGACGGCGAGGATCGCTTCGCGCGTGCGTGCGTAGATCCGCGGAAGATCGCGCCAGCGTCCGGCGATCTCCATCGTGTCGACGACGATGCCGCGGCGGGTGAGGGCCTCGAGCGCGGAGACGTCGTTGCGGTGCGCGAGCCAGGTGTCGAGCATGCCGTCGTCGAGCGGCTCGGCCGCCGCGCACTCTTGCGCGACGATCGCCATGGTGGCGTCGACGAGCGCGGCATCGGCCTCGTCGAGCACGAGCAGCACGGCGCGCTCACCGGTCTGGTAGCTGCGGTTGGCTTCGGCGCTGTCGTACAGGCGCAGCACCGCGGGCGTCGCGCCGCGTTGGAGGATGCGCCGGCACGCGTCGAGGCCGTCGGTGAACTCGGCGAACCCGTAGGCGGCGCGTTGCTGCGCCGGCGGCACCGGGTGGGCGCGGAGCCGGGCCCCGGTGATCACGCCGAGCGTGCCCTCCGAGCCGACGAAGAGCTGGGTGAGGTCGGGTCCCACCGCGGCGCGCGGCGCGCCGCCGGTGTGGATCGTGCGGCCGTCGGCGAGCACGACGTCGAGGCCGGTGACGATGTCCTCGATCTTGCCGTAGCGGGTCGACAGCTGGCCGGCGCCGCGGCACGCGAGCCACCCGCCGACGGTCGACAGCGCGATCGACTGCGGCCAGTGTCCGCAGGTGAGACCGTGGTCCGCGCGCAGCGCGTCTTCGAACACGTCGCCGAAGGTGCCCGCGCGCACGTCGACGATCAACGACGTGCGATCGACGTCGACGATGCCGTCGAGCCCGCAGAGGTCGAGCACCACACCGCCGTGGACCGGGATGCTCGCACCGCAGACCCCGCTGCGCCCGGCGGCGACCGTCACGGGAGCCTTTGCATCCGCGCACACGCGCAGCACGGCCGCGACCTCGGAAACGCCCGAGGGGCGGGCGACCGCGCCGGCCCGGGCCGGAACCTCTTGCCCCAGCGCCCAGTGCATCGCCAGCGGCCACCAGTCGCGGCTCGACTCGCTCAGGGTCGCCGGGTCGGTGCTCACCGCGGAGCACGCGTCGGCGAGCCGGCCGAGCAACGCGTCGGTCATCGCGAACTGCGCGCCGGTGAGCCGGGCAGTGGCGCTCGCGGCGTCGGGGAGCTCGATCGGCGGGGTCGGCGCACCGCGCTCGGGAATGAACGGCATCGGCTGTCTCTCGTCGCGACCGGTCAGGCTCCGAGGGCCGCGTCGAGCGCGGTCTCGGGAAGGTGCGCGCTCGCGCGCTCGGCGTCGACGAGCGCACGGTAGGCCGCGGCCGACGCCTCCTGCTGCTCGGGGCTCCACCCGAGCACCGGACCGATGAGCCGGGCCACCTCGTCGGCCGCGTCGGCCGACGCGTCGCGGGCCAGCAGGCGGGCACGCGTCCGGCGGGCGAGGACGTCGTCGACGCTGCGCGCCATCTCCGCGCGCGCCGCGTAGACGACTTCGGCCTTCGAGTACGAGAGCCCGGGCACGATCGGCTCGGCCAGATCCGGCTGCTCCTGCACGAGGCGGCGCACGGCCTCACCGTCGCTGCCGTACCGGCTCGCGAGGTGCTCGGGGAGCCCGAGCGAGTTCCATCCGCGTGCGCCCGAGAGCGGGAGACGCGCGGTGCGGCTCTTCGGCCCGCGGTTGCGGACGCCGCGGTGCTCGGGCGGGCCCAGGGCGCCCGCGACGGTGTCGATCGCGTCGGCGGCCATACGGCGGTAGGTCGTGAGCTTGCCGCCCGTAACGGTCACGACCCCGCTCGCCGAGGTCGTCACCGAGTGGCGGCGCGAGAGATCGGCCGTGCGTTCGCTGCCCGCGGCCTTCACGAGCGGCCGCAGGCCCGCCCACGTACCGAGGATGTCGGACTCGTCGAGCGGCGTGGTGACCGCGCCGTTGATCGCGCGCAGGAGGTAGGCGATGTCGTCGGGGGTGCACTGCGGGTCGTCGAGGGGCCCGTCGTAGTCGGTGTCGGTGGTCCCGATGTAGGTGAAGTCGCCCCACGGCACGACGAACACCGACCGGCGGTCCTTCGGCACCGGGACCACCGCGGCGATGTCGTTGCGCACCTTCGCCCACGGCACGGTGATGTGCACACCCTTGGCCGGCCGGATCGAGTCGGGGTCGCGCCCTTCGTCGAGCGCCCGCACGTTGTCGGACCAGACGCCGGTGGCGTTCACGACGGCCCGTGTCTTCACCGCGATCTCGTTGCCGTCGACGACCACCCGGACGCCGTTCACGCGACCGGCCGGATCCTTGTCGAAGCCGACGACCGCCGCGTCGTTCACGATCGCGGCCCCGTTCTCGGCCGCGGTCTTCGCGACGGTGAGGGTGAGCCGGGCGTCGTCGGCGCGCGCGTCGTAGTAGATGTAGGCCGACGCGAGGCGCGATCCGCGCAGGGTCGGCATGTGCGCGAGGGCCTTGTCCTTCGAGATGCGCCGGTGCAGCTTGCCGATGCGCAGGCCGCCGGTCATGTCGTACATCCACATCGCGCTGTCGAGCGCCCGCGCGAGCCGGCGGTTGATCAACCCGTCAGAGGTGAAGACGGGCAGCAGGAACGGCTGCACGCGCACGAGGTGGGGTGCGATG
>DAIQOP010000035.1:0-19690 GCA_036787815.1 Actinomycetota bacterium
CGCCCTTGCCGCCCTTGCGGCGGAAGGGATACGTGTGGCCGACGACCGCGGCGCTCCCGAGGAGGTAGGCCGCGGGTCGGCCCCCGGCGACCCGGCCGATCCCTGCGGCGGCGGCCCCCTTCGCGAAGTCGGCGAGGAGCACGATCGCGCCGTAACGCCAGCCGAGGATCCGGGCGACGTTGGAGGCCCCGGGATTCCCGGATCCCTCGGCGAGGATGTCGTGCCCCTTCGCCTTCGCCACGAGCACCGCGCTCGGAAAGCAGCCCAGCACGTAACCGAACGGGATCAGGGCAACGGCGTACCAGGGCATCGAAGCCATCTTGGCACCCCCGGTGCGGGGCATCGGTGGGTCGCGGTACGATTTAGCACTCCCTCGTCGAGAGTGCCAGCACGGCACGCGGCAGCGACACCGAGCAGAACCCAGCAGAAGCGGACCGATCCGATGCCGACCTACGACTACCGCTGCGCCAAGTGCGGTGAGGACCTCGAGGTGTACCAGTCGTTCTCCGAGGAGCCGCTGAAGAAGCACGCCGGCTGCGGCGGCAAGCTCACGAAGGTGCTCTCGTCGGTCGGGATCGTGCTGAAGGGCTCGGGCTTCTACAAGACCGACAACCGCGAGTCGAGCAAGGCCCGGAGCAAGGCGCGCGAGGAGTCCTCGGCGTCGTCGTCGAGCGATTCGTCGACGTCGTCGACGAGCGGGAGCGGCTCGGGTTCCTCCGATTCCGGATCGTCGTCGGATTCGTCGAAGTCGTCCGGCGACTCGTCGAAGTCGTCGGGCGAGAAGAAGAACACCGAGAAGAAGAGCGGCGACAAGAAGAGCGGCGAGAAGAAGTCGCCGGTCAAATCTGCGTGAGCCCGCCGGTCGGGATCTTCGGCGGCTCGGGTTTCTCGAAGTTCCTCGACGACGTCGAGCACCGCGACGTCGAGACGCCGTTCGGCCCACCCAGCGCCCCCGTCGCGATCGGTCGGATCGGAGACCGCACGGTCGCGTTCGTGCCCCGTCACGGTGTCCACCACGAGCTCGCGCCGCACCGGGTTCCGGCGAAGGCGAACCTCTGGGCGATGCGCAGCCTCGGCGTTCGCCAGGTGATCGGGCCGTGCGCCGCCGGTTCGCTGCGAGGTGAGATCGCGCCCGGCGACTTCGTCGTGCTCGATCAGCTCGTCGACCGCACGTGGGGCCGGCCCGACACGTACTACGACGCGGGGCACGCGCATCACGTGTCGTTCGCCGATCCGTACTGCCCCGAGCTCGGTCCGCTCGCGACGGCGGCGGCCGCGCGCCTCGGGATCACGATGCACGCACGCGGCACCGTGGTGGTCGTGCAGGGCCCGCGGTTCTCGACGCGCGCCGAGTCGCGCTGGTACCGCTCGGAGGGCTGGGACGTCGTGAACATGACCCAGTACCCGGAGTCGTACCTCGCACGCGAGCTCGGCCTCTGCTACCTCGGGATCGCGCTCATCACCGACTACGACACGGGAGTCGACGACGACCCCACCGTCACCCCCGTCACGATGGACCAGGTCTTCTCGTTCTTCGACGACAACCTGCACCGGCTCCGCCAGTTCCTCGTCGATCTCGTGCCGACGCTGCCCACGGAGCCGGCCTGCGAGTGCGCCGCCGCCGAGGGCCCGCTCGAGCACTACGAGTAGCGGCAGCGACACACTCGACTCACCTCGGTTCCGGACCGCCCCTTGCCAGGCGAGAGAAGCTTTCAAGGCTTATCGAGGTTTATCGCATCTTGATAAACCTCGATAAGCCTGATAATCTCCCGCCATGGACCCACGCAGGAACCCATACACACCGAACGCGGGCGCGCCGCCCCCAGTTCTTGCGGGGCGCGACGATCAGCTGGTCACGTTCGAGCTGTTGCTTCAGCGCATGCTCGACGGTCGGACGGAACAGTCAATGATCATCACCGGGCTACGTGGCGTCGGAAAGACGGTTCTACTCGGGGAATTTCGCAAGCGCGCCACGACGATGGACTGGGTCGTCATCGAACTCGAGATTGCGAAGCACACACCGGAAGAGTTTCGCAAGGACATTGCGCGTGAAGCTAGGCGAGCGCTCTTCACCATCGCCCCGATGACCAAGTGGCGCGAGAAGGCCCGTCGCGCCGCGGCAGTTCTGAAGTCGTTCACACTGACCGTCGCTCCAGACGGCTCCCTGTCGGTTGGCCTCGGCAATGACAGCGCTCCGGGCTCCGCCGACAGTGGATCACTCGATGCCGACCTTACGGACCTCCTACTCGCCCTTGGCGAGGCTGCACGGGAACATGACACTGGCGTTGTACTGCTGATCGATGAGATACAGGCGCTCTCAAAGCCCGAACTTGAAGCATTGATCGCTGCGATCCACAAGACGGTCCAGCGCACGTTGCCAATCACGATGGTCGCTGCGGGCCTTCCGCAGCTTCCCGAACTTGTCGGAGAGGCGAAGTCCTACGCCGAGCGCCTCTTCAAGTTTCCGGCGATCGGCCAGTTGAACGCAACCGACGCGTACGAAGCACTTGTCGAGCCTGCCGTGGAAGAAGAGGCCTCGTACGACGACGACGCGGCGGCCTTCATCATCGAATACACGGAGGGTTATCCGTACTTCATCCAGGAGTATGGCAAGGCCGTGTGGGATCTGGCCGTCGGTCCGAACGTTTCGCTAGCGGAGGCCCGCGCTAGCCAGAAGGCAGTCGAGGACAAGTTGGACAGTGGTTTCTTCAAGGTGCGGATCGACCGTACGACGGATCTGGAGCGCGCCTACCTCAGGTGCATGGCCGAACTGGGTCCGGAACCCCAATCGGCAAGCAGCGTCGCGGCGCTCATGCAGAGGCAATCGAACCAGGTAGGTCCGACGCGTGCGCGGCTGATCGAAAAAGGGCTTCTGTACAACACGCCAAGCTGGGGCTACGCGGCGTTCACAGTGCCACAGTTCGACCGGTACCTGAAGCGCTGCGTCCCGCTTCGGATACCCGAACCGAGGACTCGCAAGAAGAAGCCCTGACCCGCTAGATCAGGTTTGCCTTCACCACTCAGCCGCAACCGAGTGAGTCATGTAAGTCGCTTCCTGAGTAGCCTGAGCCGCTGCTCCACGCGCTTCCCCCGATTCTTGATCGCGCCCGATCTCGGGGGTCAGCTCATGCACCGCACGTCTCTGCTCCGCACTCCGCGCGCCCGCGCCACCCAGATCGCGGCGGTACTCGTCGCGCTCCTCACCGTGCGGGTCGTCGCCGGCGATCTCTCGGCACTGCACCGGGGGGCGCGCCGATTCGGCGCGACCCGTGCGGTCGTCGTCGCTCGCGCCGACCTCGCGCTCGGCACACGCGTACGCGTGGGCGACGTCCGGGTCGTCGATCTCCCGACCGCGGCCGCCGCTCCGGGCGCGTTGGCGCGCGCGGTCGACGCGGTGGGGCGGGTCGTCGCCGTGCCGGTGCTGGCCGGATCCACGATCGTCGACCGCGCGCTCGCGCCGCGGCGGCGCGACGGGCTCGGTGGGATCGTCGCGCCCGGCCGGCGCGCGGTGCGGGTGACCGCTGCCGACGGGCTGCGCCCCGATCTCGGGAGCATCGTCGACGTCCTCGCCACGCTCGACAGCCGCGACGTCGGCGGAACGGTCGAGCCGACGGTCGTGGTGGCCCGGGCGGCGCGAGTGCTCGCCGTCGATGCAGCTCCGTCGGGCCACGACGGCGGCGGGGCGAACGACCGGGTCGGGGTCGTCGTGCTCGTCACGGTGGCCGAGGCGAGCCACATCGCCGACGCGAGCGCGCGTGGCGCGCTGATGCTCGCGCTCGATCCGCCCGAGGAGGCGTGCGGCGCGAGCCCGCCGGTATCGTGCCGCCCGTGATCAAAGCGGTGATCTTCGACTACGGCGGCGTGATCTCGAGCCCGCTCTTTCGCGGCATCGGCGACTTCGAGGCCGCGGAGGGCTACCGCAAGGGCTCGCTGCTGCAGCTGCTCTTCGGCGAGACGCACTACATCGGCGTCCACGGCCGCTCGGTGGCCGACGAGGTTGCGGCCGACGAGGTTGCGGCCGACGAGGTTGCGGCCGACGAGATGGTCGTCGACGAGCTCGCGAGCGACCCCGATTCACTCGAAGCCGAGGGCGAAGCCGACGACGTCCCCGCGTGGCACCGGCTCGAGCGCGGCGAGATCGACATGGCGGCCTACTACGGCATCATCATGGAGCGGGCTCCGCGCGTGCTCGGCCGCGGCATCGATTTCGACGCCTACAGCCGCTTCATGCGCTCGAGCGCGCCCGGTGTGCACTGGCAGGTCGTGCACCGCATCCGCGATCTGCGGGGCACCGTGAAGCTCGGGCTCCTCACCAACAACGTCAAGGAGTTCGGCGAGCACTGGCGCTCGACGTTCCCCATCGACGAGCTGTTCGAGGTGATCGTCGACTCGAGCCACGTCGGCATGCGCAAACCCGACCCGGAGATCTACCTCCTCACCTGCGAGCAGCTCGCGGTCGATCCCGGTGAAGCGGTGTTCGTCGACGACAACGCCGACAACGTCGCCGCGGCGCGCGCCCTCGGCATGGAGACCGTCCACTTCGGCGACGACCCGCGAGTCGCGCTCGCCGAGCTCGACGCCATCCTCGAACGTCGCGGTCTCGCCTAGCGGTTCGCGGTCCTCAGGGGGTCTTCGAACAGCCGTCGGCCGCGGGTCTGCCGGCGAACCGGTCCTCGATCCAGTGCGCGGCGTCGCCCAACGAAGCCTTGTATCCCCCACCGTGGTCCTGGCCGGGATAGGTCTTCACCTCGACCGGCGTGCCGAGCGCGCACGCGCGCTTGCGCCACGCTTCGGTGACCGACGGCGCCACGAGCTCGTCGGCGAGGCCCTGCAACGCCAGGACGGGAAATTCGATCTTCACGTTCCCCGGCGTGTTCTTCGTGAGCAACTCGGGCCAGGGGGCAACGTCGAGTGGGTTCTTGGTGAACACCGTCATCTTCGGGTCGGCGAACGCCTTCACCACCCCGTCGGAACACACCTGTTCGACCTTCGCGCGACCGAGCGCATAGGCGGCCGGCGTGAGGAGCACCTTCGGATCGGCGCGCGGATCGGCTGCGGCGAACCCGAAGCCGCCCATGACCGCCAACCCGCGGACCGAGGGCAGCCGGGTCGCCACAGGTAGGAGCAGCTTGAGGTCGCCGACGGGAGCTCCGGCGACGTCGCCGACGACGTGCAGATCCGGGGCGTAGCTCGGCGCGATCTGGCCTGCGAACAACGCCGCGTGGCCGCCTTGGGAGTAGCCGTAGATCGCGACGTTCGCGCTCGCGTGCGCGCCGGGGAACTGCCGAGCGGCGCGAGCCGCATCGAGCACGCCACGCCCCTCGCTCTCACCGACGAGGTACGGGTGCAGCCCCGGCGTGCCGAGCCCCTCGTAATCGGTCGCGACGACGACGTACCCGTCCTTCACGAACTCCGCGATGTCGGGGAGCGTCGACGCGACGTCCTTGGCCTTCGACGGAGCGCAGATATCCGCCGTCCCGGTCGTGCCGTGCGCCCATGTCACGATCGGGCGCCCGCCGGCGCGCGCCGATCCGTTCGGGACGACGAGCACACCGGACACCACGATGTCACGACCCTCCACCGACCGCGACGTGTACAAGATCCTCCAGGCACGCGCTCCCGCCGGAGCATCGATCGCCTGCGACCAGATCAGTGTTCCCGGGCCGCCACCCGGTCTCGTCGCCGGGCCCGCGTAGAACGCGTCACCCGCGGGCGCGACCGTCGTCGGCCCGCTCACCGTCGACGACTTGGCGCTCGAGCACCCCGTGGCGATGGCCACGAAGACAGCGATGAGGACCAGCGTTCGTCTCACGGCCGAAAGGTACAGCAGGGTCGGCAACGCCGTTGCCCCGGGGTGTACGTCGAGCGGCCTCTCAAGGTCGCGCCGGTTCGTGCCGAGACATCGACGGGCGGAGGACCGCCCTCACCGGAGCTGCGTAGGACGCCGGAAGACCGTGGGAATGTGGGTGGTGAGATGAACGTCGCGATCGTCGCGTTGATCGTCCTTGTCGGTTGGGGAGTGTTGTCGCTGATCGCGGCGCTCGTGGTCGGCGCAATGGCCGGCGCGCGTGATCACGTCTTGACGACACCGCTCCACGTCGCGGTCTAGACGTCGGTGGGACGCGGTCAGGCGCCGCTCATCGTCATCTCGGAGACGACGAGGGTGACGCCGGCGGCGCTGCCACCGAGCATGGTGACGTCGGAGCCGATCTCGGTGATGTCGAGAAGCATGCGGGGAAGGGTCGACGCGATCGTCACCTCGCGCACCGGCTCGGCGAGCGCGCCGTCGCGAACCACGAGCCCTTCGGCACCCACCGAGAAGTCGCCGCTGATCGGGTTCGTACCGGAGTGGAGACCACTCACCGACTGCACGTAGAGGGCGTCGGGAAGCGACGCGACGATCTCGTCGGGGCCGCGCGTGCCCGGCTCGAGACGGACGGCCCGGACCCCGACCCCGGGCGTCGACGTGTACCCGGCCCGGACCGCCGAGCCGGTGGTGGCGGTGCCGGCGCGCCGCCCCGTCGCGCTGTTGTGCAGGAACCCCTGCAAGACGCCGGCCGAGATCAGCGGGTTGCGGCGAACCGGCACACCCTCGGCGTCGTGGGTCGTGGCGCCGGGCATGGTCGGATCGGTCGGGTCGTCGGCGAGGTGCACGATCGGCGCCGCGACCGCCTCGCCGACCCGATCGAGGAACAGCGAACGACCCTTGAGCATCGACTCACCGTTGAACGCGGCCGACAGCACACCCAGGAACTGCGCGGTGACCATCGGATCGAGCACCACCGTGAGCCGCCGGCCCCGGGGCTGGCTGGCACCGAGGAGCCGCAGTGCCCGCTGCGTCGCCATCTCCACGATGCGGTCGGTGTCGAGCTCGGAGAACGAGCGACCGACGCTGAATCCGTAGCCGGTCTGGGTCTGACCGTCGGCCTCCGCGAGGGCCACGCAGCCGGCCGAGCAGACGGTGCGGCGCACCGCGGCCTCGACCCCCGCCGAGCTGACGATCGCCGCCTCGACCAGGCCGTCGCCGTAGCTCGTCGACTCCACCTCGCGGATTCTCGGATCGAAGCCCGCGACGCGCGCGTCGAGATCGATCGCGTACTGGATCTTCTCGTCGGTCGTGACCGCGAGCAGGTCTTCGCGCCAGAGATCGAGATCGGGAACGGTCGCGCTGCGCGCGTCGTCGACGCTCGCGAGCCCGCTCCATTCGTCGGGCTCCGCGAAGGTCGCGTTGTCGCGCGCCTCGGCCAGCGTCTCGGTGATGACATCGGAGTCGAAGGTGCCCGCCCACGCGAAGCCCTGCCGGTGATCGGTGATCACGCGAACGCCGACCCCCTGCACCCCCGCGACCGAGAGCGAGTCGATCTCGCCGCGGAACACGTCGATGTCGGTCTCGCGTGTCCGCATCACGTACGCCTCGACCTGCTCGCCGGGCCGCGCGGAGCTCGCGACGTTGCGGGCCAATGCCAGCAGATCGACGGCGGTCATGCCGCCGTCCCGCCGACGGTAATGCCGGTGACGCGGAGCGTCGGCTGGCCCGAAGACACCGGCACGCCCTGACCGTTCTTCCCGCACGTACCTGTCCACGTGTCGAAGTCGTTGCCGACGACGTCGATGCGGTGCAGTGTCTCGGGACCGTTGCCGATGAGCTGCGCGGCACGGATCGGGTGCGTGATCTCCCCGTGCTCGATCAGGTACGCCTCGGTGATGCCGAACACGAAATCGCCGGTCGCCGTGTTCACCTGACCTCCGCCGAGCTGCACGCAGTAGATCCCGTGGTCGGTGTCGCGCACGATGTCGTCGGGTTCGGTGGTGCCCGGCACGAGGAAGGTGTTCGTCATCCGCACCATCGGCAGGTGCTGGTACGTCTCCCGCCTTCCGTTCCCGCTCGACGCGCGGCCGCCCTTGCGCGCCCGGAGGTAGTCCCACATGTAGTCGTTCAACACGCCGTTCTCGATGAGCACGTTGCGCTGCGCCGGTCGCCCCTCGTCGTCGACCGCGTACGTGCCCCATTCGCGTGCGTAGGTACCGTCGTCGATCAGCGTGACGAGCGGCGACGCGACCTGCTCGCCGACCTTGCCGTCGAACACCGATGCGGCGCGCTGCACCAGATCGGCCTCGAGCCCGTGGCCGCACGCTTCGTGGAAGAGCACCGCTCCCGCGCCCTTCGCGAGCACGATCGGCAGCGATCCGCTCGGCGCCGGCCGAGCGTCGAGCATCGCGATCGCGCGCCGGGCCGAGATGCGCGCGATCTCGGCGACATCGAACTCGTCGAAGAACTCGAAGCCGAGCGTGCGCCCCGGCCCTTCGTGCGCCGTCTGCATCCCGGTGTCGCCCGACGCCACGCTGTGGACCATGAAGCGCGTGCGCACCTGGTCGTCGCCGGTGAGGAGGCCGTCGGAGTTGGCGACGAGGATCCGCCGGCGTGAGTCGGCGTAGGAGGCGGTGACCGACCGGATGGTGCTGCCCTCGGCACGGGCGGCGGCTTCGGCCACCCGCAGGAGCTCCACCTTCCGGGCCTTGGGCACGGATTCGGGGTACACCGCGATGTCGTGCGGCGCCGACGGCTGCCGGGTCAACGCGATCTCCCGCACCCCACCCCCTCCACCGCGAGCCGCGGCGGCCGCCGCCTCGGCCGCCTCGCCGAGGCCCGTCTCGGTGAGATCGGCGGTGTGGGCGAAACCCGTGGTGTCGCCGCGCACGACGCGGATGCCGGCTCCACGCGAGCGCCCCGACGTGAGCTCCTCGACCCGACCGTCGTCGAAGCGTCCGCTGCTGCCGCGCCGGTCTTCCGCGAAGACCTCCGCGAAGTCGCCTCCCGCTCGGAGCGCGGCGCGCAGGGTCCGCTCGAGTGCCGGTCCCTCGATCAACTGCGTGTCCATCAGCCTCGTTTCTCGGCAGTTCCCAGCCGGTGCGGGCGGGGTGCCTATGGTACGCAGATGCCTTTGACCCCCGGGATGGCCGCGAGCGTCACCCACTGCGTCGAAGCGAGCGACACCGCGATGGCCTTCCACAGCGGCGACGTAGCGGTGATCGCCACACCCCGCGTCGTCGCGCTCGCCGAAGAAGCCACCGTCGAGGCGGTCGCGGGAGCGCTGCCCGCCGGCCGGACGACCGTCGGTTCCGCGGTGCAGCTGACGCACCTCGCACCGAGCCCGATCGGCGCGACCGTCACGGCCGACGTGGTGCTCGAGTCGGTCGAGGGCCGACGGCTCAACTTTCGGGTGTCGGTGACCGACGGTCGCGGCCTCGTCGCCGCGGGCTACATCACCCGGGTCGTCGTCGAGCGGGAGCGGTTCCTCGAGCGCGCCCGCGAGGGTGCCTGACCAGCGGTGCCCGACCGACCAGTGCCGGACCAAGCGGTGCCGACGCTCGCTCCGGAGCCCGACCCCGCGAGGGTGCGCAGCATCTCGCGCATCGTCACCCGCGGTCTGGCGATCGTCGCCGTTGCGCTCGCGCTCGGCTCGGTCGGCCTCTACTTCGCGGTCCGGGCACCCACCGGTTCGCTCAACCGTTTCCTCTTCGACCTACGCGGGCGACGCGACGCGCACGCGTGGACCCAGCTGTGCCGGGCCGACCAGCGCGAGGTGTCCCAGGCCGACTTCGTCGCCGCGTGGCACGCGCAACGCGCCAAGTACGGCGCGGTCATCGACACGATCGACGCGTTCACCTTCGAGCCGTTCGGCACGACGCGCCACCTGCACTACCGACTCTCGTTCCGCGACGACAAGGTGCAGGCGAACACCTACCCCGTCGATGTGGTGCGCGAAAACGGGCAGTGGAAGGTCTGCGGGTTCTTCAGGCTGTCGCGCAATCCCGACAAGCCCGGACCGCTCTCGGGCTTCGAGAACTGGTAGCCCGATCGCGCTGCGCGCTCAGGCCAGGTTGCTCGAACGCGGATACGCGTCGCCGGGATCCGTGAGCACGTTCACGAGCGACGGCCCAGGAGTCGCGAACGCGCGCTGCAACGCCGGGCGCAGCTCGCCGGGCTCGCGCACGAGCTCACCGTGCCCCCCGAGCGCCTCCATCACCAGGTCGTAGCGCGCTTCGGGTTGCAGGTCGGCGACGACGTCGTAGCCGAACAACGCCTGCATCGGGTGCTTCTCGAGCCCCCAGATGCCGTTGTTGCCGACGATCGCCGTGACGTCGACGCGATGGCGCACGAGCGAGTCGAGATCGCCGAGCGAGAACCCGATCGCACCGTCGCCGAGGAGCAGCACGAGCTGGCGTCCCGGGCGCCCGCGCGACGCACCGAGCGCGTAGCCCGGCCCGGTTCCGAGGCACCCGTAGGGCCCCGGGTCGAGGAACGAGCCGGGCACGAACGTGTCGATGTACTTGCCCGCGTACGACACGAAATCGCCACCGTCGCCGATGACGACCGCGTCGCGATCGAGCAACGCGCGCAGCTCTCCGTAGATGCGCGAGGGCGCGATCGGAGTCGCGTCCGACTCGAGTCGAGGGCGCTCCGCGTCGCGGCCGCGCTGCTCGTCGGCCCGAAGCTGCTCGATCCACCGCTCGTGCTCGGCGCGCGCCGTGGGCGCGGCGCCGGCCGACGCGAGCGCCGCCAGCGTCGTGCGGAGATCGGCACCGATCGCCTCCGCGGGCGCGGCGTGGGTGCCGATCTCGCTCGGCGCGTCGGCCAGGTGCACGACCTGCGCGTCGCCGAACGCACCGAACCCGAGACGGAAGTCGAGCGGCGTTCCCGCCACGAGCACGAGGTCGGCTCCCCGCAACGCCGCGCTGCGGGCACGCGAGAACGCGAGCCGGTGATCGGCGGCCAGGAGCCCACGCCCGAGCCCGTTGGCGAGCACCGGGAGCGCGGCGGCCTCCGCGAACGCGCGCAGCTCTTCGTGCGCGCCCGACCAGTAGACGTCGCCGCCGGCGACCACGACCGGGCGTTCCGCGGCACCGACGAGAGCCGCGACCCTCGCGACCACGTCGGGATCGGGCGCGAGACCCGCGGCATCGATCGCGTCGAATGCCGGGATCTCTGCGGTCGCGGGGCCGAACGCGTCGAGCGGAAGGTCGACGAACGTGGGGCCGCGGTGCGGCGTGCGCGCCGCGAGCAGCGCACGATGGAGCGAGTCGACGATGCCGGCACCCGGAGTCGCCGTCACCGCGGTCTTGGTGACCGGCGCGACGATCGGGACGTGGTCGAGCTCCTGCAGCGACCCGCGGCCCCACCGACCCTGTGGGGCGCGGCCGCCGATCACGAGCATCGGCGAGCCTGCGAGCCGGGCCGACGCGAGCGCGCTCACGCCGTTGGTGACTCCGGGGCCCGCGGTCAGCGCCGCGCAACCGGGGCGACCGGTGACCTTCGCGAAGCCTTCGGCCGCGAACGCGGCAGTCTGCTCGTGGCGGGTGTCGACGAGCGCGACGTCGGTCTGCACGCAGCCGTCGTACAACACGAAGAGGTGGCCGCCCGACAGGGTGAACACGACCTCGATCCCGTGCGCGAGCAGCACCTCGGCTGCGAGCCGACCGCCGTGCCCCTCGACCAGATGTGCCGCAGCCTTCGCTCCCGGAGCGGCCACCACTAGGAGACCGCGGCGGGAAGGCCCGTGAGGAACTCTTCGAGCGCGGCGATCCAGCGGTCGGGCGCTTCGAACTGCGGCGAATGCCCGGCACCGGCGAGCACCGCGAAGCGTGCACCCGGGATCGCGCCCGCCATCGCGGTCGACGGGCCCACGAACGGCGCGTCGAGCTCACCCACGATCACGAGCGTCGGGCACGACAGTTCGCGGAGCATGTCGAGATCGTCGGGTTGGCGCACGATCTCGGTCGCGAGGCAGCCCCACATGACCACCGAGGTGGCCTCCCACTTCCGGTCCTGGAACTCGCGATAGCCCGGCCGGCCGTCGAGGAGTTCGTGGTACGCAGGAGTGTCGAGCGCACCCGCCGCGTCGAGCAGCGCCTTCAACGCTTCCTTGCCCTCCGAGATGCTGACCTCGACCGCGAGGTCGACGAGCTCGGGAACGAGCCCGGGTACCGGGCCGTGGGTCGTGTCCATCAACACCAGCGCCTCGATGCGGTGCGGCCGCTCGAGCGGCATCCGCCTCGTGATCATCCCGCCCATCGAATGGCCGAGCAGGCGGAACGTCGAGAATCCGACCGCGTCGGCGACGGCCCAGGTGTCGGCCCGCATCCGCGCCAGCGAGTAGGCGGCCGGGTCGTCGGGCTGATCGCTGCTCCCGTGGCCCCGGTGGTCGAAGGTCACGACGGTGTGCCGTACCGCGAGGCGCTCGACGTGGTCGGCGAAGTCTTCCTTCGCGCCGCCGTGCCCGTGGACGAGGAGCAGCCCCGGACCGGAGCCGGCGACCTCGACCTCCAGCTCCACACCGTCGTCGGTTCGTACCCGCACCGCGCCACCTCCCGCTCGGATGCGACATCGTCGCCGAGTGGGGCCGCCGCGCGCCACAGTCGTCCCGAGCGCGGCCCGACGTTCCGTAGGCTGTCGCCCGATGCCGGTTCCCATTTCCACGCCGCCCACACCGATTCCGGAGCCGGCCGGGCCCGAGGCGGGCGCGACGACGAAGTCGGCCCGGGCCCACTGGAAGACGGGTCTGCGGATCCTCGTCAGCGCCGTCGTCCTCACGATCCTCGTGCTCAAGACCCCGAACCTCGACGGCGTGGTCCCCCATCGCAACCACCTGCACAGCGCACTCCTGCTCGGGGCCGCGCTGCTGCTCACCCTCGCGGGCATCGTGCTGTCGGCCTGGCGCTGGCAGCGGGTGCTCCGCGTGTTCGAGCACCGGGTCGGCCTCGGCACCCTCACGGCGTACACGCTCGCGGGGCAGTTCGTGGGCAACGTGCTGCCCTCGACGATCGGCGGCGACGTCGTCCGGATCAGCCGTCTCGGAGCCGTCATCGACTCGAACGAGACCGCCTTCGCGTCGGTGGCGATCGAACGGCTCACCGGGTTCGTCGCGCTCCCCGCGCTCGTGGTGTTGGGATTCGCGTTGCGGCCGTCGCTGCTCGACGCCGACCACTCCCTCGTCGCGCTGGTCATCGCCGCGCTCACGATCGCGGCCCTGGCGGCGATCCTCACCGCGGCGGCCCATCCGAAGCTCGCCGGGCGGTTCGCCGACCACCAGAGCTGGACGCGGTTCATCGGCGCGGTGCACATCGGTGTCGACCGTCTCCGGCGCCAACCCCGCGAGGCGCTCGGCGTCGTCGGGACCGCGCTCGCCTACCAGGCGTCGGTCGTGGGCGCGGTGCTCTGCATCGTGCGCACGCTCGAGCTGCCGGTGCCGACCGCGGCCGTGATCGCGTTCGTCCCCGCGGTCGCGATGGCGCAGGTCGTGCCGATATCGATCGGCGGGCTCGGCGTACGCGAGGGAATGCTCGTGTTGTTCCTCCATTCGTCGTTCGGCGTGCGCAACGCGCAGGCGATCGCAGTCGGGCTGCTCTGGTACGCGTGCGTGCTGGTGGTCAGCATGCTCGGCGCGCCCGCGTTCGCGGTCGGGAAGCGCAAGCAACCACGGGTCGCGGCTCGGGTCTCGTGATGGAGTCGATCGACACAGAACCCTCGGTCGCGGCTCCCGCGCGCGGCGGTCGCCGGCTGAGCGACGGCACCGTCGTCTACTGGTGGCTCGAGATCGTGATGGTCCTGGCCTTCTACGGCGTGTACTCGGTGATCCGGAACGCGAACAAGAGCGATCCGTCGGACGCGTTCCGCAACGCGCGCAAGATCATCGATTGGGAGCACACGATCGGCATCTTCCACGAGGCCACGCTCGAACGCTGGGCGTTGCACTTCAAGCCGCTCATCATCACGTGCAACTACTACTACGGCGCCCTGCACTTCCTGGTCACCATCGGCGTTGCCGTCGTGCTCTTCCGCAAATGGTCCGACCACTACCCGTTGTGGCGCAACGCGCTGGCGGTCTCGACCGGGCTCGCATTGATCGGGTTCATCTCGTTCCCACTCATGCCACCGCGCCTGCTGCCGTCGCACTACGGCTTCGTCGACACGCTCGACAAGTACCCGACGCTCTGGTCGTTCGACTCCGGCGCGGTGAGCAAGATCTCGAACCAGTTCGCGGCGATGCCGAGCGTGCACTGCGCCTGGGCGCTGTGGTGCGCGTGCGTGCTGGTGCCGCACCTTCGCCATCCCGTCGCACGCGCCGCCGCCGCGATGTATCCGGTGTTCACGATCACGGTGATCGTGCTCACGGCCAATCACTACTTCCTCGACGCGATCGGCGGGTTCACGATCCTGGGTATCGGCTACGCCATCGCCCGGCTGACGACCCGCGCCGGGAGGCACGCGCCGGCGCACGCGCAGGCCGGAGCGGCATGAGCACGGATCTCGATCACGTCGCGCTCGCCGCGGCGGATACCGCGCCGGGGCTGCGTTTCCTCACCGGTGTGCTCGGCGGCACGGTGCTGTCGGGAGGCCAGGCCTTCGGGTTCCGCCCGATGCAGGTCCTCGTCGGCGACATCACCGGGGGCATGAAGGTCGAGCTGCTCGAGCCGTGGGACACGGAGCGCAACGACTTCCTCGAGCGATTCGTGGCGCGCGCCGTCGCCGGCCCGCATCACCTCACGTTCAAGGTCACGGATCTCGACGTCGCACTCGACGCCGCTCGCGCGCCCGGCTTCACGCCGGTCGGCATCGAACGCTCCGACCCGCGTTGGCAGGAGGCGTTCATCCATCCGCGCGAGGCCCACGGCACGGTGGTGCAGATCGCGCAGACCAACGAAGGCGCCGACCGCGCGGCCTGGCTCGCGTACGTGGAGGCCAACGGACCTTCGGGGGAGCCGATCTGGTGGGCCGATCCGGAGCCGCACACCGGGCCGATCGCCTACCTCAGGCGGGTCGTGCTCGGAGCACCCGACCCCGCCGCGCTGCTGCCGCTCTACGCCGGGTTGCTCGAAGGCGAGGAGGTCGCACGCGACGCCGACTCCGTCGAGCTCGCGTGGCCCACGCACGGTCGCGTCCGCATCGAACGCCGCGCCGACCGGCCTGCGGGTGTCGACCGCCTCGAGGTCGAGGGGCTCGGGGCGGCGACGAACGTGCTCGGCACCTGGTTCACACCGACCGATCGCTAGCGCGCACCCGCGCGGCGCCCGTCGACGAGGTCGCCCGTGGCCCGCGGAGCGCTCAGCGGCGTTGCGACCGGACCAGGCGCACGACCGCGTCGCGCACCGCGGCGTCGGCCAGCGAGAGCCGCACCCCTCGTGCGGTCACGAGCGCGAGGCGCCGGGGCGGCATGTCGGCGATGGCGACCGACCGCACACCGGGCTCACGGGGCGGAACCGCGGTCTCCGGGATGATCGACACTCCCGCACCTGCCGCGACGAGGTCGCCGATGAGCCGCACACCCTCGACCTCGATCGGCACCGACAGCGTGAGGCCCTGCTCGTGGGCCGCGCCTTCCACCTCGGAGCGGAGCGGGTTGCCGATCGGCGGCAGGATCATCGGGTGCTCGGCGAGGGCCGCGAGCGACACCGGGCCCCGGACCGCGAAATCGAGCGTGGTCGGCACGAGCCCGACGAGGTCCTCGTCGAGCAGGTGCTCCACGACGAGCCGGGAGTCGACGACCGGCTCGGTCACCACCGCCTGCGACAGCTCACGGCCGGCCACCTCCGCGGCGAGCCGTTCGGATGCGCCCTCGGTGACCCGCAGGGAGAGCGCGGGCGCCTCGCGGCGCAGGTCGGCGACCACCGCGGGGACGAGCCAGCGAGCGATCGTGCCGACCGCCCCCAACGTGGCGTGGCCGGTCTGGAGCCCTTGGAGCATCGAGAGATCGGCCCGGAGGTCTTCGAGCTCCCGACGCACGTGCCGGGCCCGCTCCAGCACGATCGTCCCGAACTCGGTCGGCACCGCGCCCCGGCGGCCGCGGTTGAAGAGCGTGACGCCGAGCTCGTCCTCGAGCTGGCGGATCTGGTCGGAGACGTTCGACTGGACGGTGTGCAGGCGATCGGCCGCGCCGGTGAACGAACCGGCGTCACTCACCGCCAACAGGGTCTCCAGATGCCGAAGCTCCATGTTTATTCCTACCGCCGGCTCTCGCCGATGTGCGTCTCGCTGGTCACGCCGGCCTGTGTCCGCTGGAGCCGGCGGCCTGCGGCCATGCCAGGCCGACGGCTTGTGAGAAGGCCGCTGAGTGTGGCACTCGTCACGTTGTGCGTTCTCCTCCGGCGCCTGCTCCGGGAGGCAACCGCGGCTCCGTGCCTGGTCCCGTACCTGGAGCATGTGAAAATCGGAACAAGCGATGCATAGTATCAGTTTCACCTGTTTGACAGATTGGCCGGTGCCGGGTTGACTCTGCTTACTGGATGACTCGGAGGGCCGGTCTCCCCCCGGCCGGCTCTCCGATCTCCGGTCATCGCCAGCGATCGCCCCGATGCCAGTCGTTGGGCGGAAGGAATCACGTAATGGCAACTGACACGGTCACGAGCCTGATCTTCACCGGGGTTCTCGAGTGGACGCTCGACGCCGCCTGCGGTGGTCAGACCGACCTCTTCTTCGCACCCGCCGGCGAGCGCCCCGAGGCCCGCGTCGTGCGTGAGGCCGAAGCCCGCTCGATCTGCCGGGAGTGCCCCGTCCTCCTCGAGTGTCGCGACTGGGCCCGCGAGCACCGCGAGTACGGCTTCTGGGGCGGCGAGTCGGAGGAGGAGCGGGCTGCGGCCGGCTACCGGGTCGACATGCCGGTCGGCCGGGTGGCGCGCTACCCCCGCGGCAACGGCACCCCCGTCGAGCCCCGCATCACCCGCATCGCCTGACCCGGGTTGGCTACGGTGCCCGCGTGAGCGAGCACGACGAGACTCCCGACGGTGTCGACCTCGAAGCGTTGCGCGGGTGGTTCGCGCGCGAGGTCGCGGGCGCGACCGGTGAGCCGCTGCGCGCGGAGCTGATCTCGGGCGGGCGCTCCAACCTCACGTACGCCGTGAGGGACGGCAGCCACGAATGGGTGTTGCGCCGGCCCCCCTTGGGTCACGTGCTGCCGACCGCGCACGACATGAAGCGCGAGTACACCGTCATCCACGCGCTCGCCGGCACCGACGTACCCGTGCCCAAGGTCTTCGCGTTCTGCGACGATCCGGCGGTCAACGGCGCGCCCTTCTACGTGATGTCGAAGGTCGAAGGCGTGATCCTGCGCACCCCCGCCGACATGGCCGAGCTCACGACCGCCCAGGCGCGTTCGTGCTCCGAGGCCCTCATCGACGTGCTCGCCGCGATCCATGCGGTCGACTACACGAAGGTCGGGCTCGGCGACTTCGGGCACCCCGACGGCTTCCTCGCGCGCCAGGTACGCCGATGGGGCGAGCAGTGGGAGCGGTCGAAGGCCAACGAACTTCCCGCCATCGACGAGCTCGCCCGCCGCCTGCGGGCCGCGCTGCCCGAGTCGCCCCCGCCGACGATCGTGCACGGCGACTACCGGCTCGACAACACGATGCTCGCGCCCGACGACCCCGGCCGCGTCGTCGCCGTGCTCGACTGGGAGATGTCGACGCTCGGCGACCCACTCGCCGATCTCGGGCTCTTCCTCCTCTACTGGGGCCAGGCCGACGCGCAGGTCATCGCGACTGGAGCAGGCATCGACCCCGCGAAGGGATTCCTCACGCGCGAAGAGGTGATCGAGCGCTACGCGTCGCGTACCGGAACCCCGCTCGACTCGCTCGAGTGGTACGAGGCCTTCGCCGCCTACAAGCTCGCGATCATCGTCGCCGGTATCCACGCGCGCTACCTCATGGGCAAGACGCTCGGCGACGGGTTCGACACCATGGGCGAGATGGTCGCCCGCCTGGCCGAATCCGCACTCGAGCGTACGAACCATTCGTCGATCGTCGCGCTCCGAGGCTGATGCCGTCGGTGTCGACGCGACCGGGCGTCCGCGCGCGCGAGCTGGCCGTGATCGCGCTGGGCGGCGGGCTCGGCGCGGCGGCACGGTACGCGATCGCGCGCGCCCAACCGGTGCGCGCGGGCACGTTCCCGTTCACGACGTTCTCGATCAACGTGACGGGTGCGCTGGTGCTCGCGGTGTTGCTCGAACTGCTCGCGCGTCACGCGGTCGCGAGCTGGTGGATCCGGCCGTTCGCCGCGATCGGCGTGCTCGGCGGGTTCACGACGTTCTCGACGATGTGTGTCGAGGCGATGTTGCTGGGTCGCGCCGGCCATGTCGCGCTCGCCGCGCTGTATCTCGTCGTGAGCGCCGGCGCGGGCATCGCGGTGGTCGTCGCCGGGTTGCGGCTCGCCGGTTTGCCGAGTCGCACGGTGCCGCCCGACGAGGGCGAATCATGACGGTGCTGGCGGTCGCGCTCGCCGGTGCGCTCGGCGCGCCGAGCCGCTACCTCGTGGAACGCGCGATCAGCGCGCGCCGGGGGCGGTACTTCCCGTGGGGCACGTTGGTCGTCAACGTCACCGGCTCCCTCACGCTCGGGTTCCTCACCGGTCTTGCGCTCTACCACGGCCTCGCCACGACACCCAAGGCCGTCGTCGGCACCGGGTTCATCGGCGCGTACACCACGTTCTCGACCTACACGTACGAGACCGTCGACGTCGCCGAACGCACGTCGGCCCGCGTCGCGGGCACGTACGCGGTCGTGAGCATTGTCGCCGGAGTCGCCGGCGCGACGCTTGGTCTGATGCTCGCCGCGCTCTGACAGGTGTCGTGCCGACGGGCTCTGCGCGTCATACTGCCAACGCTTCGACTCCCGAGGGAACGCACATGGGCGTGATGGACGGCATCAAGGTCGTGGAGGTCGCCGAGCACGGCTTCGTCCCGTCGGCCGCGGCGATTCTCGCCGACTGGGGCGCCGACGTCGTCAAGGTCGAGCGCGCCACCGGCGATCCGTTGCGGGCGATCATGGGCGCCGGGTTCGTCGCCGACACCGGCGACTTCAACTTCCTGTTCGAGCAGTTCAACCGGAACAAGCGCGGCGTCTCGATCGACCTGCGCACCGACGACGGGCGCGCCGCGCTCGACCGGCTCATCGAATGGGCCGACGCGTTCATCACCAACTTCCTGCCTTCCGCGCGCACGAACCTGCGGATCCAGCCCGAAGACGTGTGGGCCGTCAACCCGCGCGTCGTGTACGCACGCGGGCACGGGCAGGGCCAGCGCGGGCCCGACGCCGATCAGGGCGGCTTCGACGCGGTGTCGTACTGGTCGCGCGGCGGGATCGGGCACATGCTCACGCCGCCGCAAGGGCCGTTCATCATGCAGCGCGGCGCGATGGGCGACGCGCCGTCGGGCGCGTTCCTCGCCGGTGGGATCGGCACCGCACTGTTCCAGCGGGAGCGCACCGGCAAGGGCGTGCTCGTCGATGTGGCGTTGCTCGGTGCCGCGGTGTGGACGCTGGCGGTCGATCTCGTGCCCACCTCGGTGCTCGAACGCGATCCCGACAAGTTCGGGGCGACGGTGCTCTCGAGCCCGCTCGTCGGCCCGTACGCGACCGCCGACGCGCGCTGGATCGTGCTCAACATGCTCGACCCGGAACGCCACTGGGCTCCCGCATGCCGCGCGCTCGGGCTCGACGATCTGATCGAGCACACCGACTACGCCACGCCCGCGCGGCGGGCCGAGCACCGCGACGCCCTCCGCAAGATCTTCGTCGCCACCATCGGCGGCAAGACGCTGGCCGAGCTCAAGACCGCGTTGAGCGCGCACGACACGATCTTCTCCGCGCTCGCGTCGCCCACCGAGGTGCTCGTCGACCCGCAGGTGGATGACAACGGCTACAT
>DAIQOP010000261.1:0-1934 GCA_036787815.1 Actinomycetota bacterium
GGCGTGCGGCTCGAGGACTTCATGGTCGCGGCGGTGCGCGGTCGGGGCGGCGATCCCGATCCGGTCGCGTTGGGCGAGCGTCTCCACCACGAGGCCCGGCGCCTGGGTGTCGCCGACGAGTTCCTCACCCGCGGGATCAACGACGAGTTCTCCGGTGGCGAGAAGAAGCGCCTCGAGACCTTGCAGCTCGCGGTGCTCGAGCCGAAGTTCGCGATCCTCGACGAGATCGACTCGGGCCTCGACGTCGACGCGATGCGCGATGTCGCCCGCGCCGTCTCCGCGATGGCCACCGAGCGCGGGCTCGGCGTGCTCGCGATCACTCACTACGCGCGACTGCTCACCGAGCTGCGGCCCGATCGGGTCCACGTGCTCGTCGCCGGTCGCGTGATCGGAAGCGGCGGGCCCGAGCTCGCCGACCAGCTCGAGGCCGAGGGGTACGAAGGCGTCGCCCGCTCGTTCGGTGTCGACGACCTCACCGCAGCTCCAGCGGCAGATCCCTTCGCCGACCCGTTCTAGACCCGGCGGCACCCGCCTCCAGCGCGATCGACCGCTAGCGTCGGTGGGGTGACGACCACCGGGATCGGGAACGAAGTCGCGGATCTGTTGCAGCACCTGATCCGCAACGAGTGCGTGAACGACGGCACCGCGGAGTCGGGGCACGAGACGCGCAGTGTGGATCTGCTCGCGCAGTATCTGGGCGACACCGGTCTGGATCTCGAGCGGTACGAACCGCGGCCCGGGCGCGAGAGCCTGGTGGCGCGCATCGAGGGCAGCGACCCGTCGGCACCCACGTTGCTGCTGATGGGGCACACCGACGTCGTGCCGGTGAATCCCGACGGGTGGCAGCGCGATCCGTTCGGCGGCGAGCTCATCGACGGTGAGGTGTGGGGTCGGGGCGCGGTCGACATGCTCAACCTCACCGCGTCGATGGCGGTCGCGTTCAGGGGTCTCGCGCGCTCGGGCTTCCGACCGCGCGGCACGCTCGTGTACCTCGCGGTCGCCGACGAGGAGAGCCTCGGCACGTGGGGCGCGGAGCATCTCGTCTCGCACGAGCGCGCCGCGGTCGAGGCCGACTACGTGATCACCGAGTCGGGAGGGTTCCAGATCCCGGCCGCGAGCGGGCCGCGGTTGCCGGTGATCGTCGGGGAGAAGGGCTCGTACTGGTGCCGGCTCGGGGTCAAGGGCACGCCCGGTCATGCGTCGCAGCCGTTCCGGACCGACAACGCGCTGGTCACCGCGGCCGAGGTCGTGCGCAGGCTCGCCGACTACCGACCCGCCGCGCAGATCCACGACACGTGGCGGCGCTTCATCGAGGGAGTCGAGTATCCGCCCGAGCTCGCCGAGCCGCTGCTCGACGCCGAGCGCATCACCGACTTCTGCGAGCTCCTCCCGCTCGGGTTGGCGCGCCAGGCGCACGCGTGCACGCACACGACGTTCGCGCCCACGATCATCCACGGCGGCACCAAGACCAACGTGATCCCCGACGAGGTGTCGATCGAGGTCGACATCCGTACGCTGCCCGGCCAGCGCGCGGCCGACGTGCACCGCATGGTCGAGCACGCGCTCGGCGACCTCCTCCCGATGGTCACGATCACGCCGTTCGACGACAACGAGTCGACCTCCTCGGTCACCGACACGCCGCTCTGGGACTCGCTCGGCCGGGTCACCGCCAAGATGGTGCAGGATTCGGCGCTCGTGCCCTTCCTCACCGTCGGCGCGACCGATGCGCGCTTCTTCCGCCGGGTCGGCTCCGTCGCATACGGCTTCGGCCTGTTCAGCAAGCGGCTGAGCTTCGAGGACTACGCCTCGATGTTCCATGGCAACGACGAGCGCGTCGACGTCGAGTCGCTCGAGCTCTCGACCCACCTCTGGGACGCCGTCGCCCGCGACCTGTTGAGCTAGGAGGCGGGCGTATCTCAGCGGTGAGCGAAGCG
>DAIQOP010000261.1:1944-5657 GCA_036787815.1 Actinomycetota bacterium
CACTCCCATCCCGCGTCAGGAGCGGCGAGCGCAGCGAGTGCGACCAGAAGGCTTAGTCCTCGTCCCTCTGATCTCGCAGGAAGCGCTCGAAGTCTTCGGCGAGGCTCTCGCCGGTCGGGAGATCCTCTTCGCGTAGCTCGTCGAGCGTCTCGGTGAGCGCGTCATCCTCGAGGGCGTCGTCGTGCCGGGCCTCGAGCTCGTGCACGTAGCGGGCGATGTCGTCGTCGCCGGCCGCGACCTCGTCGACCTGACGGACCCAGGCCGCGCCCGCGATCTCGAGCGAACGCAGCGGAAGCGCGACGTCGAGCATGCTCGCGAGCCGCTCGAGCAGAGCGTGGGTGGCGCGCGGGTTCGGTGGGGTCGCGACGTAGGCCGGCACCGATGCCCACAACGACGCCGAGGCGATGCCGGCGCGACGGAACGAGTCGGAGAGCACGCCCACGATGCCGGTCGGGCCCTCGTAGCGCGAGCGGGTGAGCCCGAGACTTGTCACCGCTTCGGGGTCGCTCGCGGTACCGGTGACGGTGATCGCCCGCGAGTGCGGCACGTCGGCGAGCAGCGCCCCGAGTGTGACGGCCAGATCGCAGCCCATCTCCCGGGCCACCTCGATCACCTCGGTGCAGAACGCCGGCCACCGCAGGTTCGGCTCCGGCCCGACGAGCAGCACGAGGTCGCGTCCGATGCCCGAGACCGCGGTGGGAGCCACGAGGAAGCGGATCGCCGGCCAGGCCGTCGTCTGCACCACGCCGTCGGTGATCGTGACGACGGGCCGCGCCGCCTGGAAGTCGAGCCACTCCTGCGCGTCGAGCGTCGCGAGCTCGATCGCGCTCGTCGTGTGCGCGAGGAACCGCACGGCATCGGATGCCGCGTTCGCGGCGTCGTTCCAGCCCTCGAACGCGGCGACGAGCACCGGGCGTTCGAGGGGCACCCGGCTCGACCAGCGCACGGTCATGCACGGTTCCGATCGGGTGCCGGCTTGCGGACGACGGGGTTGCGCAGAGTGCCGACCCCGCCGACAGTGATCTCGACGACGTCGCCGTCGAGGAGCCACCGCGGTGGCGTGCGCCCGGCTCCCACCCCCGCGGGCGTACCCGTGAGGATGATGTCGCCGGGGAGCAGCGTCGTGCCCTGGCTGATCCACGCGACGAGCGTCGGGATCGAGAACACGAGCTCGCCGGTGTTCGACGACTGCACCACCTCGCCGTTGAGCCGGGTCTCGATCGTGAGGTTGCCGATGTCGACCTCGTCGAGGGTCGCGAGCACCGGCCCGAGCGGGCAGAACGTGTCGAACGACTTCGACCAGGTGAACTGACCGGTCGTGTACTGATGGTCCCGTGACGACACGTCGTGGGCGCATGTGACACCCGCGATGTGATCGAGCGCGTCACGCTCGCTGACATCGCGAGTGGTGCGCCCGATCACGACCGCGACTTCACCCTCGTAGTCGGGCTTCTCCACGTGCGGTGGGATCACGATCGGTTGCTCGTGACCGACCAGGGAGCCGGGCGACTTCGCGAAGAGGGTCGGCGCGGTCGGCACGTCGCGCCCGGTCTCCGCCGCGTGGTCGCGGTAGTTGAGGCCGACGGCCCAGATCATGCGCGGCTTCGGGATCGGAGGATCCAGCTGCAACCCGGCGATCGGCACGATGTCGGTGGCGCGCCCGATCTTGTTGCGGGCCGCCTCCACCCCGTGCGCGCCGAGGAACCGGCACGCTCCCGCCGGGAGGCCGGTGAGCGCCGCGAGATCGATCGCACCGGTACCGGGCGCGTCGAACGGCCCGTCGAGAGCCCGGATTCGCCCGTCGATCGACACCAATCGCACGCGCGCATCCTTGCACGCCCACCCGACAACCGAGACCGCCCGAAGTGAATGACGCCTTCCCGGCCCAGAGGGATGTCACCCTCACTTCCGCTCAGGGCGCGGCCGTGAGCCGTACGAGCACCGCCGGCGCGCTCGGTGGCTGCCCCGGTGTGCTGCTGACGAGCATCGCCTCGTAGTTGCCAGGCTCGAGCGGCGGCACGCCGCCGCCCGGCAGGCAGTGCACGAAGCCCTTGGGGAGTGAGCCGGTGCTGCCCGAACATCCGCTGTTCGTCGTCGAGACGGTGATGGGAAAGCGGTTGGTTCCGGGCGCGAGCACGGTGCGCGCGCTGCTGCACTCCTGGGTGAACGCGATGTGGGGCGGCATGCCATCGTTGCTGAGCCCGACGGCCCACTTGATGTGGCACTGGCCCGGCCGCTCGAGCGTGATCGGATGGTCGGTATTGTTGTCGATCACGAGCGTGCCGTGCACGTCGGTGCCGGCGACGAACGTGGAGCCCGGCAGCTCGATGTTCGTGACGAGGTCGGGCGCGGTGGCGACGTGCGCCGGCGCACGGCCGAGGATCTCCGTCGCGAGTGCGATCGCCTGGTTGCGTGTGAGGCCGGGTTGCACGACCTCGATGGCCGTCCCCGTGATGCCCGCGTTGACCGTCGGCACGCTGACGACCTTGCCCCCAACAACGACCGCGATCTCGCGGCCGACCTGCGCCGCGATCCGCTGCAACGCGGCAGGGTCGACCGTGACGATGATCAACCATCCCTGACTGTTGTCGTAGCCCACACTCGCGTTCCGCACATCGTTCGCGGTCGTGAGGGTACGGCCGAGTGCGACGCACGCTGTCGGCACCGGTGTAGGCAGGGCACCGGATTCGCAGGGCGGCGCGGACGAGCCGGTGACGAGCGCGATCCGGAAGTCGGCGTTGCCGCGCGGGCTGGTGGCGGGGGGGACCGAACGCGACGACGAGCGTGTACCGATCGCGATGGCGGGCACGGCGATCGCGACGACCGCGACGGCGGCGAGGGCGGTCATCGCGGCGCGGCGGTGGGCGCGGATCCGCAGGCCGCGTGCTCGGACGCGCGCAATGAGCTCGGCACGCGTGGGGGAGAGGTCGACCGGTTCGACGGAATCGTTCACGTTGGCTCCTGTCCGGTGAGGAAGCCCGGTCCGAGCGCGCGGCGCAACGCGTCGACGGCGCGGTGCGCGTGTTGCTTCACCGAGCCGGCCGAGACCCCGAGCGACGCGGCTACGTCGGCCTCGCTGAGATCGGCGAGGTAGCGCAGCACGACCACATCGCGTTGGCGGCGGGAAAGGTGCCGGAGTGCCCGCGCGAGCGCGATCCGGGTGACGGCGGCCTCGGCCGGGTCGACTTCGGCGGCGACCGGGGTGGGCAGCGGCCGCTTCGCCCGGCGCAGCACGTCGAGCGCGACGTTGGCGGTCACCCGCATCACCCACGCGTCGCGGTAGTCGAGGTCGCGGACCTTCGGCCAGCGGGCGTAGGCCCTGGCGAGCGCCTCGGCGGCGACGTCGTCGGCCTCGGCGCCACCGCCGACCAGGCGTACGGCGATGCGACGCGCGGCCGCGAACAGGTCGTCGAACGCCTCTTCGAACCCGTCCTGCTCTACGTCGCGGCCCATCAAGGAGTCAACGGTCGGCGAGACCGTTCGGTTGACGCGGGCCCACGGTTCTCTAGGTGACCGCGCCGGAATCGCGCAGCGCGCCGATCTCGGCCGCAGTGAAACCCACCTCGGCGAGCACCTCGTCGGTGTGCTCGCCCACCCGCGGCGCCCGCCGGCGGACGACCGTCGTCTCCATGTCGAACTGCACCGGGCCCGCAGCGACCCGCGCGCGGTCGTGCTCAGGGTGGCGCGGCATGTAGCCGTTGGCCTCCACCTGC
>DAIQOP010000262.1:0-5616 GCA_036787815.1 Actinomycetota bacterium
AGCACCTTCGCGAGACCGTGAGGGACATGCGCGCCTCGAACACCGACCGTTATACGCGCGACCACTGGTGGCTCCACGGTCGTCCGGTCCTCTCCATGCGAGCAGCGCTCGCGGGGCTTGAGAGGTACATCTCCGGTACCAGGACTGGTAAGCGACTCCTATTCGTCTGGTGTCCCGCCGAATGGTTCCCAAGCGATGCAGTGAACGCGTTCGCTTTCGAGGACGATTACAACTTCGGAGTTCTCAGTTCGAGCATTCACGAAGCATGGGCGCGCTGGCATTCCTCAACGCTGGAGGACCGCCTCCGCTACACGCCAACGACTGCGTTCGCGACCTTCCCCTTCCCAGCGATGCCCTCGGCTACGAAAAAGATGCGGATCGAGGTCCTAGCGCGTCTCGTTGTGGCGTTACGGGCGGAGCACGCGACTGAGATGGGTAAAGGTCTCACCGCCGTCTACAACGCAGTCGATGAAGGCGCGTTCACTGACCTCGCCGACGCCCACGCCGATCTCGACCGGGCCGTATGCGACGCGTATGGGTGGTCGTGGGACGTGCTCGACTCTCGCTCCGAGATATGCGACCTGCTTCTCGCGCGGAACGTCGCCGTCGCGTCCGGCAGCGTGCCATATGCGCCGTTCTGAACGGCTGCCCTAAAACCCGGTCCCGATGCCTCAGAACCTAGAGGGATTCGCCAGTTCCGAGGCAAAGCCCCGATTCGGTCGTGTTTCCCCATCAGAACCGGGTAGACAGCAAGTGTGGTAGGTGGTGAGAGGCGATGGGTGAGGGTCCTCGCGGCGCTGGCGGGGGTCGCGGTCGCGACGCTGGCGATGGACGCGGCGAACACGAACCACACGGTCGCCGCGCTGCTCTACGTGGTGGTGGTGGTCGGCGCGTCGTTCCTCGGACCGGTTGCGGCGACGGTGGCGGTGCTCACCGCCTTCGCCGCGCAGAACTACTTCTTCACTCCCCCGCGCGGATCACTCCGCATCAACAGTGCCGACGACGTCGTCGCGTTCCTCGTCTTCGGCATCACCGCGGCGGTCGTGAGCGCGGCCGTCACGCGCGTCAACGAGCTCCGACGCCGCGCGCTCGTACGCGAGCTCGAGGCACGGGCCCGATTGGAGCTCACGGAGCAGCTGCTGAGCGGCGCCCCGCCCGAGGACGTGGTCGCGACGGCCCAGCAGACGATCGCCGGACTCTTCGGCCTGCGCGGGTGCACCATCGATCTCTCCACGGGCAAGGCCGAGATCGTCGCGGGCGCGCGGCAACCGACACCCGGGGAACGGCAGCTGATCGACGCCTTCGCGCGGGGCATCGCGACGTCGGTCGATCGGGTGCGCCTCGATCGGGAAGCGAGCCGGGCGCGAGTTGACGCGGCCGCCCAACAGGGCCGGGCCGCATTCCTCTCGGCCATGACCCACAATCTGCGGACACCCCTCGCGTCGATCAAGGCATCGGTCTCGACGCTGCTTGCTCACCGCGATCTGGAGCCGGAGACCAGTACCGAGCTGCTCACGACCGCGCAGAGCGAGACGGAGCGGCTCGAGCGGCTCGTCAGCAAAGTGCTGTACCTGAGCCGTATTCGTTCGGAAGCGGTCATCGTGCAACGGGAACCGGTCGACGTCGCGGAGCTCGTCCGCACGGCACTGCGCAGCGTGCGCGGGCTCACCGACGATCGCACGATCCGGCTCGCCGGCGACACCGTCGGGGTCAGGGTCGTCGATGTCGATCCGACACTCGTCGAGGTCGCGGTGGCGTGCCTGATCGAGAACGCGCTCCGCTACGCCCCGACCGGCGAGATCCTCGTGCAGACCGCGGTGCGCGACGGGGAGTGCGAGATCCGGGTCGTCGACCACGGTCCCGGGATCCCACCCGCCCAGCGCGAGCGCGTGTTCGCGGAGTTCGTGCGCGGCGAAGGCGTGCGCGACGCGACGGGTGCGGGCATCGGGCTCACGATCGCGCGAGCCTTCGTGCAGGGCCACGGCGGCGAGCTCCGGATCGAGGACACACCGGGCGGCGGCGCGACCTTCGTCATGCACCTGCCGTACTCGGCTCCGCTCGACGAGGAGGGACGATAGGCAAGATGGACACCGTGCTGGTGGTCGAGGACGACACGCCGCTGCGCACCGCCCTGCGCGTCGGGTTGCGGGCCCGGAGCCTCGCCGTGATCGACGTGGGCAGCGGTGAGGAGGCGATCGCCGCCCTCAGCACCGCGGTGCCCGACCTCGTGCTCCTCGACCTGAACCTCCCGGGCGTCGACGGGTTCGCCGTTCTCGCGCACGCCCGTTCGATCTCGCAGGTGCCCGTGGTCGTGCTCACGGTCCGCGAAGACCGGGCCGACAAGGTGCGCGCGCTCGACGCGGGCGCCGACGACTACGTCACCAAGCCGTTCGACACCGAAGAGCTGCACGCGCGCGTCAGGGCTGCCCTACGCCGGCGCGTCGACGCCGCGCCGGCGCCACAGATCACCGAGGCTCACGGCGTGAAGATCGATCTCGGGCTCGGGCGGGTGACGCGCGGCGGCGAACCGGTGAAGCTCACGAAGGCCGAGTGGAAGATCCTCGCGCTGCTCGTCCGCGAGGCCGGAGCACTGGTCACGCACGGCCGCCTGCTCGAGGAGCTCGGCCGCCCGCAGGACTCCGACGTCACGTCGCTGCGGGTGCACCTGAACCACATCCGGCGCAAGCTCGGAGACGACGGCGGGCACCCCCTGCTCATCGTCAACGAGCCCGGGCTCGGGTACCGATGGTTGCCCGAACCCGACGTTCGCGGCACGATCGCGCCTTCCCAAGAGTAAACGGATCGCAACCTATTGCTGTCGTGTTCCTGACGATTCTGGCGAGTACCTGAACGAAACCAGGCACTTTTCGTCAGAGGCGCGTCAGTAACCAGCAATAGGTGCTTCACGGTTCGGCATCGGTGCCGTAACTGCGGCGCGGTCTTGTTCAGGTTGGCGCAACGAAGCGTCTCGGTCACCCATACCGACGCATTCGCATCGACAACGCCGGCCGCCAGATGCGGTCGGGGGGAGGAAACGTGTCGCGAGGAAAGAAATTCGTCGCGCTGAGCCTGATGACGTTCATTGCGTTGATCGTCATCGGGGCCGCGTGGGGCCATCACAGTCCGGGGGATACCACCGGACCGGCCGCGAACATGCTCGCCAACTATCCGAAAACGACGACCAACGTCCCGCTCTCCCAGCCCGGGCTCAACGCGCTCGCATCTGACAGTGGGCACCTCGGTGTGTCGATCAACTTCGTGTGGGTCCTCATCACGGGCTTCCTCGTGCTCTTCATGCAGGTCGGGTTCGCGTTCCTCGTGACCGGCCTCACCCGTGCGAAGAACGCGAGCCACATGATGATGATGAACATCGCCGCGTTCGCGGTCGCGTTGCTCGCGTATTACGCGGTCGGCTTCGCGTTCCAGTTCGGCGGTGTGGGGGCGATCGCCAATCTCGGTGGGACAGCACCACTCGGCGGCATCTTCGGCCACGGCAGCGCCGGCATCATCGGCTTGCACGGATTCTTCCTGCAGAGCCACGGCTCCTACGACGTCGGCGTGATGGTGCTCTTCCTGTTCCAGGTCGTGTTCATGGAGACGGCCGGGTACATCATCATCGGGGCGATCGCCGAGCGGATCTCGTTCGCCGGCTTCCTCCTTGCCGAGATCGCGATGGGTGCGGTTATCTATCCCATCTACGGAATGTGGATGTGGGGCGGCGGTTGGATGGCCCACCTCGGCACCTCGATGCACATGGGTCACGGTGCGGTCGACTTCGCCGGTTCCGGAGTCGTGCACGCGACCGGTGGGTGGGCGGCACTCGCGCTCGCCATGGTGCTCGGGCCGCGCATCGGCAAGTTCAACAAGGACGGCAGCGCGAACGCCATCCCCGGTCACAACATCCCGTACGTGGTGATCGGAACGCTCATCCTCATCTTCGGATGGATGGGCTTCAACCCCGGCTCGACGCTCGGTGCCACCGACCTGCGCATCGGCCTCGTCGCGGTGAACACGCTGCTCGCCGCATGCGCCGGATTCGTCATGGCGATGGCGACCACCAACGCCAAGTACGGCAAGCCCGACATCTCGATGTCGTGTAACGGCATGCTCGCCGGGCTCGTCGCGATCACGGCGCCGTGCGCGTTCGTCGCACCGTGGGCCTCAGTGATCATCGGTGCCATCGCCGGCGTGCTCGTGGTGTACAGCGTCGCGTTCTTCGACAAGGTCGGAATCGACGACCCGTGCGGCGCGATCTCGGTGCACGGCGTGAACGGCGCGTGGGGTGTGCTCGCCGTCGGGTTGTTCGCCGACGGCACGTACGGAGCCGGATGGAACGGCGGCAAGGCGTCCGGCGTCACGGGTCTGTTCTACGGCGACGCCGGTCAGCTGGCGGCGCAGGCGGTCCCCGTGGTCGTCGGCTTCATCTGGGCATGGGGAATCACCTGGTTGATCTTCAAGATCGCCAAGAACTTCATGCAGATCCGGGTCTCGCCCGAAGTCGAGATCCAGGGTCTCGACATGCCGGAGTTCGGAGTCTTGGCCTACCCCGACTTCGTGCTCGCGCACACGTCGACTCACAGCCCGTCCAACGCCGGGGTGCCGTCGCAATCCGCCTCTGCTACGACCGAGAGGATCCCCCAATGAAGTTGATCACCGCGGTGGTCAAGCCCTTCAAGCTCGAAGACGTGAAGGCCGCGCTCACCGAGATCGGGCTTCCCGGTATCACGGTGACCGAGGTTCGCGGGTTCGGCCGGCAACGGGGACACACGGAGGTGTACCGGGGCGCCGAGTACACCGTCGACTTCATCCCCAAGGTCCGCATCGAGGTGCTGACCGAAGACGCCGACGCGGCGCGCGTGCACGACGCGATCGTGACCGCCGCCCGCACCGGCCAGATCGGTGACGGCAAGGTGTGGACCTCGCCCGTCGAGGCCATCACCCGAGTGCGGACCGGCGAGGTCGACGACGAAGCGATCTGACGGCGAGACCCGCTCCTGGTTCTGATGGGGGGACGCGACCGAATCGGTCGGGTCTTCCCGTCAGAACCGGGGGGCAGCTCAGGCGACGGTGACGAAGACGGTGTGGTAGCCGGTCGCACCGTTTGGGGGCGGCGGCGTGTCGCGACCGTCTTGGCGGTCGCCCGTCGCGTCGGTGGCCCGCACTCGAAGTGCGTGCGTACCCGACGTCGCCTCCCACCGGTACAGCCACTGCCGCCACGTCTCCTTGCTGATCGCGGCGGCGAGCTGGGCCGGGTGCCACTCGCCCCCGTCGACCTGCACCTCGACCGTCCGGATCCCCCGGGTCGGTGCCCAGGCGACGCCGGCAACCCACACCGTGCCGGCCGCGATGGTGCTGTTGCCGCGCGGCACGTCGATGCGCGACTCGGTCTTGATCGGCGCCTGCTGCGACCAACCACGCGGCACCCAGTACGCGTCGTACGCAGCGAAGGTGGTGGCCTCGAGCTCGGTGACCCACTTCGTCGCCGACACGTATCCGTACAGACCCGCGATCACGAGACGCGCGGGAAAGCCGTGCTTCACCGGCAACGGCTCACCGTTCATGGGCGCTTCGCGTTTGAGCGGGGTCGGGTAGGTCCGTAGCGCGGCACAGGGGCCC
>DAIQOP010000036.1:0-3970 GCA_036787815.1 Actinomycetota bacterium
TCCGTGAGGGTGGCCGTACCGTCGGTGCCGGCCGAGTCATCAAGATCAACAAGTAACACCAAGGAACGAGGCGTTTCTCACATGGCAGCAGCTCCGAGCGGGCAGAAGATCCGGATTCGGCTCCGGGCCTACGACCACGAGGTGATCGACCAGTCGACGAAGAAGATCGTCGAGACGGTCATCCGTACGCAGGCCAAGGTGCGCGGCCCGGTGCCGTTGCCGACCGAGATCCGCAAGTACTGCGTGATCCGCTCACCGCACAAGCACAAGGATTCCCGCGAGCACTTCGAGATGCGGATCCACAAGCGCCTGCTCGACATCGTCGAGCCGACGGGCAAGACCGTGGAATCGCTTCAGCGCCTCGATCTCCCCGCGGGCGTCGACATCGAGATCAAGATCCAGCAGTAATCGAGGCGTCCATCGGCGGTTGGCGGAACGCCTGACCTGCCGGTAGTCTCTCTTGGCCCTCGGAAGCGTGGGGAATGATCCCGCTCTCGAGTCCAATCGACGTCCGTGCAAGCCGGGCGCTATTTCCCGGAACTGCACGGCACAACTCAACTTTCGCTCCGCCCGGCCCTGCCTGGCGGAGCGTTCGCGTGAGATCAGTACGCCACACGCACCAGCAGCACGGCAAAGAGGACGCAGTCCATGGCAAGCAAGGGGATCCTGGGGCGCAAGCTCGGCATGACCCAGGTCTGGGACGCGGAGAACCGAGTCGTGCCCGTGACGGTGATCGAGGCCGGGCCGTGCCGCGTCGTCCAGCTGAAGACGCCCGAGCGCGACGGGTACTCCGCCGTGCAGCTCTCCTTCGGGGAGACCAAGGCCCGGCGCATCACCAAGCCCGAGCTCGGGCACCTCAAAGCCGCCGGCGGTCCGCCGACGCGCCACCTCGTCGAGCTGCGGGTCACCGACCTCGCGGGCTTCGAGATCGGCCAGCTGGTGCGGGCCGACGTCTTCAGCGCCGGCGAGCGCGTCGACGTCACCGGCATCAGCAAGGGCAAGGGTTTCTCCGGTGTGATGCAGCGCCACAACTTCAAGGGCCTGGGCGCGTCGCACGGAACGCACAAGAAGCACCGGGCTCCGGGCTCGATCGGCGCCTGCGCCACGCCCGCCCGCGTGTTCAAGGGTGTGCGCATGGCCGGACAGATGGGAAGCGAGCGGGTCACGACCCTGAATCTCGAGGTCGTCGAAGGCGACGCCGAGCGCGGGTTGCTCCTCGTGAAGGGCGCCGTTCCGGGCCCGGCCGGCTCGCTCGTGTTCATCCGCAACGCGACCAAGGCGGCGGTGAAGAAATGAGCACCGTCACGATGCGCAACGGCAGCGGCGACGACGCCGGCACGGTCGACCTTCCCGACGCGGTCTTCGGGATCGAGCCCAACGTCTCGGTCATGCACCAGGTCGTCACGGCCCAGCTCGCGGCCGCGCGTGCCGGCACGCACAGCACCAAGACCCGTTCCGAGGTCCGCGGTGGCGGCGCGAAGCCCTGGCGCCAGAAGGGCACCGGTCGCGCCCGGCAGGGTTCGATCCGTTCGCCGCAGTGGCGCGGCGGTGGTGTCGCACACGGCCCCAAGCCGCGCGACTACCGGCAGCGCACCCCCAAGAAGATGGTGGCGCTCGCCCTGCGCTCGGCGCTCTCCGACCGCTGCGCCCTCGGCAAGGTCGTCGTCGTCTCCGACTGGCCGATGTCGGCGCCGCGCACCAAAGACGCCATCGCGCTGCTCGAGGCGCTCGGCCTGCGCACGAAGGGCACGCGGCCCGAGCGGGTGCTCGTGGTGCTCGACCGTTCCGAGGACGCGGTGTGGAAGTCGTTCCGCAACCTCGGTGAGCGCGTGCAGATCATCATGACCGACGAGCTCAACACCTACGACGTGCTCGTCAACGACTCGATCGTGTTCTCCCGGTCGACCCTCACCGCGCTGATCTCCCGCTTGGGCGGAGCCGACGTCGAGGTCGAGATCGAGGTCGAGATCGAAGCGCACGACGACGACGACGTCGCCGCGATCGAAGACGGAGGTGCGGAGTGAGCCGCGACCCGCGCGACATCATCGTGCGCCCCGTCGTGTCGGAGAAGTCGTACGCGTCGTTCGACGCCAACGTCTACACGTTCATCGTGGCCCCCGACGCCAACAAGATCGAGATCCGCAAGGCGGTCGAGACGATCTTCAACGTCCGAGTCACGAACGTGAACACGATCAACCGCAAGGGCAAGCGGAAGCGCAACCGCCGCACGGGCACCTGGTCCTCGCGACCCGACGAGCGCCGCGCCCTCGTGTCACTCGCCGCCGGCGACCGCATCGAAATCTTCGGGAGCTGACGATGGCGATCCGCAAGCGCAAGCCCACCAGCCCCGGTCGCCGGTTCCAGAGTGTCTCCGACTTCGCCGACATCACGACGGATCGTCCGGAGAAGTCGCTCACCACTCCGAAGCACAGCACCGGCGGCCGCAACTCGTACGGTCGCAAGACCGCCCGGCACCGTGGCGGCGCGCACAAGCGCCTCTACCGCATCATCGATTTCAAGCGCGAGAAGGACGGCGTGCCCGCGAAGGTCGCGTCGATCGAGTACGACCCGAACCGCAACGCGCGCATCGCCCTGCTGCACTACCGCGACGGCGAGAAGCGCTACATCCTCGCTCCGGCCGGCCTGAAGGTCGGCGACATGTTGCAGAGCGGGCACGGCTCGGAGATCCGGATCGGCAACGCGTTGCCGCTGCGCTTCATCCCGGTCGGGACCACGGTGCACAACGTGGAGCTCAAGCCGGGTGCCGGCGGGAAGATCGGCCGAGGTGCGGGAGCCGCGATCCAGCTCATCGCCAAGGAAGGCGCCTTCGCGACACTGCGGCTGCCCTCAACCGAGATGCGCCGGGTGTTGATCGACTGCCGCGGCACGATCGGCTCCGTCGGCAACGCCGAGGCCGCACTGATCTCGATCGGCAAGGCGGGCCGTAACCGCTGGAAGGGCGTACGGCCGCAGACCCGCGGCGTCGCCATGAACCCGGTCGACCATCCGCTCGGCGGTGGTGAGGGCAAGAGCTCCGGTGGACGTCCGCCGGTCTCGCCCTGGGGGAAGCCCGAGGGCCGTACCCGTAAGAAGGGCAAGGCTTCTGACCAGCTCATCGTCCGTCGGCGCCGCACACGCGGCTCCCGGAGGTAACTCATGCCGCGCAGCCTGAAGAAGGGTCCCTTCGTCGACCAGCACCTGCGGGTGAAGGTCGAGCGGATGAACGAGGCCGGGGACCGCAAGGTCATCAAGACCTGGTCGCGCCGTTCGACGATCACGCCCGAGATGGTGGGTCACACCTTCGCCGTCCACGACGGGCGCAAGCACGTGCCCGTGTACGTGAGCGAGGCGATGGTCGGCCACAAGCTCGGCGAGTTCGCCCCTACGCGTACGTTCCGGTACCACGCCGGGCAAGAGAAATCGAGCCGTCGCTGATGGCTACGAGAACGAAGCCGGATCAGACCGAGCGGGTCGAGAGCCGCGCCACCGTGCGCCATCTCGGTGTCTCGCCGAACAAGGTTCGCCCGGTCCTCGACCTCGTGCGCGGCATGTCGGCCGAGGACGCGGAGCGGGTGCTGCAGCTCCAGCCGCGCACCGCGGCCGGTCACGTGCTGAAGCTCCTCGAATCCGCGATCGCGAACGCGGAGCACAACCAGCAGATCCCGATCGACGAGCTCTTCATGCTGCGGTGCTGGTGCGACGAGGGACCGACCCGCAAGTGGGGTCAGGCCCGGGCGCGCGGCCGGTACTTCCGGGTGCGCAAGCGCTCCTCGCACGTGACGATCGTCCTCGCCCGCTTCACCGACGACGAGCTGCGCTCGCGTCGGGGACGCGAGGAGGGTCCGGGATCCACGAGCGCGGGTGGCCGCCTGGCGCGCCGGCGCGCCGATCGCGTCCGGGCGTCCCGCGCGGCGTCGCGCGGCGAGACGCTCGAGGAACACGATCACGATCACGAGGGTCATGACCACGA
>DAIQOP010000036.1:4070-19576 GCA_036787815.1 Actinomycetota bacterium
ACCGGAGCAGCCGCAGCAGGCGAAACAAGTGCGGGACACGATGGCGAAGCGGATGCGGATGCGACCATGAAGAACGAGTCCGAGTAATGGGTCAAAAGGTCAACCCCTACGGGTTCCGGCTCGGGATCGTCACCGACTGGAAGTCGCGCTGGATCGCCGATGGGCACCAGTACACCGACTTCCTCGTCGAGGACATCAAGATCCGTGAGTACCTGCGCAAGCAGCTCGAGCGCGCCGCGGTGAGCCGCATCGAGATCGAGCGCACGCGCGACCGGCTGCGCGTCGACGTCTACACGGCGCGTCCCGGCATCGTGATCGGGCGTCGCGGCGCGGAGGCCGAGCGGCTGCGCGCGGGCCTGCTCAAGGTCACCGGCAACCCCCGCATCCACTTCAACATCCAAGAGATCAAGCAGCCCGAGCTCGACGCGACCCTCATCGCGCAGGGCGTGGCCGACCAGCTCGCCGGCCGCGTGTCGTTCCGGCGGGCGATGAAGCGGGCGTTGCAGACGACCATGAAGGCCGGCGCGCTCGGCATCAAGGTGCAGTGCGGTGGTCGTCTCGGCGGCGCCGAGATGAGCCGCAGCGAGAGCTACCGCGAAGGCCGGGTGCCGCTACACACGCTGCGGGCCGACATCGACTACGGCCTCGCCGAGGCGCGCACCACGTTCGGTCGCATCGGCGTGAAGGTCTGGATCTACAAGGGCGAGATCCTCCCGTACAAGGCGGCCGCCGCGGACAAGATCGCCAAGGAGGCCGCGATGGCGGTCGGCGAGACCGCGGGCCAGGGCACGGCCCGGCGGGTCGTGAGCGCGGGCGGAGGACGGCGTCGTCCGACGGCCGAACCCGTCTCGAGCGAGGGCACCGACACCGACGAGGTCGCGGCGCCGATCGTGCACGAGGCCGACCCCGAGCTCGAGCGCCTGCTGGCCGAGGAAGAAGAGATCGAGCGTCGCACGCGCGAGCACCACGAGCCCGGCAAGTTCCACGGGGACGAAGACTGATGCGCAACGTTCCCTTCGTCGTCACGGTTCCCGGTGTCGACGCGCAGCAGTGTGGCCCGAGCGGCCCGGCGCGCAGCGCCATGAGCGGGAGACGCGGCTAGATGCTGATGCCTCGCAAGGTCCGCCACCGCAAGGTGCAGCGTGGCCGCATGACCGGAGCCGCCAAGGGCGGGACCAAGATCGCGTTCGGCGACTATGGCATCCAGGCGCTGGATCCGGGTTGGCTCACCAACCGCCAGATCGAGGCGGCTCGTATCGCGATGACCCGCCACATCAAGCGCGGCGGCAAGGTCTGGATCACGGTCTTCCCCGACAAGCCGATCACGCAGAAGCCGGCCGAGACCCGCATGGGTTCGGGCAAGGGAAACCCCGAGGGCTGGGTCGCGGTCGTCAAGCCCGGGCGCATCCTGTTCGAGCTCTCGGGCGTCCCCGAAGACGTCGCCCGCGAAGCCATGCGCCTCGCGATCCACAAGCTCCCGATGAAGGCACGCTTCGTCGTGCGCGAGGAGGGGTGATGGCCGCCAACGTCGCCGAGTTGCGCGAGATGCACGACGAAGCCCTTGCCCTGCGGCTGGCCGAGGAGAAGCAGACCCTCTTCAACCTCCGGTTCCAGAACGCGACCGGTCAGCTCGACAACGTCGCGCGGTTCAAAGAGGTCCGCCGCGACATCGCGCGGATCCGCACGATCATGCGCTCGCGCGAGATCGCGGCCGCCGAAGCGCTCGCCAAGGAGCACGCACATGGCTGAACCAGAGGTTCCCGAAGGCACGGCACGGCCCAACGCCCGCAAGGTGCGTGAGGGTCTGGTCGTCTCGGCGAAGATGGAGAAGACCGTCGTGGTCAGCGTCGTCGACCGGGTGAGCCACCCGCGCTACGGCAAGACGCTGCAGCGCACGAACCGGTTGTACGCGCACGACGAGGCGAACGAAGTCCGTGAGGGCGATCGCGTGCGAATCCAGGAGACCAGGCCGATGTCGCGCCAGAAGCGCTGGCGCGTGGTCGAAGTGCTCGAGCGGGCCAGGTAGACCAGATGATTCAGCAAGAGACACGGCTGAGAGTGGCCGACAACTCGGGTGCCCGCGAGGTGCTCTGCATCAAGGTGCTCGGTGGGACGCGCCGTCGTTACGCCAGCATCGGCGACGTGTTCGTCGCGACCGTGAAGGTCGCGGTGCCGGGTGCCGCAGTGAAGAAGGGCGACGTCGTGAAGTGCGTGGTCGTGCGGACGAAGAAGGAGAAGCGCCGTCCCGACGGCAGCTACATCCGCTTCGACGAGAACGCGGCCGTGCTCATCAACGACCAGATGCAGCCCCGGGGAACCCGAATCTTCGGCCCCGTCGGCCGCGAGCTTCGCGACCGCAAGTTCATGCGGATCGTCTCGCTCGCTCCGGAGGTGTTGTGAACGTGAAGATCAAGAAGGGCGACGAGGTCGAGGTCCTCGCCGGCAAGGACATCGGACGCCGCGGCGCGGTCATGCGCGTGCTGCCCGAGACCGGCAAGGTGATCGTCGATCGCGTCAACATCGCGAAGAAGCATCAGAAGCCGACCAAGGCGACGATGCAGGGCGGCATCATCGACAAGGAGATGCCGATCAACGCGTCGAACGTCGGCATCGTGTGCGGGAAGTGCCACAAGCCGACCCGCATCGGATACCGGTTCGAGGCCGGCAAGAAGATCCGCATCTGCCGCAAGTGCGAGGGTGATCTCTGATGGCGGCTACCACCACCGTGCGCCCGCGGCTGAAGGTGCGCTACGACACCGAGATCCGACCGAAGCTCCAGGAGGAGCTCGGCCTCACGAACCCGATGCAGGTGCCCCGGTTCGTCAAGATCGTGGTGAACATGGGCGTCGGGCGCGCGACGCAGCAGAAATCGCTCCTCGAAGGGGCGGTGACCGACCTGCAGATCATCACGGGTCAGAAGCCGCTCGTGACCAAGGCGAAGAAGTCGATCGCCGGGTTCAAGCTTCGTGAGGGCAACGAGATCGGTGCCAAGGTGACCATGCGCTCCGACCGGATGTGGGAGTTCTACGACCGTCTCGTGACGCTCGCGATCCCCCGTATCCGCGACTTCCGTGGGTTGTCACCGAGTCAGTTCGACGGACGTGGCAACTACACGTTCGGTGTGACAGAGCAGTTGATCTTCCCGGAGATCGACTACGACAAGATCGATGCGGTACGCGGGATGGACATCACCATCGTCACCACCGCCGAGACCGACGACCAAGGCCGTGCGTTGCTTCGCGCGCTCGGCTTCCCGTTCCGTCGCGAGGGATAGGCATGGCCAAGAAGGCACTCGTCAACAAGCAACAGTCGACACCGAAGTTCAAGGTGCGCGGCTACACCCGCTGTCGCCGGTGCGGCCGACCGCGGTCGGTGTACCGCGCCTTCGGGTTGTGTCGGATCTGTCTGCGTCAGATGGCCCATGCGGGGGAGATCCCCGGTATGACGAAGTCGTCGTGGTGAGGGGGATATTGCCGTGACGATGACCGACCCGATCGCCGACATGTTGACCCGTCTTCGCAACGCGAACGTCGCGTTCCACGACGACGTCGTGATGCCGTCCTCGAAGCTGAAGGAAGCGCTCGCGCTCATCCTCCAGCGTGAGGGCTACATCACGGGTTTCGAGGTGCACGACCTGCCCGACCGTCCGGGCAAGACGCTCACGATCCGTATGAAGTACAGCGCCGATCGCAGGCGCACGATCTCCGGCCTCAAGCGCGTCTCGCGCCCCGGCCTGCGCGTCTACCGCGCGGCCAACGGCGTGCCACGCGTGCTCGGCGGCATGGGGATCGCCATCGTGTCGACCAACGAGGGACTCATGACCGACCGTGAGGCGCGCCGGCGTCGCATGGGCGGCGAGGTTCTCTGTCAGGTCTGGTAGGAGCGCACCATGTCCCGAATCGGGAAGAAGCCCATTGCGGTGCCGAGCGGCGTCGACGTGACCATCTCCGGTCAGCGGATCGACGTCAAGGGACCGCGCGGCTCGTTGCACCTCGACGTGGCCGGCGCGATCACCGTCGACCGCGACGGCGACGAGCTGCACGTCAACCGCCCGAACGACGAGCGCGCGAACCGCGCACTTCACGGGCTGACGCGCACGTTGGTGCAGAACATGGTGACCGGAGTCTCCGACGGGTTCGTCAAGGAGCTCGAGATCGTCGGCGTCGGCTACCGCGCCGCGGCGAGCGCCCCGACCCGGTTGGAGCTGCAGCTCGGCTTCTCGCACCCGGTGGTGGTCGAGGCGCCCGAAGGCATCACCTTCGAGGTTCCCACCCCGATCCGCATCTCGGTGCGCGGCTACGACAAGCAGCAGGTCGGCCAGGTTGCGGCCGACATCCGCAAACTCCGCAAGCCCGAGCCGTACAAGGGCAAGGGCGTCCGCTACGCCGGCGAGCGCGTGCTGCGCAAGGCCGGGAAGTCGGCGAAGTGACGAGTAGAGCCGAAGTGGAGAAATAAGCATGTCCCTCACCAAACCCGAGCGGCTCAAGCGGCGCCATCGCCGCGTCCGCAAGAAGATCATGGGAACCGCGCAGCGCCCGCGCCTCGCCGTCTTCCGTTCCAACAAGCACGTCTACGTCCAGGCGATCGACGACATCGCCGGGCGCACGCTCGTCGCGGCGTCGACCGTCGAGGCCGATCAGCGCACGGGCGCGACCAGCACGGTCGGTGCGGCACGCAGTGTCGGGCTCCTCGTCGCGCAGCGCGCGCGTGAGGCCGGCATCAGCACGGTCGTGTTCGACCGTGGAGGTTTCACCTATCACGGTCGCGTCGCGGCCGTCGCCGACGGTGCCCGCGAGGGCGGGCTCGTCTTCTAGTTCCTGCGGTTCGAGAGGGAGTTGACATGGCCGAAGGCCAGTACGACGAGCGTGTGATTGCGATCAACCGAGTGGCGAAGGTCGTCAAGGGCGGCCGGCGCTTCTCGTTCACCGCGCTCGTGGCCGTGGGCGACGGAGCCGGCAATGTCGGGCTCGGCTACGGCAAGGCCAAGGAAGTCCCGGCCGCGATCCAAAAGGGCATGGAAGAGGCGAAGAAGAGCCTGTTCGCGGTGCCGCTCGCGGGTTCGACCATCACCCACCAGATCATCGGCGAGCACGACGCCGCGCGGGTGCTCATGAAGCCGGCGGCTCCCGGTACCGGCGTGATCGCCGGCGGCGCGGCCCGCGCCATCCTCGAGGCCGCCGGCATCCACGACGTGCTGGCCAAGTCGATCGGTTCCTCGAACGCCATCAACGTCGCCCGCGCGACCATCCAGGGCCTGCGTGCGCTGCGCCGTCCCGACGACGTCGCGAAGATGCGCGGTCTCGACGCCGAGGAGTGCGCGACCAAGGGCATGCTCGCCGCGTACCGCGAGCGCAACCGTCCGAAGCACGAGATCGTCGAGGTCGCGTGATGGCCGAGCTCAAGGTGACGCTGATCCGTTCACGGATCGGCACGAAGCCCAAGCAGCGGGGAACGATCCGCGCGCTCGGTCTCGGAAAGATCGGCAGCACCAACGTGTTGCCCGACCGTCCCGAGATCCGCGGCATGATCGCGCGCGTCCCGCACATGATCACCGTCGAGGAGATCCAATGAAGATCCACGATCTCGTCCCCGCGCCGGGCTCGCGTCGCGACGCCCGCCGTGTCGGGCGTGGTATCGGCGGCAAGGGTGGCAAGACCGCGGGCCGGGGCTCCAAGGGCCAGGGCGCACGCGGCACGGTGCCCGCACGCTTCGAAGGCGGGCAGACGCCGTTGCACCGCCGTACGCCCAAGGCGCGCGGCTTCAACAACCCGTTCCGGGTCGAGTACCACGTGGTCAACCTCGAGATGCTCGACGATGCGTTCGACGCCGGTTCCGAGGTCAGCCCCGACACACTGCGCGAGCGGGGCCTCGTCGCCAAGCGCGGCCTGGTCAAGGTGCTCGCCAGGGGCGAGATCACCAAGGCCCTCACCGTCTCGGCCCACGGCTTCTCGGCCGCGGCGACCCAGGCGATCGAGTCGGCCGGCGGCACCGTCACGGTGCTTCCGCTGCCCTGGGGCGATCGTCGTCCACCCGCCCGGGGCAACCAGCACGCCAACCGGTAGTCTTCAGAGTCCCCAGTCCGCCTCAGGAGGTCGTGCGCCCTATGGAGGGCTTGTCCCGTCTGGCGAACATGTTCCGGGTCGCCGACCTCCGGAAGAAGATTCTCTTCACGCTGTTCATTGTCGCGATCTATCGGCTCGGGTCACACATCCCCGTTCCGTACGTCGACTTCAAGGCGATCAGGGACTTCCAGGCCTCGGCGAAGGCCGGCGGCGTGGTGGGGTTCCTCGACCTCTTCTCCGGCGGCGCGATCACCAACATCGCCGTCTTCTTCCTCGGGATCATGCCGTACATCACGGCATCGATCATCATGCAGCTCCTCGGGGTCGTCATCCCGAAGCTCGAGGAATGGCAGAACGAGGGCCAGACCGGCCAGAAGAAGATCACGCAGTGGACGCGCTACCTCACGGTGGCCCTCGCGCTGGTGCAGTCGACCGGGTTCGTGTTCGCGCTGAAGAGCGGGAACGCCGGGCTCTTCGGCCTCTCGGGCAACCGCCTGCCTCAGGGCGTCGACTTCATCCCCGGCTTCACAGCTTGGCGGGCGTTGCTGATCATCATTACGTGGACTGCGGGTACCGCGCTCGTGATGTGGCTCGGTGAGCTCATCACCCAGCGTGGCATCGGCAACGGCATGTCGATCATCATCTTCGCCGCGGTCGTGTCGCGCCTCCCGTATCAACTCGGCAATGTGTTCACGCAAGGGTCGAAGCTGCAGTTCGCGGTGATCCTGGTGATGGCCATCGCCATGATCGTCGCGATCGTGATCGTCGAGTCGGGGCAGCGGCGAATACCCGTGCAGTTCGCGAAACGCGTCGTGGGCCGCCGCATGTACGGCGGTCAGAGCACTTACATCCCACTGAAGGTCAACCAGTCGGGTGTGATCCCGGTGATCTTCGCGAGCTCGTTGCTGCAGTTCCCGGCGATCATCGCGAACGTGACGCCGTGGAAGGGCGTCAAGACGTTCATCCAGAACAACCTGACCGGCACGCAGTCGATCACGTGGACCTACATCATCCTGTACGCGGTCATGATCGTGTTCTTCGCGTACTTCTACACCGCGATCGCGTTCAACCCGGCCCAGCAGGCCGACATCATCCGCAAGCAGGGTGGCTTCATCCCCGGCATCCGTCCCGGACAGCCGACCGAGCGGTATCTCGCGAAGGTGCTCAACCGCATCACGCTGCCCGGTTCGTTGTTCCTGATGGTGATCGCGATGGTGCCGTTCCTCGTCCTGAAGATCTGGAACATCACGCAGTTCCCCTTCGGTGGTGTGTCGTTGCTCATCACGGTGGGTGTCGCGCTCGAAACGATGAAGCAGATCGACAGCCAGCTGATGATGCGCAACTACGAGGGCTTCCTGAAGTCCTGAGGCCCATGCAGCCACGACCCCGGCTCGTCCTCCTCGGAAAGCAGGGTGCCGGAAAGGGCACGCAAGCCGTGCGCATTTCCGAGCACTACGACATCGCGCACTTTTCCACCGGCGATCTCTTCCGTGAGCTCGCGCGCCTGCAGACCGGGTTCGGCCTCAAGGCGAAGCAGTTCATGGACGCCGGCGAGCTCGTGCCCGACGAGACGGTGATCGGTGTGGTGAAGGAAGCGTTGGCCCCCGGCGGCCCGCTCGGCGAGGGCTTCGTGCTCGACGGCTTCCCGCGCACCCGCCCGCAGGCCGAGCAGTTCGAGCAGATCCTCGACGGCCGCCCGCTCGACGTGGTGATCAGCCTCGAGGTTCCGCTCGAGATCGTGCTCGACCGGATCTCGGGCCGGCGCGTGTGCGTCGACTGCCAGCGGGTGTACCACGTGAACCTGCCGCCGACGGCCCACTGGATCTGCGACACCTGCGGCGGTGAGGTCGTGCAGCGCGACGACGACACCGAGGAGGCCGTCGAGCGGCGGCTCCAGGCGTACGAGCAGGACACCGTCCCGATCCTCGATTTCTACCGGGGGATCGGCAAGCGCGTGAAGGTCGTCGACGGCGTGGGCCCCGGCGACGCCGTCTTCGGGCGCATCGTCACCGAGATCGACGCCGCGTTCACGCGGTCCTGAGATGCGCGCATGATCACCCGGAAGACCCGGGAGCAGATCGCGATCATGCGCCGCGCCGGCACGGTGGTGGCCGAGATGCACGAAGTGTGCGTGCGCGCCGCACGCCCGGGGGCCCGCACCGCCGATCTCGACGTGGCGGCCCGCGAGGTGCTCGAGCGGCGCGGCGCGCGGTCCAACTTCCTCGGCTACCACGGCTTCCCCGCGGTCGTGTGCACCTCCCCGAACGAGGTGATCGTGCACGGCATCCCGGGCGACCGGGTGCTCGAGGAGGGCGACATCGTCTCCATCGACTGCGGGGCGATCATCGAGGGATGGCACGCGGATGCCGCGGTGACGGTTCCGGTCGGCGAGGTCGACGCCGAGTCGAAGCGGTTGATCGACGTGACCCGCCGGGCGCTCCAGGCGTCGATCGACGCGACGTTCGCCGGCAACCGCCTGGGCGACGTCGGCGCGGCGTCGGAGGCGGTCGTCTCCGACGCGGGGTTCTCGGTCGTGCGTGAGTACGTGGGCCACGGAATCGGCACGGCGATGCACGAGGAGCCGCAGGTGCCGAACCACGGGCCCGCGCGCCGGGGCCTGCGGCTGAAGGCGGGCCTGGTGATCGCGATCGAGCCGATGGTGAACGCGGGGGGCGCGGCCAACCGGGTGCTCGACGACGGGTGGACGGTGGTGACCGCCGACGGCCGCCGTTCGGCCCACTTCGAGCACACCGTGGCCGTCGGCGACCACGGCCCCGAGGTGCTCACGCTCCCCTGGTGAGGCGACCAAGGCCGCGGGCGTGGGGCCCGGTTCCGCACCGGGCGCCGGCCGGTCGAAATGGGCGAATTGTTGGCGCCGCAGGGGTGGTGTAGCTTTACCGGTCGGCCCCGAGCGTGTTCTGCGCGCTCGGGATGTCTGCACGTTTCTCAGCCGTTCTCGAAGTATGCCCGAATTCCCTTACGAGGTGGTGAGCTCACTGGCGAAGCCCAAGGACGACGCGATCCTGGTGGAAGGCACCGTGGTCGAGCCACTGCCCAATGCCATGTTCCGCGTCGAGCTCGACAACGGGCATCGGGTGCTCGCTCACATCTCAGGAAAGATGCGGATGAACTACATCCGCATCGCGCCCGGCGACAAGGTCCAGGTGGAGCTCACGCCCTACGACCTGTCGCGCGGCCGAATCACCTACCGCTACAAGTGAGCACGAGGTATCGACCATGAAGGTCCGTCCGTCGGTCAAGAAGATCTGTGAGAAGTGCAAGGTGATCCGTCGGCACGGTTCGGTGCGGGTCATCTGCACGAACCCGCGTCACAAGCAACGTCAGGGCTGAAGGAACTCATATGGCTCGTATCGCCGGCGTCGACATCCCCCGCGAGAAGCGGCTCGAGATCGCGCTCACGTACATCTACGGCGTCGGTCGCACCGCCGCCCAGCAGGTGTGCGACGAGACCGGGATGTCGCGCGACACGCGTGTCCGCGACCTCACCGAGGAAGAGGTCTCGCAGCTCCGCGGCTACATCGACCAGAACCTCAAGGTCGAAGGTGACCTGCGCCGCGAGATCGCGCAGAACATCAAGCGCAAGATGGAGATCGGCTGCTACGAGGGTCTGCGGCACCGCCGCGGCCTCCCCGTGCGCGGTCAACGCACCCGTACCAACGCCCGCACCCGCAAGGGTCCGAAGAAGACCGTCGCCGGCAAGAAGCGCGCCCGCAAGTAGGGCCCGCCGCTGCGCAGGCATCTCTCCCAGCAGCCGTCCAACCACCACTCAGCAGCACCGCGATCGAGGCGAACGAATGGCAAAGCCGAGTCCCGGGGGCCGTCGCCCCAAGCGCAAGGAGCGCAAGAACATCGCCTACGCGGTGGCGCACATCAAGTCGTCCTTCAACAACACGATCATCACGATCACCGACCAGCAGGGCAACACGCTGTCGTGGGCGTCGTCGGGCAACGTCGGCTTCAAGGGTTCGCGCAAGTCGACCCCGTTCGCGGCGCAGCTCGCCGCCGAAGCCGCGGGGCGCCGGGCGATGGAGCACGGCGTCCGCAAGGTCGACGTCGTGGTGAAGGGCCCCGGCTCCGGTCGGGAGACGGCGATCCGGTCATTGCAGAACGCGGGCATCGAGGTCGTCGGCATCAAGGACGTCACCCCGATTCCCCACAACGGTTGCCGCCCTCCGAAGCGGCGAAGGGTCTAGAGAACATGGCGCGATACACCGGTCCCGTCTGTCGGCTCTGCCGGCGCGAGCGGATGAAGCTCTTCCTCAAGGGCACGAAGTGCGACTCGATCCGCTGCCCGATCGAACGCCGCCCGTACCCGCCCGGCCAGCACGGCCGCGGTCGCATCCGCGAGAGCGAGTACCTGCTCCAGCTGCGCGAGAAGCAGAAGGCCCGCCGCATCTACGGCCTGCTCGAGAAGCAGTTCCGCAACCTCTACGCCGAGGCCGCCCGCCAGAAGGGCATCACCGGCGAGAACCTGCTGCGGATGCTCGAGACCCGCATCGACAACGTCGTCTTCCGGGCCGGCTTCGCGTCGAGCCGGAACCAGGCCCGTCAGCTCGTGCGGCACGGTCACGTGTCGGTGAACGGGCGCCGGGTCACGATCCCGTCGTACGCGATGCGCAAGGGCGACGTGCTCGAGCTTCGGGCCAAGGCCAAGCAGATGATCGTCGTGCGTCACAACATCGACACCCTCGATCGCACCGTGCCCCAGTGGCTCGAGGTCTCGGTCGCCGACCACCGGGCGACCGTGCGCGAGCTTCCGCTGCGTGCGCAGATCGAGATCCCGGTGCGCGAGCAGCTCATCGTCGAGCTCTACTCCAAGTAATTCGCCACCTTCCCCCAGCCACCGCGAAGCGCGAGGCCTCCCATGCTCATCATTCAGCGTCCAGAGATCGAAGTCGGCGAAGCCGACGGCAACACCCAGACGTTCGTCATCTCGCCCCTCGAGCCCGGCTTCGGCCACACGCTCGGGAACAGCCTGCGGCGCACGCTGCTCTCGTCGATCCCCGGCGCGGCCGTCACCCGCATCCGCTTCGACGACGCGCTGCACGAGTTCGACACGATCAAGGGTGTCAAGGAAGACGTCACCGACCTGATCCTGAACGTCAAGGATCTCGTGTTGCGGTGCACCTCCGAGGAGGCGGTCACGCTCCGTCTCGACGCGCGTGGTCCGGGCGAGGTCACGGCGAACGACATCCAGGCCACCTCCGACATCGAGATCCTCAACCCCCAGCTCGTCATCGCGACGGTGAACGCGGGCGGCCGGCTGGCCCTCGACCTCACGGTCGAGCAGGGCCGCGGGTACCTCTCGGCCGAGCGGGCCAAGAAGGCCGGCACCGAGCCGATCGGCATCATCCCGGTCGACGCGATCTTCTCGCCCGTGCGGCGGGTGGCCTTCAGCATCACGCCGACCCGTGTCGAGCAGGCGACCAACTACGACCGGCTCACGATCGAGATCGAGACCGACGGGTCGATCTCGCCGCGTGACGCGCTGGCCTCGGCCGGCGACACGCTGCGCAACCTGGTCGGGCTCATCGCCGACCTCTCCGACGAGCAGCGGGGCCTGGAGCTCGGCGAGACCTCGCCCACCACGGCGACGTCGCCCGACCTCGAGCTCCCGATCGAGGAGCTCGACCTCTCGGAGCGCCCCCGCAACTGCCTCAAGCGGGCCCGGGTCGACACGATCGGCCAGCTCGTGCAGAAGACCGAGGACGACCTGCTGGCGATCACGAACTTCGGTTCGAAGTCGCTCGAGGAAGTCCTCCAGAAGCTCGACGAGCGGGGTCTCTCGCTGCGGGTGAAGGAGTAGGCGATGCCCCGTCCGAAGAAGGGCCCCCGCTTCGGTGGTTCGCCCTCGCACCATCGACTCATGCTGGCGAACCTCGCGGCGCACCTCTTCGCGTCGGAGGCGATCGTCACCACCGAGGCCAAGGCCAAGGTGTTGCGACCGTACGCCGAGCGCCTCATCACGAAGGCGAAGAAGGGCGGCGTGCACCAGCAGCGCCAGGTTGTGTCGCGCCTCCAGGACAAGGACGTCGTGCACAAGCTCTTCGTCGAGATCGGTCCGCGTTACGAGGACCGCAACGGCGGCTACACGCGCATCCTCAAGCTCGGTCCGCGCGCCGGCGACAGTGCGCCGATGGCGCGCATCGAGCTCGTCTAAGTCGCGTTTCCCCGGAGCAGGTGAGCGGTCGGCTCGCGTACGGCGGTTGAGCCCCGTGCCGAACCGAGCGAGCATGCGACCATGAGCCTGTTCGACACACCGGAGGGGCCGGCGAAGGTTCGCCTCGTCGTCGCCTACGACGGAACCGGCTTCCGCGGGTTCGCCGCGCAGCCGCGGGTCCGCACGGTCGGCGGTGCGCTCGGCGGTGCGATCGAGAAGGTGCTGCGCCACCCGGTCGAGCTCGTGTGCGCGGGGCGCACCGATGCGGGCGTGCACGCGTGGGGTCAGGTCGTGAGCTTCGAGGCCGAGCCCGGGCTGGACCCGTGGCGGCTGCAGAGCGCCGTCAACTCGATGCTCGGGCCCGAGATCGTGGTGCGGTCGGCCGATCTGGTGGAGCCGGCCTTCGACGCGCGCCGCTCGGCCACTTCCCGTTCGTACACCTACACGATCGTGAATCGCCCGGCTCCCGATCCCTTCCTCGCGCGGTACGCGTGGTGGATCGCGGAGCCGCTCGACATCCGGACGTTGCGCCTCGCCGCCGACGTCTTCGTCGGCGAGCACGACTTCGCGTCGTTCTGCCGGAAGGGTCCGGAAGGTTCGTCGACCGTGCGCCGGGTCATGTCGTCACGTTGGCGCGACGCCGGCGACGGCGTGCTCGCCTACGACATCCGCTCGAGCGCGTTCTGCTGGCAGATGGTGCGCGCGATCGTCGGCACGCTGGTCGAGGTCGGGAACGGGAAGCGCCGCCCGGGCGACCTCCTGGGCATCCTGCACGCGGTCGACCGCACGGCCGCAGGGCAGCTGGCGCCGCCCCACGGCCTCTGTCTGCGCGACGTCGAGTACTGACTCTCGGATCAGGTGCTGGGAGTTAGGCCCGGGATCGTGACCGGGGTCGCGGGCGGCGTGAGGTCGGCGTCGCTCGGGGTGCCGAACGCCGTCGCCTTCACGTCGGTCGTGTGGCCGTTGCCGTCGTCGGTCTTGCTCTCGAGCATGACGCCCGTCGCCTTGTCGACGCACACGGAGTAGGAGCCCTTGCCGATCGCGGCGCCGAGCACGCCGAGGCTGCTCGCGTCGATCGTGGCGCACTCCGCGTCGCGGCCGGCAATCGTCTTCCCGGTGGTCTTGGTGATGCTCGAGAGACCCGGGATGCCCTTGCCGGCCTGGCTCACGAGCAACGCCCCGATGGCGCCGAACGAGGTCGTGAGGCCCTGCTTGATCGCGGCGCCGCCGCCGGGCAGCGCCGTGCAGGTCGCGGTCGATCCGGTGCCCGAGCAACTGACGGCCGAGCCGTCGGCGGTGACGTACGTGCCGCTGCTCTCGGTGGTGTAGCTGAACCGCGGCGGGTCCTGCGCGATCGTGAACGGCGTATCGCTCCCGCTCTGGTAGGTGACCTTGTACTTCGCGTTGTTCGTCTTGGCGACGAGCGACGAGAAGTCGTTACCGCTGCTCGACCCACCCTTCGTGGCGCCGTTCGACCCCTTCGACGAGCTCTTGCCCCCACACGCCGCGAGCGCCAACGCGCCTACGATCGCCACCGCCACGACCTTGCGCATGACCTCTCCCCGCTCCCTCACCACACCGGTCCGTTCGTCCCCCGGTCGTCGCTTCCCGACCCGAACGGCTGAGGATCAGGACTCTACGCCGAGGTACAGAAAGCCGTAGGCCTCGTCGCGGGTGGCGAGCCCGGCCTCGCGCAGCGCGACGTCCCAGTCGCCGCGGCAGCCCGGATCGTTCTCCTCCATGCCGTGGTCGGCGACCAGCACGAAGGCCGTGTCGTCGAAGACGCCGGCGCGTTCCACCGCGGCCATGATCTCGCCGACGCGTGCGTCGCTGTCGCGCACGGACGCGGCCGCCATCTCCGAATGCGGCCCGCACTCGTGCATCGCGGCGTCGGTGAGCGTGAAGTTGACCCACATGAACCGGGGCAGCGGATACGACTCGTCGCGGTAGCGCCCCGACCAGATGCCGACCGCCTGCTCGGTCGCCATGTGGTCGACGATCGACGACCACGAGTAGTCCTTGGAGGGTCGGACGAATCGCTCGGTCACGTGCGGCAGCCCGTCGGGCGCGGCGGGGATCGGCGGAATCTCGCCCCGCCGGAAGAACCCGAAGGTGGAGTAGCCGGCGTCGACGTCGCAGGGCTCGTTCACCGAGGCCGAGAGCTCGTCGGGCCAGGTGCGGCGCACCACCGAGTGGATGGAGTCGGTGCCGGCGGCGATGTGCTCCATCGACGTCGCCCACGTTGCGGGCGAGTTCGTGATGATCTGCCGCTGTTGGGCCCGGTCGTACCAGGCGTTGTTCAGGATGCCGTGGTGGCCGGGGTACGCGCCCGTGAGGATCGACGTGTGGTTCGCGAGGGTGACGGTGGGCAGGCCGGCGATCGCACCGTGGCCGAAGGCGGTGCCCATCTCGATGAGGCGGGCGACGTTGGGCGCCTCGCCCGACGCGGCCATCGCGTAGAGCACGTTCGGGTTCGCGCCGTCGAAGAGGAACCCGACGACGTGGCGGGGCGGCCGCTCGCCCGCGGCGAGCACGTCGTCGCGCACGACGCCGTCCTGACGATTGAGGAAGCGCCCGTCGGCGAGCGGCCGGCACCCGAGGAGCGCCGTGATCGTCGGGGCGACGTCGACGAGCCGCGCCGCGCGCGGCACCACGCCGAGGTTGGCCACGCCCTTGCCGGCGATGACCCAGGGTGCGCGGGCCTGGATCACGCCGAGGGAGCCGTGCTCGCCGATGTGGCCGCCCTGGTCCTCCCAGTTGTGCCGCGCCGAATGGAGGACGCAGAGGTCGGGTGCCGCCGGGGCGTCGAACAGCTGGACGATCTGCTCGTAGGCGTTGGGGTAGGTGTTCTCGCGGCGGTGCGGGTGCTTGTGGGCCAACTCGGACTCGAGTGGGCTGAAGGCGTCGGTCGCCTGGTTCGCGATGGGGTTGGCGCCCGTCTCCTCGAGCACCGAGACCACGCCGGACTCCGAGGTGAAGCGCACCCGGCCGTCGGCGCTCAGTGCCTCGTAGGCACCGTCGCGCCGGGTGAGCACCATGTCGACGATGGGCTCGAGGCTCGAATCCAGCAGGATCGCCAGGGCCGCGTCGGCGAGGTCGCGGTGCTCGTCGGCGATCTCATGGGGTACGACGGGTTCGACGGGTTCGAGGTGCCCGGTGACGGGGCCGGAAGCGACATCGGTCATGGGGGCCAGGCTAGACCCGGGACCGGGCGCCGATCAGAGGGCATCGGGTGCCCCGATTGCCGGTTGTGAGCGGGCTCA
>DAIQOP010000263.1:0-5593 GCA_036787815.1 Actinomycetota bacterium
CACGCGCTCGCAGTCCGTCCGGACGAACGTCGACTGGTGACGGTACTGATGGCCGACATCGTCGGATTCACGGCGCTGTCGGAGACCGCCGACCCCGAGCACGTGAAGAACCTCGTCGACCGGACCTTCGAACGGCTCGTGGCCGACGTGCGCGCGTTCGGCGGCGAGCTCGACAAGATCGTCGGCGACGCGCTCATCGCGAGCTTCGGTGTGCCGATCGCCCACGAAGACGATGCCGAACGCGGCGTGCGCGCCGCGTTGCAGATGCAGGAGACGCTCGACGAGCTCGCCTCCGACCAGTCGACGAAGATCTGGTTGCGCATCGGCATCAACACCGGCGAGGTGCTCGTCGGCGCGATGCGCGCGGGCGGCGACCCCACCGTGATGGGCGACGTGGTGAACACCGCGAGCCGGCTCCAGACGTCCGCGCAACCCGGTCAGATCGTGGTCGGCCCCGCGACCTACGCGGCGACGAGGCGCGTCGTTCGGTACGAGGCCCTCGGGCAGCTGGCCGTCCGGGGAAGAGACGAACCCGTCTCCGCGTGGGTCGCGCTGCACACCACCACGACTCCGGGCCGACGCCGACGCGGCGCGCGCGGCGCACTCGTCGGGCGCGACTCCGAGATGGGAGTGCTGCGCCATGCGTTCTCGATCGCCCGCACCCGCCGGCGCGCGCAATTGGTGCTGTTGCTCGGCGACGCGGGCATCGGCAAAAGCCGGCTCGTCGTCGAGTTCGCCGAGATCGCGCGAGCGACCGGCGGCGCGCTGGTGCTCAGCGGGCAGTGCGCTCCGTACGGCAACGCGAACGCGTGGGCACCCGTGGCCGAAGCGATTCGCGAGGCGTGCGCCTGCGACGAGCACCCCGACGTCCCGATCCGCGATCGCGTGCGCGAATCGGTGACCACCGTGCTCGACGGGCTCGAGGCCGCAGAGATCGAACGCATCGTCGAAGGGCTGCTGTACATCCTCGAGGGCTTCGCCCGACCGGCCGTCGAGCCCGCGCGAGCGCGCGACGACGCGATGCGCTCGGTCGCTTCGTTCCTCGAGGGCCACGCTCGCCGCGGCCCCGTCGTGCTCGCACTCTCCGACCTGCACTGGGCCGACGATCTCGTGCTCGACCTCGCGGAGCGGTTGCTCGAGCGTTTGCGCAACCTGCCGTTCGTGCTCGTCGGCACCGCGAGGCCGGGCTTCGAGCAACGGTGGGCGTTGGCCGGTGGGCACCACAACTCGCTCGTCATGCACGTCGACCCGCTCGACGCGGACGCGACGGCCAGCCTCGCCCGGGAGCTCTTCGGCGAGAACCTCACCGACGACGTGCTCGAGTTCCTGCTCGAACGCAGCGGTGGAAACCCGTTCTTCGTCGAGGAGCTCGTCGCCCTGGTGTGCGAGGTCGAGCACTCGGGTAGCCCGGCCGAGGCCGCGCGCGTCGGTGTGCTCCCCGCGACGCTGCACGGCCTCGTCGCCGCCCGCCTCGACGCCCTCCCGGCCACCGAACGCTCGCTGCTCGAAGACTGCGCGGTCGTCGGTTCGAGTGGGCTCGTCGCCGACGCGCTCGCGCTCACCGGCGTCGATGCGCCCGACGACGTGCTCGAGGCCCTCGCCGACCGCGACCTCCTGATCCTCGAGGACGACGACTTCCGTTTCAAATCGGAGCTCGTGCGCGAAGTCGCGTACGGCACGCTCACGCGAGCCGAACGAGCTCGCCGGCATGCCGATCTCACCGACCGGCTCGTCGATGCGAGCACCCGCGTCGACGTGATCGCGCACCATCTCGCCACCGCCGCGGAGCTGGTCGCCGATCTCGGCACCGTGCCGGGCGTCGCCCCCGACATCCGCAACCGCGCCATCACCGCGCTCATGGACGCCGCGGTGCCGGTGGAGGCGACGGAGAACTGGATCGCGTCGGGCCGGCTGTTCGACCGGGCCCTGGCCCTCATCACGCCCGACGACGTGCCCCGCCGCTGGACGGCCCTCCTCGGCCGCGCCCGCGCGCTCGAAGCCGCCCGCAAGCTCGACGACGCCCACGACGACGCGCTCGAAGTGCTGGAGGAAGCGACGGAGGCGGAGGATCACGCCACCGTCGCCCGCGCGCTCACCGTGCTGGGGCGCGTCGAATCCGACGCCGGTCGCTACGAGGACGCCGAGGCGACCCTGTGGCGCGCGGTCGACGCGTGGCGCGCGCTCGACGACACGTCGGGAGTCGCCGGCGCGCTGCGCGGGCTCGGTGTGATCTACCTGTTCCGTGGCGAGCACGCCGAGGCCGAGCGCCTCACCTCCGAGGCGCTCGCGTCGTTCCGGAAGGTCGACGACCAGCGCGGCGAGGCGTGGGCGTTGCAGAACCTCGCGTGGATCTCGTTCTCGCAGGGCCACCTGGCCGACGCCGAGAGCCGGCTCCAGGAGTCGGCCGACCGCTTCGCGCAGATCGGCGACTGGGGCGGGCTCGGATGGGCGCTCGGCCTGCTCGCGTTCGCGCGCTTCAACCAGGGCAACCTCGACGAAGCCGACCACCTCGCGTCGCAGATCCTCACCGAGGCCCACGAGACCGGCGACCGCTGGGCGTCGGGGATGATGAAGGTGCTCCTCGCGAACATCGCGCTGTGGCGCGGGCGGGCGGAACACGCGTTGGAGCGGGGCAACGAGGCGCTCGCGTTGTTCCGCGACATCCATGATCGTTGGGGCGAGGTGATGGCGACGATGCCCACCATCCGCGCGCTCAACAACCTCACCCGCTTCCGAGAGTGCGACGAGCTCGTGGCGCGCACGATCGGTCTCGTCGAACCGATGCACGACCCGGCGATGCGGAGGAACGCGGCCGGCCTCCAGGCCGCGGTCTCCGTGCACCGCGGCGACACCGAGACCGCGCGCAGCGCGATCGCGCAGCTCCGCTTCGACGACGAGCCGCACGATGCCGTCGTCGGCGACATCGACCGCGCGCTCGTGAGCGGTTTGATGCTCCTGCAGTGCGGCGAGGTCGACCAGGCGATCGCGTTGCTCGAACCGGCGTACGCGCTCGCGGCCGACGACGGCCCCCGCTACGCCATCGGCAGCGCCTTCGCGTTGGCTCTCGACGCCGGCGGTCGCCCCGCCGAAGCCCTTGCCGTGTGCGAAGCGCTCTCGGCGATCCGCGGCGGCTCCTACCTCGACCGCCTCTACGCCCGGCTCGCAGCCGGGTTCGCCTTCGTGCAGCAGGGCGCGGCGAGCGACGCGGCGGCGGCCTTCGAAGAGGCGCAGTCGACCGCGTTCGCAACGGACTCCCGCCTCGACCGGGCGATCGTCACCGTCGCCCGTTCCTACGCGTATTCGGCGCTCGCCCTGCCGTCGGGCCACGAGCTCGAGACCGAGGCGAACCTCACGTTGCACGGTGCCGGCTTCGACGCCCACGGCTGGCGCACGGTCTTCGAGCTCGCCGCCCAACCCACCTCCCGCCAGATCACCTCGTAACCCGCGCCGGGGCGCGGAGGTGGGCCAGGACCTCGTCGCAGGCGAGGCCGTCGGCGAAGGTCGCGAGGCCCGCGGGCGCCACGCCGGCGCGCACGGCGTCGCGCACCGCGGCGGCCATCACCAGCATCGGCGCGGCGTGGTGGTCGACCCCAGGCTCACGCGCGGGAAGCCGGACGGCGTCGCGTGACCCGGCCGCGTCGAACAGCGTGAGGCGCGCGTCGGCCACGTTCTCGAGCACCGCCTCGCGCCCGACGATCGTGATCCGGGGCGGCAGGGAAGCCGGCGCCGCGAAGGTCGAATCGATCGAGACCGTCGCACCACCGGCGAGCCGGAGCAGCGCACTCAACCCGTCTTCCGCCGTGCAGTCGCGCCACGGTGCGTCCGGATCGTCGGGATCCGGTCGGGAGCCGACGGCGAGGCTCGGTGCCGAAGCAACGACCACCTCGATCTCGCCGACCGTCACGCGCAGGGTGTCGATCGCGTGCGAGGCCCACGCGCCGATCCAACCGCCACCGCGTGCCGCGTCGAACAGCCACCCGTAGGGTCGCAACGGCTGCCGCGAACCCGCGCTGACGTGGCTCCACGCGACATGCTCGACCGCGCCGAGCACGCCCGACGCGACGACCTCACGCATGCGCTCGCGCACCGGGTCGAACCGGAACTCGAAGTTGAGCAGATGCACGCCCGGCGCGTCGCGGGCGTCGGCGACGAGCGCGCGAGACGTCGAGACCGAAGGCGTGAAGGGCTTGTCGCAGAGCACCGAGCGGCCGGCTTCGAGCGCGATGCGTACGTGACGATCGTGCAGGAACGGCGGCGAGTGCACCGATACGAGCTCGACGCGCGGATCGGCGACCGCTGCGGCGATCGCCGAGTCGTCGCGGGCCGAGACCACCGACACGACATCCACTCCTTCGACCGCGGCGAAGCTCGGCGCGACGACCCGGGCACCGAAGCCGGTACCGATCACGGCGACCCCGAGGGCGCGCGGGTTCACTCGCCGAGCACCGCGTCGGAGTCGGCCGGCACCGGCAGGTGGAAGCGGTGGATGGCGAAATGGGTCACCGGCCCGAGCGAGAACGCGATGAGCGCGGTACCGACGCCGACATCGCCGCCGAGCAACCACCCCGCGAGCAGCACCGAGAGCTCCAGCACGGTGCGCACGACCCACAACCGGTGGCCGCGGGCCGTGATCGCGGTCATCAGCCCGTCGCGCGGGCCGGGGCCGAGCGCGGCGCCGATGTAGAGACCGCCACCGATGCCGAACGCCGCGATCGCGGCGAGGAGCATCGGGATGCGCACGGCCAGCGCATCGGGTACGCCGATCACCGGCAAGATCACCTTCGTGAGCGCGCCGACCAACACCGTGTTCACGATCGTGCCGATGCCCAACCGTTGGTGCAGCGGGATCCAGGCGAGCAGCACGACGAACCCGACGGCCACGATCACCCAACCGAGCGATGCACCCGTGCGCCTCGACACACCCTGGTGGAGGACGTCCCACGGCGCGAGACCGAGGTGTGCCTGCACCGACAGCGAGATGCCGAGCGAGATCAGCGCGATCCCGCCCAGCAACGGGGGGAGCCGCCGCACGAGCTCGCGGCGGCTCGGGAACATGATCACCGCACCCACGTCGGGACCGGTGACGCGGGGCGCGCCCGGATCGGGCGCCGAGCTCCCGCTGCTCACGCCGGAACCGTGAGTAGTGACGCCGAGCCCGCATCGAGATACAGCACTGCGTCGGCTTGCCGCCGAAGCGCCGAGGCCGGGCACGCGGTGCCGATGGGGCCCTCGATCGCGCGGCGCACGGGTTCGGCCTTGCGCACCTCCGGCACGATGGCGAGTGCGTGGGCCGCACGGAACAACCCCGGCACCGTCACCGTGATCGCCCGGGGCGGCACGTCGGTCACGGTCGCGAACTGCCCCTCTCCCACCTGTTGCTGCCGGCACCGGTCGTCGAGCGCGACCACCTTCACGAGCAACGGGTCGTCGAAGTCGGCCACGGGCGGATCGTTGAACGCGACGTGGCCGTTCTCACCGATCCCGAGGCAGCACACGTCGACGGGGTGCGTGGCCAACAGCTCGGCGTACCGTGCCGCCTCCGCGTCGGGATCGGGCGCCATCCGCGTCACCGGTACCGGCCTATAGTCGAGCT
>DAIQOP010000037.1:0-19562 GCA_036787815.1 Actinomycetota bacterium
CTCGCTCACGGCGTCGCGTACGACCGCGACGATCGTGCTGCTCGTCGTCGGGCTCGCGGTGCTGGCGATGCTCGCGCGCCCCGCTACGAAGGCGGCGATCGCGTTGGTCGGCGCGATGGCGACAAGCGTCGTCGTGCTGTTCGCGCTCCCGATGACGCGCGACTTCTACGCGCTCGGGCTGCCGCCCGCCCGGGCCCTGGTCTCGGCCGCGGTCATCGCCGCGATCGGGTGTGCCGCGCTCGAGTGCTGGTGGACCATCGACCAGAGGAGCCGGCCGCCCGACGAGCGCACTCCACGCCTCGCTCTGCGCAGGTAGGCCCGCTACGGGATCGTGGTCGTGGATCTCGGCCTGGTCGTCGTGGGGCCGTGACCCTTCGGTGCCGTCGTCGTGGCGCCCTTGGGCACCGCGCCGACGAGGATCACGTCGGGAAGCATGTCGTAGCGCCACGAATGGCGTTCCCTGATCTCGGCGTGGCCCGGTTGGTCGATGACGCGGAAGAACGTGACCTCGTACCCGGTGTGGCCCTGGGCGAGATCGAGCCTCTCGTTCGGCTGGAGCGTGGCGCAGTCGTTGGTGGGGTCGACCTTCGGATCCTTCGGGGGGCAGCGCACGACCGTCGTCGGGAACGGCGTCGTCTTCAGGATGTCGACGCAGCGCCGGGTCGGCGACGTCGACGAGCAGTTCGTGCTCTCCTCTCGGACGGTCTTGCCTTCGCGGTTGCCGTAGAAGGTGATCGTGACCGAGCTGTTCGTGTAGCCCGCGCGGATCAGCACGCCGTGATGCGAGTTGTTCCGCCACTTGAGGTCGAGCACGGGGTAGTTGACGGTCGCTTCGCGGCCGAGCGGGTAGCGGCTGTAGTAGAGGGTGTGCGGCTGATGGGACACGTTCTCGAAGCCGCCCCAGAACTCGGCGTTGTAGGTGGTGGTCGCGATCTGGCTGACGCCGCCGCCGTAGTCCTCGGCTTCGCCGTCGTAGTAGACGGGAGCCTTCACGAAGCCGCGTTGGGGCGTGCGCGGTCCGAGCGTGTCGTTCAGCGAGAACACCTGGCCGGGCTCCACGACCGTGTTGTTCATGATGTCGGCGGCCAGGTGGATGTTCGTCACCCGGCTCTGCCCGGGCACGTAGTGCGTGGTGAAGCTCGAGACCTGCTCGGTGATGCCGAGCCGGCCGGCCCACGCGGTGTCGCGTGCGGGATGGCGCCGCGCGAGCGGCACGCTGACCGCGGTGCGATTCGCGAGGATCGCGCGGCCGACCCTCGTGAGATCGGGCTCCAAGCCGTCGCGCGACGGGACCACCACCACGTGGTTGGTGCCCGTCACCTCGAAGCGCGCGTCGACCGGCGGCGCGCCGATCGGGTCGAGCTGCGGCCGCAGCACGGTTTCGAGGCGTGTGCGATCGACCGCGAGGGCCAGCTCGTTGCCGTCGACGCGCGTCGTGAGCGCGCCCGCGATCTGGGCGGGTGACGCGGCGAAGACGTGGCCGCTCGCGGTGACCCGCAGCGAGTGGGTGAGGATGGTGCGCGCCCGGCGCGCGACGGCGGCCACCTGCGCGCTCGTCGTGCGCGCTCCGATCGGTCCGTAGCCGAGATGCAGGGGTGTGCGGTCTCCGTCGGCGATCTCGGCCAGCAGGGCCCGCTTGGTCGCCTCGTGGTGGATGCCCTTGCCGCCATGGGGCGCGATCTCGACCACGGTCGTGCCCGTGAAGTGGAGCCCGCCTTCCTGCACTCCCCGGTCGACCTGCGCGCTCCATCGGTCGACGATCGCGTCGACGCCGTTCGCGTCGAAGGTGACCACCGGATCGACACGGTCGGGGCGCAGCTTCCGCAGCACGGTGCCGAGCACCTGTTGCAGCGGATTGCCGCTCCGACCCGCCCTGCGCGCGCGGCGCAGCGTCGCCCGCGCGTCGACGCGAAGGTGGATCGTGTCGGGTTCGGCCTCGAGCGTGTGTCCGGCGGTGACGGCTTGGAGCGGTTCGGTCTCGAGCCGGTGGGCGAGCTTCGTGATCTCGCCGTAGGCCCCGAGCTCGCGCCTTCCCGACGGATCGAGCGACGCGATCCTGATGCCCGGCATCACGCGGCCGCGATACGCGATGCGCTCGGCCACGCCGATGAAGAGCAGCACGACGACGGCGACGGCGGCGATCCACGCCGCTTCCCGAAGGCGCGCCGCCGGTCGGGGGGGATCGATGGAGGCGGTCATCGGCCAGGTCAGAGTATCGGGACGACCGAACCGGATGCCCGCGCCACGCAGAGTCACGGCCCTTGCACTCCGCCGGCCCGGCCGTGCGACGATGCGGGGATGATCGCCGACCTGCGGACCTGGCTGCTCGACTCCGGTGCCACCGAGGCCGACATCGCGCGTGCGACCGCGGAAGGGTGGCTGCCGCTGCTGGCGCTCGACCGCATGTTGATGCCCGGCGACGCGCGCTACGACGTCGCCGGCGTCGCGGATGCCGCCGGCGCCTCTCCCGACGTCGCCGCCCGCATCTGGCGCGCGCTCGGATTCCCCGACGTGCCCGACAACGTGATGGCGTTCTCCGAGCGCGACGCGCGGGCGCTGCGCTTCGCGGTCGATCGGCGGTTCCGCGGTGAGCAGTCGATCGACGACCTCGAGCACCAGGTGCGGGTGGTGAGCGCATCGTTGGCCCGGCTCGCGGCGTTCGAAGCCGACCTCGTGGCCGAGGGCCTCGACGCGCTGCGCGCGACGGGCGCCGACGACGAAGCCGTCGCGATCGCGCTCATCGAGGAAGCCGACTGGGAGAGCATCGCCGCGCTGATCGACTACACGCATCGCCTGCTGTTCCGGGCCGCGGTCTGGCGCCGCCTGGCGCGCCCGACGGAGGGCCCGACCGTCGAGCTCGCGGTCGGGTTCGCCGACATCGCGGGGTACACCGAGCTCTCCGAAGGGCTCGACGAGCACGAGCTGTCGGAGCTGCTCGCCGCCTTCGAGTTGCTCGCCTACGACACCGCGGCCGAGCACAACGGGCGCATCGTGAAGACGATCGGCGACGAGGTGATGTTCGTCGGCGCGCCCCGCGACGTCGCGCTGATCGGGCTGGCCCTCGCCGAGCGCACCGCCGCCCACAGCGTCGTGCCCGAGGTGAGGGTCGGCATCGCCTCCGGGTCGGTGCTCGCCCGCGACGGCGACTACTACGGCCCGGTCGTCAACCTGGCCAGCCGGATCACCGACCGCGCCCGCCGCGGCACGGTGCTGGCCGCCGAGGGCGTGTATCGCGCGCTCGCTGACGACCCCGGGCTGGCGTGGCGGCCGCTCGGGCGCAAACGGGTGCGGGGCATCGGCGAGGTCGAGCTCTTCGTGCTGCGGCGCGGGCAGTAGGCCGTGGGGCCGGCAGTCGGCCGGTCGGCAGGGTTCGGCGGCTGCGATACCGTGACCGGATGGCCGACGACCTGTGTCTGCTCCAGATTCACGCCCACCCCGACGACGAAGCGTCGAAGGGCGCGGGCACGAGCGCCAAGTACGCGGCGGAAGGCATCCGCAACGTGCTCGTGTGCTGCACCGGCGGTGAAGAGGGCGACATCCTCAATCCCGCGATGGACCGGCCCGACGTGCGCGCCGATCTCGCCGGCGTGCGCATGGCCGAGCTCGAGGCGAGCGCGCGGGCGATCGGGTACGACAGTGTGCAGATGCTCGGGTACCGCGACTCGGGGATGCCCGACACCGAAGCGAACGCGCGTGCCGACAACTTCGCCAACGCGCCACTCGACGAAGCCGTCGAACGGTTCGTGAAGATCATCAGGGCCGAGCGCCCGCAGGTGATCATCACCTACCACGAAGACCGCAACTGGTATCCGCATCCCGACCACATCCGCGTGTGGGAGATCTCCGGCCCCGCGTTCGACGCCGCCGGCGATCCCGACCGGTTCCCCGACGCGGGCGAACCGTGGCAGCCGAGCAAGCTCTACTACGTCGCGTGGTCGATGGCGCGGGTGAAGGCGCTCCACGCGGTCTACCTCGACCGCGGCCAGGAAAGCCCCTTCGCTCGCTGGTTCGAGGGCGAGAACAGCATGCCCGACCGCGACGAGCGCTTCACGACCCGCATCGATGTGAGCGAGCACCTCGGCGCGCGGCGCGCGGCGCTCCTCGCGCACGCGACGCAGGTGGACCCGGAAGGCCACTGGATGGCGATCCCCGACGACCTCGTCCGCGAGGTCTATCCGTGGGAGGACTACATCCTGGCCCGCACGCTCGTGCCCGGAACCACCCCCGAAGGCGGGATGGAAGACGATCTCTTCGCCGGCCTGCGCGAGCCTGCCCGCCGCTCGCTGTGAGTGGCGAACGAGCGACGGTCGATCTCGTGGTCGCGGAGCGCAAGCGTGAGCTCGAACGCCACCGCGTCGTCGTCGACGGCGACGCGGTCACACCGACCGAGACTGGCGACGAGCCGGCGGCCGTCGTGCTCACGCTCACCCCGCCCGACGCCGATGCGGTCAAGCGCGGCGAGCTCGATCTGTCGGTGGCGTTCATGCGCGGCACGATGAAGATGGCCGGCGACTCGGCCGTGCTGTTGCGCGTGCTGCCGGTGTTGTCCCGCAGCCAACCGCTCTAGCGGCGACGCGTCAGCGGGAGCGCTGCAGGTCGCGCAGCTCGCGGTACCCGATGAGCGTCGCGCCGGCCCGCTCGACGAGCGCCGGGAACGACGGATCGTTGGTCAGGAACGCGTAATCCTCGACGCGCGCGGCCCAATCGGGATGCGAGCTGCGCAGCTCGTCGCTGTCGATCGCCGGATGCAGGTACACCTCGGTGACGCCCGGTCGCAGGTCGAAGAGCGTCTTCTCGATCCGGCGTCGCGCGCCCACCGGGCACTGCACGAAGTGGTCGGTGAACACCACGCCTTCCTCGGCCGCGAGCCGCCGGAACGGGAACCCGATCTGGCGTTGCGCGCTGGCGCCGGGCATGCGCATCGGCAGGTTGAAATCGACGGCCATCTCGAGGTACACGTCGAAGAAGTCGGCGCGCAGTTGCAGCGTTCCCATGTGGCTGTCGAGATGACTGATGTCGAAGCCCCAGAGGATCGCCCGCTCGATCTGCGTGCGGCACTCCTTGCGCACTTCGTCGAGGTCGCCGTGATCCCACGCGTCGGAGACGGTGCGCGGGAAGCCGCCGTCGCCGTCGAGGAGACTGGGCGAGTGGGTGATCGGACCCCAGCGGTACGTCTCCCACTCCGACGTCAGGGTGAGGTGCACGCCGACGTCTTCGCCGCGGTACATGGCGGCGGCGTCGCGCGACCACGGGCACGGCACCATGAGCGTCGCGCTCGTCGCGAGGCCGCGCCGCACGGCGTCGTAGACCGCGACGTTCGCCGCGCGCGTGGAGCCGAGGTCGTCGCAGTTGACGATGAGCAGCTTGGCGTCCGGCGCGTAGCCGAGATCTTCTGCCAGGGTGGCCACCGCGCGCAGGCTACCGGTCCCGGCGATCGGTGTAGGTCGGGATGGCCTCCGCGAACGCCCGCAGACGCGAAGCCCGCAGGGTCTCGACCGCGACGATCGTGCCGTCGGCGAACAGGAACGTGAGCACCGACGCGACGATCCGCCGATGCACTCCGGCGCGCCGGATCTCCGGGAGTGCCAACGCGCCCGCGAAGCGGCGGGGCCGGCTGCGGAGGAGCGCGGGGCGCCACACGAGCAACCGGTCGTCGGTGACCCCGAGGATCATCTCCGGCCCGGCCACCGGAAAGCCCACCGCGGCCGACGACTGCACCCACTTCGCGTACACGTGCCGTTGCACGACGGCCGGCCGGAACATGCTCGGCTGGGTCTCGGCATCGATGTGCGTCTGCGTTCCGGGGCTGAACCGCACGGCCAGCAGGCAGCGCAGCTCTTCGTCGTCGAGGAGACCGTCGGGCCGGTCCACGCCCGAACCCGCCGCCGTCAGACGCGTTCGATCAGGGTGCCGGAGCCGAGGCCCCCACCGCAGCACATCGTCACGAGCGCGAGGTTCGCGTCGCTGCGCTCGAGCTCGTGGAGCGCGCTCGTGATGAGCCGCGCGCCCGTCGCGCCGACGGGATGGCCGAGCGCGATCGCCCCGCCGTTCGGGTTGACCCGAGCGGGGTCGGTGCCGAGCTCGCGCTCCCACGCGAGCACGACCGACGCGAACGCCTCGTTGATCTCGATGACGTCGATATCCGACATCTGCATGCCGTTGCGCTTCAAGAGGTGATGGGTCGCGTCGATCGGGCCCGTGAGCATGAGCACCGGGTCGACTCCGACGAGACACTGGTCGACGACGCGAGCCCGCGGGCGCAGTCCCAACTCCCGTGCGCGCGCGACCGTGGTGAGGAGCACCGCGGCGGACCCGTCGGTGATCTGTGACGACGACCCCGCGGTGTGCACGCCGTTCTCCCGCGCGACGGGCTTCAGTGCGGCGAGCTTCTCGAGCGAGGTCTCGCGCAGGCCTTCGTCGCGCGCGATGCGGCGCGTCTCGCCCGTGGCGGTGCCGTCGTCGGCGAGCATCGGCGCGTCGATCGGCACGACCTCGCGCTCGAACCGGCCTTCGGCCCACGCCTGCTGCGCCCGCTGCTGCGAGAGCAGGCCGAACCGGTCGCAGTCGTCGCGGGTGACACCCCACTTGTCGGCGATGCGCTCGGCCCCCTCGAACTGCGACGTCAGCTCGTAGTGCTCCGTGTACGACTTGGGTGTGGGGCGGCCGAAGTCGCCGCGCACCGCGGCGCCCAACGGCACCCGCGACATCGACTCGACACCGCACGAGACCGCGACGTCGACCACGCCCGACTTCACGAACGCGGCCGCGAGGTTGGTGGCCTGCTGCGACGATCCGCACTGTGAATCGACCGTGGTCGCGGCGACGCTCATCGGCAGGCCGGCCGAGAGCCACGCGGTGCGCGCGATGTTGAAGGTCTGCTCGCCGACCTGGCTCACGCAGCCGCCGATCACCTGACCGACCAGGGTGGGGTCGATGCCCGATCGCTCGATGAGGGCCTGCTGGACGGTCGACAGGAGCTCGGCGGGATGCACGGTCGCGAGGCCGCCGTTGCGCTTGCCGAGCGGTGACCGCACGGCCTCGACGATGACGACGTCGGTGTCGGCGAGATCAACCATGAGAACCTCCAGGAGACGGTCCGGTGATCGTACCGGCCGCCGTTCGCGCCCGGCCGAGGCCCGGGACGGCCGACGTTCCCGCAGCCCTCACCGCCCTCACCGTCCGCGCCTCACGCAGGGCGCAGGATGATCTTGCCGACGGTGGCGTCGGTCGCGAGGCGGTCGTAGGCCTCGGTCGCCTCGGCGAGGGGAACGACCGCCTCGATCACCGGAGCGATCGTGCCGTCGGCGAGGAACGGCACGACGTCGCGCACGAACGCGTCGGTCGCGCTCGCCTTCTCGGCGACCGATCGCATCCGCAGCATCGTGCCGAACAATCGCAGCCGGCGCTGCATCACGGCGAGGATCGGCAGCGTCGCGGTGCCGCCGGCCAGCGTGCCGATGAGCACGATCCGACCGCACTGCGCCGCCGCGGCGATGTCGGCCTCGACGTAGGGACCGGCCACGAGGTCGAGCGCGACGTCGGCGCCCCCTCCGGTGACGCGGGTGATCTCGTCGGCCAACGCGACGACGTCGAGTGAGCCGTCGGCCGTGGTCGGGGGCACGATGCCGTGATCGAGGCCGAGCCGGCGGCACTGTTCGAGCTTCCCCGCACTGCGCGACGTGCCCACGACGTGCGCGCCGATCGCCTTCGCGAGTTGCAGGGCCGCGGTGCCGACGCCCGAACCCACGGCGTGGATGAGCACCCATTCGCCCGCACGCGCCGCGGCCTGGGTGCACATCGCGTCGTGCGCGGTGACGAACGCTTCGGGAACACCGCCCATCGCGACGAGATCGAGCCCGGCCGGCACGGGCGCGCACTGGCCGGCCGCGACCACGACGAGCTCGGCCTGACTCCCGCCACCGGTGATCCCGAACACCGCCGTGCCGATGCCCGGCCGCTCGACGCCGTCGCCCAACGCAACGACGGTGCCCGCGAACTCGAGCCCCGGGATGTCGGGCGGCGCACCCGGGGGAGCGGGATAGAAGCCCGCGCGCTGCATGAGGTCGGCGCGGTTGAGGCCGGCGCCCGCGACCCGCACGAGCACCTCTCCCGGCCCCGGTTGCGGGTCGGGATGCTCGCGCACCTCGATCGTGCCGTCGCCCATCGTCGTCACCGCGCGCATGCGGGCGACGCTACCGCCGACTCGATCGGGGGGCGATCAGGTGAGCGGCGGCGCGACGACGGTCGGCCCGGTGCCGGGCTTCGTCGCGCCCGGCGCGGTGCTCGGCGTGGTGCTCGGCGTGGTGCTCGGCGTGGTGACGCTTGCTTCCACCGCGACGAGCGATCGGGAGATCTGCTGCCCGTCTGGGGTGCGACCGCTGAACACGTACGTGGGGACGACGTCGACGACCGCGCCGCCGTTGTCGAAGGCGGGCATCACCGCGAGTCCGAGCGTCACGTGGTCGATCGTGACGATGACGGGAGCGATCTCGTGGAACGGGACGGCACCCCCGGGCTCGGTGGTGGCCAGCGGCACCGGGAACGGATCGATGCCGCGCCCGGCCGCGAGGTCGGCGAACACCGCGCCGACCGTCCGGAGTGGGTAGCGACCCAGCGTGCGCAGGTCGGTCCACGTTCCGCCGACGCCGACGATGCGACTCTGATCTCCGATCGCGACGCGCCACGACAGGCCGTCGATCGCGACGCCCGAGAGCTGTGGGCGGAGCTCGACCGTGACCGTCGACGGTACGAGCGGGGGCGGTGCGGGGCACGGCGCGGGTGCGCACATCACGGCCGGGCCGGCGCTCGTCGTGTCGACCGTGACCGACCAGTCGCCGCGGATGCCCATGCGATCGAGGAGGGCGCGCGCGATCTGCTCGGCGCGCGGGGCGTCGGGCAGGTGCGCCGGTGTGGTGGGAACCGGTGCGGGAACCGCGGTCGTGGGAACCGGTGCGGTGGGAACCGTCGGAACCGGGCCCGGCGGAACCGGAGCCGTCGGCGGGGCGACCGGTTGCAGGGGCACCGGCGGCACGGCGGCGGCTCCGCTCGGGTTGCCGGAGGTCTGCCCACCTCCGGCGCTCCCGGCGTTCGGGGAGCTACCGGAGCCGGTCGAGCCGGGCACCGAGCCCGGCGCCGAGTCGGCCGAGGTCGGGGCGTACGACACCGAGTAGCCGCCCGGGGTGGGCGCCACCAGGAGCTCGGCCGACCCGCTGCTCACCTGCCACCCCGAGCCTCCGGGCATCGGCTTCGCGGTGCCGGAGAGCCCGAGGGCCCGGGCGAGCGACGCGACCCTCGCTGCGTCGACCGCGGGTGCCTCGAGCCGGGCGACCGCGGCGTCGGGGCCGAGGTCGGGAGGCGGGACCGCGAGCCGGTAGCGGAACGGGGTGAACCCGCCGGAGAAGGACGGTCGGGCGTTCGCCTGCTCCGGCGCCCGGCTCCCGGGGCTCAACACCAGCCGCGGGGTGCCGTGGTGACGGGTTGCCGCGACGACGCCCACGGCCGCGGCGAGCAGGGCGATCACGGCCAGGGACGCGACCGCGGCCCGGGCCGGGTGCCGGCGGGCGATGGCCGGGGCGAGCTCGGCGGGCGGTTGGCCCTCGGTGGTGGGCTCCATGGGTGTCCTCCTCGACGCCATTCTGACGACCCCCGCGCTCGGACGGTTCCCGGCCGTCGGACTCCGCTCGAGGCATCGGACGGCCGGCGCGAGCCGCTACCGTCGTCGGCGTGCCCGAGCCGGCGTTGCGCATCGTCGACGAGGAGCAGAACGAGGTCGCGCTCGACGCGGCCGAGACCGCCGCGCTGCTCGCTGCCACGGCGGGTCTGGAGGCCGCGACGGTCTCCGCATGCCCCGACTGCCACAGCCGTGTGCTGGCCGCCGTCGCGCTCGTCGACCTCATCGACGCGTCGCCGCCGCTTCCCCGGGGCGCCGACCTCGTCGACCTCGCCGACGAGGCGCCCACGTTGCACCTCTATGTCGTCGACGAGGCGGCCGACTGCCGGCACCGGCAGTGGCTCGATCCGCTGTACGGCGAATGGATCGAGATCGTCGAAGGCGCGGCCGGCCCGCCGGTGCGTTGAAGCCGGCGCGGCGATGAGCGGCGCCCGGCCGTCGAGGTTGCGCGCGCGCCTCGCGCGCGCCGTGCACGGGCGGCCCGACCTCGGACCTCCTCTGTACTTCATGCACATCATGAAGACGGGTGGCACCGCGCTCACGACCGCGTTGGCTCGCCTCAACGACCGCGCGCAACGGGGAGCGAGCGTCACCGAGATCTTCCTCGACCAGTTCGTGCAACGCGATCGCGCGCAGTGGCGCGACGTCGGGTTCGTGACGGGTCACCTGCCTTGGGAAGCGCGCGAGCTGCTGCCGCCCGAGACGCGCACGCTCACGGTGTTGCGCGATCCCGTCGACCGGACCCTCTCGCACTACTGGCAGCTCAGCGTCAACCCTGATGTGCACGCCGAGTCGCCGGGGTTCTCGCTCGAGGAGTTCGTCGGCTCGCCGCGGTGGAACACACTGTGCCGCGACTACCAGGCGCGCCAGCTCGCGCATCGCGTCGATCTCGCGCACGCGGGTACGGCGTACGACTCGGCCGTCCGTTTCGCGAGCCTGGGCCCGCCGTTCCCCGCCGAGCACCAGTATCCGTTGCAGAGCCTCTTCGACTGCTCGCCGCTCACCTTGACGGGTGCCGATCTCGAGCGGGCCGCCCTCGACGCGCTCTCCGAGATCGAGTTCGTGGGTGTCACCGAACGGCTCGACGGGCTCTACCGCGAGGTTGCCCGGCGGGTGTGGGCGGTCGACGACCCTCCGGTGCTCGGGCACGAGAACCCCTCGAGTGATCGGCCCCGGCGCGCGAACGTGCCGGCGGCGCTCCTGCGCACGATCGAGGAGATGACCACCGTCGACCGGGCCCTGTACGAAGCGGCGCGCGGTCGCGCTCCGCAGGCCGGCGGCGTGTGAACCCCGGAGCGCACCGGCGCCGGCCGAGGTCGGCGTGTCTCTGGATGAGGAGCCTCGGACCGGGGTAGAACATCGCCGTTCGTCTCGCCCGGGAGGTGGGTCGCGGCGTGGTCGGGTTCGGGGGGAGGCGGGTGCGCGCGACATCGCGCCCGCGCGGTCCGCCTGCCGGCGGTGCTCACCGCCGTCGGCCTGGTCGTGATGATCGTCGCGTTCGGCCTCGGGGGTCCGGTGGGCGGGCCGTCTCGGGGCGGGCGCACGCGTCGGTCGTCGGCCGGCGACGCCTCGTCACGTCCGCGCCTCACCGAGATCGCCTTCCGGCAGCGGCTACCGGTGCTGAAGGCGATACTCGAGCCCCCGGCCGGCGTGGTGCCCGCCGTCGCACCGGCCGCGCTCGCGGCGCGACCGGCCGTGATCGCGAAACCCGCGGTCCGGATCGTCCCACTCGTTCGCGCGGGCGTGGGCAACCGACCCTTGCGGATCCTCGTCGTCGGCGACTCGGTCGGCGTGTCGTTCGCGCGCGGCCTCGAGTTGTGGGCCGGTCAACGTGGCAACGTGCGCGTGCTCGACGACGCGCGCTACTGGTGCGCGCTGGGGCGCAACGGCCTCATCGTGCAGGGACTCACGGCGAGCACGCCGTCGACCGGGTGTACCGACTGGGGAACCCGGTGGGCGGCCGCGATCCGCACGTTCGATCCCGACGTCACGATCGTGCTCTTCTCGATCTGGGAGATCGCGTTGCGCCGGCTCCCGGGACGCGGCGATTGGCTGCTGCCCGGCGCGCCCGCACTCGACGATTGGCAGCTCTCGGAGTACCAGGCGGCCGCCGACGTGCTGAGCGCGCGCGGTGCGCCCGTGGTGTGGTTCACCATCCCGTGCGAGAACACGCCCATCCGTCCCGGCGACCCGCTGTGGTTCGTCGATCGGCACACGATCCCGAGGCTCGCGGCTTCGCGCCCGGCCGTCCACGTCGTCGATCTCGACCACGAGCTCTGTGCGCACGGCGCGTCCCACGCGTTCGCGGGCATTGCCGACGCACGGCCCGACGGCGCGCACTTCTCCGACGCCGGTGCACTCGCCGTCGCGAGGTGGGTGATGCCGATCGTGCTCGGAGCCGCACCGAATCCGGTGTCGATCGCCGAGCGCGACCCGGCACCGGACGCGGGGATCACTCGAAGAGCAAGCTGATGCTCTCGCGGTTGTGGATGCGGCGGATGGCCTCGCCGAGCAGGCCGGCGACCGAGATCACCTCGACCTTCGCCGGCAGCGCGACCGGCTGGGTCTCGACGGTGTCGGTGATGAAGAGGCGCTCGATCGGGCTCGCGGCCAGGCGCTCGACCGCGGTCTCGGTGATCAATCCGTGGGTGACCATCGCGTAGACCGACGCCGCACCGCGCTCGGTGAGGATGCGTGCCGCGTCGACGAGTGTGCCCGCCGAGATCGTGAAGTCGTCGACGAGCAGCGCGGTCTTTCCGATGACGTCGCCGATGAGCTCGGTGACCTCGGCCGTTTCCGAGTGGTCGTCGCGGCGCTTCTCTGCGATCGCGTACGAGGTTCCGAGGCGGGCGGCGAACGCTCGGGCCTTCTTGGCGAAGCCCGCATCGGGAGCGACGACCACGAGATCGGGCAAGGCCTTCGCGGTGATCGCTTCGCACAAGATGGGCAGCGCGTAGAGGTCATCGACGGGCACGTGGAAGAAGCCCTGGAGCTGCGGCGCGTGCAGATCCATCGTGACGACGCGGTCGACCCCCGCGCTCTCGATCGCGTCGGCGCACACGCGCGCGCGGATGGAGACCCGCGGCTCGTCCTTCTTGTCGCCCTTGGCGTAGCTGAAGTATGGGATCACCGCCGTCACCGACGCCGCGCTCGCGCGCTTGAGGGCGTCGATCCAGAAGAGCAGCTCCATGAAGTTGTCGTTCGCGGGGAACGCGGTGCCCTGCACCAGGAACGTGTGCCGGCCGCGCACGTTCTCGAGCACCCGCACGAACAGGTTGCCTTCCGAGAATCGCATGGTCTCGCAGGCGCCCAACGGCCGATCGAGGTACCCCGCGATCGCCGCACCCAGGCGTTTGCTCGCCGATCCGGCGAAGAGCAGGAAGTCGTCGTCCACGACCGCAGCCTATGTGGAGATCCGGCCGCCGACTCGGGGCATCCGACTCGCGCAATACTCCACGACCGTGTCGCCCGTCCTGCATCCGTCGAAAGTCGAGGTCGCGCAGCCGCGACTTCCGGCGGCGCCGGCCTCCGCGCATCCCGGCTCCGTGCGCGCGCACGATGAATGGGAGCACGAGCTCGTCGAGGGTGCCGACCTCACCGGTGCCGACGCGGAGCACGTCGAGATCACCGGTTCGGTGCTGCGGGGCGTGCGGTTCACCGGCGCCCGGCTCGAGCACCTCAGGCTCACCGACGTGCTGGCGGTCGACTGCGAGCTCTCCGGCGCGATCTTGGGCCAGTCGTCGCTGCGTCGCGTCGAGTTCCGCAACTGCCGCATGTCGGGAGCGGTCATCTCCGACTCGAAGCTGCGCGACGTCCGGTTCCGCAGCTGCAAGCTCGACGATGCCAACTTCCGGTTCTCCGAAGCCGAGCGGGTCGTGCTCGACGACTGCTCTCTCGTCGACGCTGACTTCGCGGAGGCAACCTTCACCCACAGCGCGTTCCCGGGTTGCGACCTGCGCCGGGCCGTGTTCACCAAGGCGAAGATGGCCGGCACGTCGTTCCACGGATCCACGATCGACGAGCTTGCGGGCGCGGCGGCCTTGCGCGGGATCGTCGTCGGGACCGACCAGGTGCTGCCGCTCGCGCTGAGCGTCTTCCGAGACCTGGGCATCGTGGTGAGCGACGAAGTGGAGAACGTCGAGTCGCCGAAGGGGCGGTCGGCGTCGTGACCGCTCGCCGGCGCGTCCCCGTCGCGATCTCGGTGATGACGACACTGGCGCTGCTCGGCGGTTGCTCCGGCGGCTCCGGGCGCGGTGCCCCGAAAACAGGGCGGACACCGACCACGACGCTCGTGCCCGTCGCTGTGAGGCCCGCCTACGCGAAGCCGGGACCCGACGTCGTCGGGATCACGACGCTGAAAGTGTCGGAACGATTGATCCAGGTGTTCTATCCGGCCCGCCGAGGGAGCGACGCGGGCCAGGACCACGCGACCTACGACATCCGCGAAGCCTTGCACGACCCGGCCGGCAAGCAGCTCAAGTTCGACCCCGAACAGCTCGTCACCCTCCCGGCGTTCCGCGATCTGCCGCCGGCGCCCGGGCACTTCCCGGTGGTGCTGTTCAGCCACGGCCTCGGCGGCACCCCGTTGGACAGCGCGACATTGGAGGCCGACCTGGCGGCGTGGGGATTCATCGTGATCGCGCCCGATCACACCGCGCGCGACACCCTCGCCCTCGTGCAATCGCGGGCCACCGTCGACGACCTGCGCGATGCGCTCGACCTGCACGCGGCGATGATCTCCGTGCTCGTGAACCCGTTGGTGGGTGGCAGTCTCGACCGTTCGCACGTCACGGCGGTCGGGTACGCGCAAGGTGGCGCGACGGCCCTCGTGGCGCTGGCGCTCCCCGATGTCGAAGCGGCGGTCGCGTGGGCGTCGGCCGCGCCGGCCAAGCCGGTCGTCTCCAAGCCCGCGATGCTCATCGGCGCGCGTACCGACCTCGAGTACGGCGCCGACGTGCAGCAAGGCATCTACTCGAAGCTCACCGGCCCGAAGCGCCTCGTGCTGCTCGGCGGCGGTGCCGGTCACGCGACCTTCGTCGACCAGTGCGCGGCGCTGCGAGCCAACGGCATGCTGCCCCCGGCGGGCGACGTGAAGAGCGGGGACAGCCTGGTCGACCTCTCGCAGAACGGCTGCTACCCCGACGAGATCGATCCGAGCCTCGTGTGGCCGGTGGTCGCGCACTTCACCGTGGCGTTTCTGCGGTCGGAGCTCAAGATCGACGCCGCGCCCGTCGGGCTCGGCGACGCGATCGCGTCGGCGTTCCCCGCCGTGCCGCTCTCCTACGTGCATCAGCCGTAACCGGTTTCGGCTCTGCCGCGTTGCTCACCGGACGCTGAGCAGCTCCCCGAACGACTCGTCGAGGCACTCCATGAGGAGTGGGATGTCGGTGACGGCCGCGGGATCGATGTTGAGGCCGATGTGGAGCTCGTCGCAGTACGACAGCACGGTGACGTTGAGGGCGCACCCGGTGCGCGGTCCGATCGGATAGTTGGCGAGGATGCGGGTGCCGGCGAGATAGAGCGGCACCGGGCTCCCGCGCAGGTTCGAGGTCGCGAAGTCGATCGTGCGGGTCTGCGAGTGGGTCGCCGCGACGAGCATCGACGTCGGGAGGCCCGAGGCGAACCCGGCGAGCAGCTCGGCGGCCGCGACCGCCGGTTCCGAACGGGTCCGGTGCAACCGGTCGGCGATCAGCGCGAAGCGCTCGCGCACGTCGCGCGGATCGGTGGGCACCAACAGCCGGGTCGGCACGAACCGGTTCGCAGCGCGCTCGCCGCGCTCGCGGGTGCTGACGGGCATCGCCATGCGCAGCTCGTCGGCCGTGCCGCCCATCTTCACTGCATAGCGGCCGAGCGCGCCGGCGACGCCCGTGACGAAGGCGTCGTTGACGGTGCCGCCGAGATGCCGGGCGGCGTCGTGCGCGGCCGGCAGGGAGACGCTGAACACCTCGAGGTGACGGCGCAGCGACCGGCCGGTGAGCACCGACGAGCGCGCGTTGCCGGTGACGAGCAGTTGGCGGCGCAGCGAGCCGGCCATCCGCAGCACGTCGAGTGCACCCGACGGTGCTTCGGTCGGGTGCGTCACCATGTGGCCGGCGCCGACCGCGAGGTTGCGGGTGGCCGAGATGTGGCGCCCCACCGCGTCGCCGAGCGCGCCGCGCAGCACGCCGACCGGCGACTGGCGCGCGGCTTCGGTGGCTTCCGCGCCGGCGTCGTGCGCCTCGTGCGCTCTTGTCGACCGCGGGGGATCGCGCTCGAAGTCGACGAGCGCGAGCGAGAGCTTCAAACCCCCGACCCCGTCGGTGATCGTGTGGTGCATCTTCTGGAGCATCGCGGTGCGCCCGTCGGCGAGACCGTCGATGACGGTGAATTCCCACAGCGGTCGCGAGCGGTCGAACGGGGCTTCCGCCAGCGCCGCGCAGAGATCGAGCAGCTCGCGGAGTTCGCCGGGCTCGGGAGCCGCGATCCGCCGCAGGTGGTACGCGACGTCGAGGTCGGGATCGTCGACCCACGTTGGCGGCACGATCCGCAGCGGGGCCGAGACCACGCGCTGGCCGAGGCGCGGGAAGCCCACGACCGCGTCTTCGATCTTGGCGCGCAGGCGATCGGGGTCGGGCGACGACTCGAGGATGGTGAGGTTGCAGAAGTCGGATCGGAGCGCGGGGTCCTTCTCGACGGCCCACATGATCGCTTCGGAATCCGACATCCGCGCGTTCATGGTCGGGGCCCTTCCCTCCGGATCAGCGCGGGACCCGCGTGTGCTTGAACTCGTTCAAGCGGGTCCACTCGAGGAGCTCGACGGCCCGGGCGAGGTCGTCGGTGCGCCCGCGCTCCATGAACCGGATGAACACCGCATCCTCGCCTTCGCAGAAGGTCGGCACGCCGAACACGCCCCACCGGTCGACCGCCTCGATGTGCTCCGCCGCGAGCGTCTTCAACGGGCGGCCGCTCGCGACCTCGGCCGCGACCGCGTCGGTGTCGACGCCGGCTTCGGCTGCCGCAGCCCGCAGGACGGCGACGTCTTTCAGTTGCAGACCCTGGTCGTGCCGGGCGGCGAAGAAGGCGAGGTGCGTGGCGAGGAAGTGATCGGGGAACTGGTCGCGGATCGCGATGCCCCATTCGAGTGCGAGCACCCCACCGCCCCGCTCGCCCTCGGGACGCTCCCACACGGGAAGCGAGCCTTCCTCGACGTGGATCTGGTCGAGCGAGAACGACTGGAAGCGGTAGTCGATCTCCACGCCCTCGCGCACGGCGGCGACGATCGCTTCGTGGGCGTTGCGGGCGAAGGGGCAGCGATAGTCGAACGTGACGGCGATCTGGCGGCTCACGGGCGCGCTCCCGGGGGGATTCGGAGGTTCTCGGCTGTGAGACGTGAGTCTCCCACGTCAGCGCGGCGCCAAGATCCGCCGGAGCGCCCGACCGAGCACGAGCCCGAGCGCCGCCCCCGCGACCGCGTCGGTGGCGTGGTGCATGCGCACGTAGACCCGGCTGAAGGCCACCGCGGTGGCCAACCCGTACCAGAGGGCAGCGGGGCCGAAGTCGTCGTCGGAGAGGAAGACCGCGGCGGTGAACGCGGCGGTGGCGTGGCCCGACGGGAACGAGCTGGTGATCGGCACCCGCATGCCGTAGGGCAGAGGCTCGTCGGTCTCGGGTCGAGCGGGGCGTACCCGCCCGACGAGGCCCTTCACGACCACGTTCGTGACGAACGACTCGATCCCGAGCGCGGTCGACATGCGCCGCGCCGCGTCGCGGTTGCCCGTGGTGGCACCGCGCACCCACGCGAGGCCGTGCCACATCTTGCTGTGGTCGGCCGCGGCCGACAACGCGTAGAAGACGTGGTCGAGCGTGGGGTTGCGGATCTGGTCGACCGCGCGTTCGACAGCCGCGTCGAACCGTGCACCCGGACCCGCGTCGGGCATCAGACCGCGAGTGGCAGCGGCGGCCGACCGGCTGCGGTCGCGGCCCGCTCCTTCATCACGACCTCGGCCTGTTCCGGGTCGCCACCGAACGCCGGGCAGAACTCGCGGAAGCTGCAGAAGTTGCAGAGCGCGCTCTCCTTGGGTCGGAAGTCGTCGCGCGAGCAGGCGCGGCGCACCGCTTCCATCACCGCGCCGGACTTCTGGCTCACACCGCGCAGCGACACGTCGGACGGCTCGGCGATGATCGCCTCGGGCTTCGAGAGGTAGAGCAGCTGCACCCGCGACGGTCGGCGACCGAACACCTGCTCGCAGAGCATCGAGTACACGTGCACACCCGCGAGGCTCTTGTGCTCCCAGCGCTCCGACGGGGTGTTGCCGGTCTTGTAGTCGGTGATGACGAGCTCGTCGTTCTCGTCGAGCTCGAGTCGGTCGATGATGCCCCGCAGGGTGACCTTCTCGAGGGTGGCGCTCAGCTTCAGCTCGACACCGATCGTGCGGACGTTGCGCGGGTCTTCGAGCTCGAAGTACCGGCGCACGAGCACCTCGGCGTCGGCACGGAACTGCTCGAGCTGCTCGGGCGTGAGCTCGAGGCCACTGAACTCCGAATCGGTCTCGAGCTCGCGCGACGCGCGCTGGAGGTCGGCGAGCGCGGCGTCGACCGTGCGCTCGTCGGCGGGGCGCCACATGAGGTGCTGGAGCGCGAGGTGCACGAGCGTGCCCTTGCTGGCCGGCGCCGACGGCGGTTCGGGCAGCCGCTGGACGTAGGAGAACCGGAACGCGAGGGGGCAGCTGGTGAAGCACCCCATTGAGCTCGGGGACAACGTCGGGGGGATCGGCAGGCCCATGAAGCGACCATACAACGGGCCTACGACATCGAGGTGCACTCCGGGCTCGGTACCCGAGTCGCCGGGTCGACCTGCACCTTGCCGCGTGGTGTCGCGGCCTGGGTAGCCTGCGGCGCGCCCCGACCGGGGGCCGAGAAGGGGGAACGCAGTGCGGGTCGACGGGGGCATTGGCGGGAACACGATCGCCGAGCTGGCACAGCACGCTCGCGAGCTCGAGGATCTCGGCTACGACGGGATCATCACCGCGGAGACGGCCCACGATCCGTTCCTGCAGCTGGTGGTCGCGGCCGAGCACACCGAGCGGGTCGAGCTCGCCACCGGGATCGCGGTGGCGTTCGCCCGCAACCCGATGACGCTCGCCAACCTCGGCCATGACCTGCAGACGTATTCGGGCGGCCGCGCGATCGTCGGGCTCGGTTCGCAGATCAAGCCGCACATCGAGAAGCGGTTCTCGATGCCGTGGTCGCACCCCGCGAAGCGGATGCGCGAGATGATCCTCGCGATGCGCGCGATCTGGGCGTGCTGGAACGACGGCGAGCCGCTCGACTTCCGCGGCGAGTTCTACCGGCACACGCTCATGACGCCGTTCTTCAACCCCGGGCCCACCGGTCACGGGCCGCCGAAGGTGTTCCTCGCGGCTGTGGGCGAGCACATGACCGAGGTCGCCGGTGAGGTCGCCGACGGCATCCTCATCCACGGGTTCACGACCGAGCGCTACGTGCGCGAGGTCACGATGCCGGCGATCGAGCGCGGGCTCGCGAAGGCGGGGCGCACGCGCGAGGGCTTCGAGGTCTCGGGCCCCCTGTTCGTCGTCACCGGCACGACCGACGAGGAGATCGAGAAGGCGAAGACCGCGACGCGCCAGCAGATCGCGTTCTACGGCTCGACCCCCAACTACCGGGGCGTCCTCGAGCTCCACGGATGGGGAGAGCTCCAGCCGGAGCTCAACGCGCTGTCGAAGCAGGGCAAGTGGGTCGAGATGGGGGAGCGCATCGACGACGACATGCTCTCCACCTTCGCGGTCGTCGCGAGCCCCGAAGGCGTGGGTCGCGAGCTGGCGAACCGCTACGGCGGCCTCGTCGACCGGTGCTCGTTCTACGCGCCCTACCGCAGCAACCCCGCGCAGTGGCG
>DAIQOP010000264.1:0-5575 GCA_036787815.1 Actinomycetota bacterium
AAGTAATTGGGGGTCACGCCGGTGTCGACGAGGCTTATCGTCGGCGCGCGGTGCCAGCTGTTTGGCGCACGTCCGCGCGAAGACGGTCGGCGAGGTTCGATTACTTCATTGCGACGACTGGTGGTGCGGGTGAACCGGCCAGCGAGCCGAAGAACGGTGCGTCGCCGTAGCTGAAGATCCCACCGTCAGATGCAACGAAGCGATACCCGTTGCCGCCCGGTGACGTCGTCATGGCCACGATCGGGCTCGCGAGGCGAAGATTTCCGGTCGATCCGAAGAAACGGGCGTCGCCGTAGCTGAAGATCCCGCCGTCGGACGCGACCAACCAGTAGCCATGTCCACCGGTCGGTCAAGCAGCGCGCGCACAAACAGGTATGCATCGGTCGACCTTCGTGCATCAAGGATGGTGGGCAGCGCGTCTCGCCATGAGTCCCGATCGGTGCCAACGACTCCACTCCTCTCGGCCCGCCCTCTGGGCGCGTGCTATCCGATCTTCGCAGCGGCCGTACCGACCGGGACTCGGTGTCGAGCCGGCGATCGGTAACCTCGCCCCGTGCCGGCGAACGCGGACGCGTTGCTCGCGCGAGCGATCCGGGTCACGCTCGCTCTGCTGACGGGTGCGCTGGTCATCGCGCTCGCGATCGGTGGCCGCAGCCAGCGGCACCCGCTCGGCGACGTACCGGGCCGCTTGATCGCGCGCCACATCCACCCGGGCGCGCTGCCGTACGTCGGATGGAAGACCGAGTACCCGGTGGTCGTCGGGCTCGTGCAGTGGGTGGCGTCGTGGGTGGGCGCGACACGCCTCGGGTTCTTCCTCGCGACCTCGGCGGTCTCGACCGTGCTGGCGTTGCTGCTCGTCCGTCTGCTCGTCGACGCGGTCGGAGCGCGGGTCTGGTGCGCGATCTTCGCTCCTGCGTTCGTCCTCTACGCGTTCCACAACTGGGACCTGCTCGCCGTCGTGCCCGCGGTCGCGGGGGTGCTCGCGTTCGACGCCCGGCGTGACGGTCGGGCTGGCGCGCTGATCGCGATCGGGGCCTGCGCGAAGGTGTTCCCGGCGGTGTTCCTCCCACCCCTCGTCGCGCGCCGTGTGCACGACGAAGGCTGGAGGGCGGCGATGCCCCTCGTTGCGGGTGCCGGCGTCACCACGCTCGCGCTCAATCTGCCGTTCGTCGTGGCTTCCGCTTCGGGTTGGTGGTTCCCGTTCCGCTTCCAGGGCCGGCGCTCGATCACCTGGGGCACGCTGTGGTCGGTGCCCGGCCGATTCCCGGTCGTCGGTCGCCATCTGGGCGTGCACTCGGGCGCGCTCGCGAACGCGATGTCGTCGTCGGCGCTCGTCGCGGCGACGGTCGCGTTGTGCGTGATCGCAGTCCGGCGACGGATGAGCGGCGTCGCGATCGGCGCGGCCGCGACGGGCATGTTCCTGATCGTCAACAAGGTGTACTCGCCGAACTACGACCTCTGGCTCGTGCCATGGGTCGCGCTGGTGCCACTCGCTCGACGGTGGCGGTTGACCCTCGGGGTGTTCACGAGCGCGGTCTTCGTCGTGGTGTTCGGCTACTTCCACGGGGTGGTCGGCCGCTCGGTGCTCCGCGCGACGCTGCCGTTCCTGGTCGTCGGGCGGGCCGTCGCGATCGTCGCCCTGATCGCGACGGCGATCGCGGCCGCGGGCGCCGCTCGAACCGCAGCGTCGACGACGACCGCGACTACGACGCCGTCGGTGCGGCGGACGCGGCCGGCGGAGCCGTAGGAGCAGGAGTCGCGAGGGCCGGGCGGCGCAGCTTGCGTGCGGCGGTCACGAGCATGCCCGACGACGCACCGAGCACGACGGCGATCAGCGTGCGGGCGACCGTGCCGGGCAGCGTCGTCGGGAGTTGGGACCGGTCGAGGAAGGTGATGTCGGCCAGCCCGCTGCCGAACGTGAGGATCACGGCGGCGACCAGCACGAGCGCGCTCGCTTCGTAGGGAGCGCGACGCGAGCGCAGCATCGCGCCCGCCGCGGCCAACGCGATCGCGACGCCGAGGATCGAGTACGCCGTCGACAGGAACGCCGTCCACGCCCCCGACGTGGTCGCGGACCACTCGCCGCCGATGAGCGCGATCACGCAGGCCGACACCACGAGCAGCGTCAGCGCGAGCACGTCGCCCCAGCGGCGCGTGAAGCCGGCGCCACCGACGATCAACGCGGCGAGCAGCGCCAGCAGGAGCCGGGGCGCGGCCGACGGGCCCGGTACCCAGCGCAGGTCGCCGCGCACCGCGATGTCGTGCCCGCGGTACCGCAGCGTCACGAGCCACGGGGAGATGAGGTGCGTGCGGCCGGGGGACTCGGAAACCGCGGGCGGCGGGGCTGCACCCATCCAGTGCACGCGGTGATCGTGCCAGGAGACGACCGTGCCGCTGCCCGTGCGGTGCCACTCGGGGGGCGCGAGCGCGTCGTACGACGACGGCACCTTCGCGACGACCGTCGAGGAGCGGTCGAGGAACACCGCGGGCGACCGGCGGTTCTCGTAGACGCCGCGCGGGCCGACCCGCAGGTAGGGCTCACCCGAGTAGCCGAGCACCACGACGTCGTACGGCGTGCGGTTGCGCACCTCGAGCCGGGCGCCGAGATCGCGCACCGTCACCTGCAGCCCGGGAACGGCGGGCGTCACCGACAGCACGCGCGACGCGAAGTTCGTGGGCTGCGTGCCGGCGAGGCCGTGGGCGCCCGCGGGAGCCGCGCCGGCAACGACGAACGCCCCACCGAGGGCAACGGCGACCAGGGCGCGGGCCGTCGACCACCGTCCCGATCGTGCTCCGAACATGGCGTCATCGTCGCACCCGGAACCCCGCCGGAACCGATCGCCGCTTGCCGGCCCCGCGACGCGCCCGGAGCGGGCTCGGGCCGCCGACTACGGTCCTCGGCGTGCGACGGGCGCTCATCGGTTTCGCCATCACGATCGCGGCGCTCGTCATGCTGGCCGCCCCGGCCGGTGCCCATGCCGTCCTCGTCCAGACCGAGCCTGCGTCGGGCCAGGTGTATCCGACCGCACCGCGTGTCATCACGCTCCGGTTCGACGAGAACGTGCAGGTGGGATTGGGCGGTATCCGGCTCTTCGATTCGAAGAGTCATCGCATCGAGACGGGCCGACCCACGCAGGCCGGTTCCGCGGCGACCGTCAGTGTCACCCTGCCGAAGCTCGCCGACGGCACGTACGTCGCGACGTGGCGCGTGATCTCGGGCGACGGCCACCCTGTGCAGGGCGCCTTCACGTTCTCGGTCGGTGAGGTCACGAGCGGCGCTACCGGCGCGCAGGCGCTCGCCAACCGTCTGCTCACGTCTCAGCAGGGGAGTCGCATCGTCGGGGTGCTGAACGGCGCCCTCCGGTTCGTCGAGTTCGCCGCGACCGGGATCATGCTCGGTGGGTTCGTGTTCGTCGCACTCTGCTGGCCCTCCGGTCGTCGGTCTCGAGCGGCCGTCCGGTTGCTCCAGGCCGCATGGGTGACCGCGTTCGTCGGTGCGATCGCGGCCGTGCTCATCGAGTCGAGCTACACCGCGGGCCTCGGGCTGTCCGACTCCGTCAAAGCGTCGGTCGTGCGCGACTACGTCGACACCCATGTCGGCCATGTGATGGTGATCCGCATCTTCGTCCTGCTCGCGGTCGCGGTGCTGGGGCGCGGCCTGCTCCGGCGCGCGTCGCTCGGCGCCGCGCGCGCGGTGCTCGGGGTGGTGCTGGGTGTGGGCCTGCTCGCGACCTTCACCTTCGCGGGCCACGCGCGAACGGGCTTCCAGGTGCCGCTCGCCATCGTCACCGACCTCGCGCACCTCTGCGCGTTCTCGGTGTGGGTCGGTGGTCTCGTCGTCATGGTCGTCGCCGTGTTGCGCCCGCACGATCCGACGGAGGTCGAGTCGGCGGTGCCCCGCTTCTCGAACCTCGCGCTGGGCGCGGTCGTCGTGCTCACCGGAACCGGCATCTACCAAGGTTGGCGTCAGGTCGGATCGTTCGGCGCGCTCAAGAGCACGACCTACGGGCGACTCCTCCTCGTCAAGGTCGCGGTCGTCGCCGTGGTCATCGTGGTCGCGGCCCTCAGCCGCGACGTGCTTCGCCAGCACATGCTCGGCGACGACGAGGAGCTCAGCGAATCAGCGGAGCGGCGCGAACCGCTCCCGGTCGGTCCCGGCGCGGCGCGCGCCGATCTCGACGTCGAAGTCCGTGCCGACACCGTGCGACGGTTGCGGTTCACGGTCGGGCTCGAAGTCGGCTTCCTCGTTGTCGTCCTCGCCACGACCGCGCTCCTCGTGAACGCCGCGCCGGCGCGCACCGCCGTCAACGCGCCGTTCAACACGACGTTGCAGAGCAAAGGGCTCACGTTCGAAGTGCTCTTCGTCCCGGCGCGCACCGGCCCCAACGAGATGCACCTCACGACGCTGCAGTCGAACGGTGTGCTCGCCAACGTGTTGGGTCTCGAAGCCGACCTCAGCAACCCGGCGAAGGGCATCGCGCCGATCAAGGTCACGTTGATCAAGCTCGGGCCCGGGCACTACACGTCGAACGGCCTCGCGCTCCCGTTCAGCGGGAAGTGGCAACTCGACATCAAGGCATTGGTGACCGAGATCGACGAAGTCGCGGTCACCACCACGGTGCCCGTCCGTTCCTGAACCGTCGCCGCTACAGCACCTCGCGCGTGTAACGCACCACCGCGCGGATCTCCGCCGCGCTGAGCTTGCTGCCCCACCCGGGCATCGCTCCGGCGCCGTTGGTGACGACGTTGATCTCGTTCTCCAGGTTCGGGAACGATCGGGTCACGACCCCCGCGAGCCGGGGGCCGGTGAGCCCCTGCCCGCGAGGCGCGTGGCAGCGCTGGCAGTTCGCGACATAGACGGCCCGACCGCTGACGAGCTCGGGGTCGCTCCCCGTCGGTGTCGGAGCGACATTGGGCCGGCTCTTGGAGCCGCACGCCGCCCCCAGCGCGAGCGCGCCGACGAGCACAACTGAGGCCACCGGAATCCGCACCAGCTCCCCCTCCTCGAATCTCCAGCGGGCTGAGCCGCCGAGCCTAGGGGAGAGGCGTTCAAGCCCGGCCCGTTTCCGGTCGATGTCACGGGCAGCGAGACGACTGGCGAAGCGGCCACGACCTCGCCAACCGATAGCCCCCCGGAAGAGAGAAGAGGTCACCCCACTATGTTGAACAACCTCAAGGCCCGCAGGGACTCTGAGGAAGGTTTCACGCTCATCGAGCTCATGGTTGTCGTGCTCATCATTGCCATCTTGATCGCGATTGCCATCCCGACCTTCCTTGGTGCCCGCGAGCGAGCACAGAACCGTGCTGCGCAGTCGAGCCTCCGGAACGCGTTGACGGCGGCGAAGACGGCGTACACGGACACAAGCGACTACGGCACTGCTGACGTCGCTGGCCTGCAAGCAATTGAGCCCAGCCTCACCTACGTGGCGACCGGCGTTGCGTCGGCCGATCCGAAGACGGTGAGCGTCGACGTTGTGGTCGGCACCAACCCGCAGGAATGGTCGGCGGCGGCTTGGTCGAAGGGTGGTACTTGCTACCTCATCAAGGACATCGCGACCGGCTCGGGTGCCGGCAC
>DAIQOP010000038.1:0-13080 GCA_036787815.1 Actinomycetota bacterium
GCGACCGGCTCGTCGATGGCCTGCGCGAGCGCGGCGGGCACCGCCAGCTCGCACGGCACCGACCAGAACTCCTCGCCGGTGATCGTGTCGCCCAGCTCGAACCCCACGACGCTGCCGGTCTCGTTCACGTGCCTCGAGAGCGCCGGGATGTCGAGCCCCACCGAGTTGAGGATCGCGCCGCCGCGGTCGCACGCAGCCACCACGCGCATCCCGGCCGAGTGGAGCAGGAAGGCGAGCGGCGCGCCGACCTGGCCGAAACCCTGGATGATGACGCGCGAGCCCGCCACCGGGAGCCCCATCTGGTGGAACGCGTTGCGGACGGTCATGAGCACGCCGGCCGCGGTCGCGCCCTCGTGCTGCTGTATGCCGCCGATGGCCAGCGGCTTCCCCGTGACCGATGCCGCGAGCTGGCGGCCGTGCGCGAGCGAGACGGTGTCCATGAGCCAGCCCATCACCTGGGCGTCGGTGTTCACGTCGGGCGCGGGCACGTCGCTCTCGGGGCCGAGGAGCGGGAGGATCTCCCACGTGTAGCGGCGAGTGATGCGCTCGAGCTCGGCAGAGCTGAGCGACGCGGGATCGCAACGAACGCCGCCCTGCGCGCCGCCGAACGGCAGGTCGAGCAGCGCGGTCTTGAAGGTCATGCCCGCGGCGAGCGCGCTGACCTCCCAACGATCGAGCGCGGGATGGAAACGGATGCCGCCCTTGGCCGGGCCGCGCGTCGTGTCGTGGTGCACGCGCCAACCGGTGAAGACGTCGATGTGGCCGTCGTCGCGGCGCACGGGCACGCTCACCTCGAGCATCCGCTGCGGCGCGCGCATCATCGCCTGGATGTCGGCGTCGAGCCCGGCGAGCTTCGCGGCATCGTCGATCAGGTCGAGGATCTCCGACCACCGCGCTTCACCAGGTGTCACGGTCTCTATTGTCGCGCTCGCTACGGGTTGTCACGGCGCTTCACCGTTATCCGTCGCCTTCCGCTCGTGCGACTGACGCGGGATGGGAGCACGTCAGGTCGCTTGCTCGCTGCGCTCGCCGCTGTTGCGCTGTCACCGTTGCGCGCTCGCCGCGCCGCCGCCTGAGGCAGTCGGTCGTGCCCGCGAGCCCTGGTGGCCAAAACTAGAACGCGTTATAGTTCTCTGGTTCATCGTCAGGGGGAGCCGTCCGTGGCCGAAGTGCGCACACTGCTCATCGGGGGGGAGTGGGTCGAGGGTGCCGACGGTGCCTACGACGTCGTGAATCCGGCCACCGAGGAGGTCGTCGGGTTGGCGCCCGAAGCCTCGGTCGAGCAGGTGCGGGCCGCCGCGAGCGCCGCCCGTGAGGCGTTCCCCGCGTGGTCGCGCACGAAGCCCGAGCAGCGCGCCGAGCTGCTTCGCGCTGCGGCCGCGGCGATCCGCGCGCATGCCGAGGAGCTGGTCCCGCTCGTCATCTCCGAGACCGGGTGCACCGCGATGCTCGGTCGGTCGATGCAGGTGCCCCAGGCCGCGGTGCGCTTCGACCGTTACGCCGCCGGTGCGATGGAGCCCACCGTCATCCCGCTCCCGCCGACGGAGATGCCCACCACCGCGCTCGCGCCCGGCGGGATCATGGGTGCGATCGCCCGGCGCATCCCGGTCGGTGTCGTCGGCGCGATCACGCCGTACAACTTCCCGATCGTCAACATGGCGGGCAAGCTCGGCCCCGCGCTCGCGATGGGTAACACCGTGGTCGTGCGGCCCGCGTCGCAGGACCCCCTCGCGGTGATCGATCTCTGCCGCATCCTCCAAGACGTCGGCTTCCCGCCCGGCGTCATCAACTGCGTGACCGGATCGACGCCCGCGACCGGGCAGGCGCTCGTCGACTCTCGCGACGTCGACATGATCTCGTTCACCGGTTCCACGGGCGTCGGCCTCAGCATCGCCGAGGCCGGCGGGCGCACCATGAAGCGCCTGCTCCTCGAGCTCGGGGGCAAGGGCGCGGGCCTGGTGCTCGACGACGCCGACATCAAGACGGTCGTCACGATGATCAGCTCGGTCTGGAGCTTCCACGCCGGTCAGATCTGCACCGCGCCCACCCGCGTGATCGTGCATCGCTCCAAGTACGACGCGCTCGTCGAGGGTCTCGCCGCGGTGGCGCCGCTGCTGAAGGTCGGCGACCCCCTCGCGAAGGGCACGGTCGTGGGGCCCCTCATCACGGCTGCGCACCGCAACCGGGTCGAGCACTACATCCAGTCGGCCCGCGACGAGGGTGCCGACGTCGTCGCGGGCGGCGGCCGCCCCGACGGCCTCGACCGGGGCTTCTATCTCGAGCCAACGGTCATCGCCGGTTGCCGCTCCGACATGCGCGTCGTGCGCGAGGAGATCTTCGGCCCGGTCGTGGTGGTCCTTCCGTTCGACGACGACGACGAAGGCGTCGCGATCGCGAACGACTCCGAGTTCGGGCTCTACGACTACGTGTTCAGTGGCGACTCGGCGCGCGCGATGCGCATCGGTCGTCGGCTGCGCGCCGGCAACATCGGGATCAACACCGTGCAACGCAATCACGAGACGCCCTTCGGCGGTACGAAGTTCAGCGGCGTCGGTCGTGACGGCGGGTCGTTCGGCCTCCACGCGTACAGCGAGCTCCAGAGCATGGTGTGGCCCGGATGATGGTGTGGCCCGGAATGACGGTGAGCCCCGAATGACGGCTTCCGAGACGGTGAGCGTGGTTCCGCGCGGCCAACTCGTCTACGGCATGCAGCTTCCGGTGCAGGCACTGAGTGTCCGGATCGCGGCGCCGTGGGAGGCCGACGCCACTCCCGCCGATCTCGTGCGTTGCGCGCAGGCGTGCGACGACGCGGGGTTCTTCTACGTCGCGGTGTGCGACCACGTCGCGGTGCCGCGCGAGCCCGCCGCGATGATGAGCACGCAGTGGTACGACCCGGTCGCGACGCTCGCGTACCTCGCGGCGTCGACCAGCAAGACCCGGCTCATGACCAACGTCTACGTACCCGCGTACCGGCATCCGCTCGCGGTCGCGAAGGCGTTCGCGACGCTCGACGCGCTCTCCGGCGGTCGCGTGATCCTGGGCGTGGGCGCGGGCCATCTCGAAGGCGAGTTCGCCGCGCTCGGCGTGCCGTTCGAGGGCCGGGGCGCGCTGCTCGACGAGGCGATCGACGGCATCGTCGCCGCCTGGACGAACGAGTACCCGTCGCTGGCCGGGCCGCGCTGGCCCGCCCACGACCTCGGTCAACGACCCCGGCCCGTGCAACGCCCGCGTCCGCCGATCTGGATCGGCGGTTCCGGCCGGCCGGCGCTGCGACGCGTCGCCGAGCGGGGCGACGGCTGGATCCCGCAGGGCACGCCGCGCAAGCAGATGCCCGACGACATCAAGTACGTGCTCGAGCACCGCGAGAAGGTGCGGCCGGGCGTGCCGATCGACTTCGGCTTCATCTGCGAGTACGTCTACGTCGGTGACGCGACGTGGGAGTTCCCCGACTACACGGTGTCGGGTTCGGTGCAGCGCATCGTCGACAAGTTGAACGCGATGGGCGAGATCGGTGTCAACCATCTGCAGGTTCAGCTCCGCGCGCGCAGCGTCGACGAGATGTGCGACCAGATCGCCGCGTTCGGCTCCGAGATCGGTCCCCACCTGGAAGCAGGAACGACGACATGACGATGTTGACCATGCGCCACGACTTCCGAGCGCCCGCGTTCGGTCCCACGTCGAGCGCGGAGATCTACTCCGCCGCGCTCGAGCAGTACCGATGGGCCGACGCGCAGGGCTGGGACATGGCCGTGCTCTCCGAGCATCACGGCATCGACGACGGCTGGTTGCCGGCACCGCTCACGATGGCCGGGATCATCCTCGGTGCCACGCCGCGCATCCCCGTGTTCGTGTCGGCGTCGATCCTCCCGCTGCACGATCCGGTGCGCATCGCGGAGCAGATCGCCGTGCTCGACAACGCGGCGCCGGGGCGGCTGCTCACGGTGTTCGGCGCGGGGTACAAGCACGAAGAGTTCGCGATGGCGGGCGCCGATCACGCCAACCGCGGCAAGGTGCTCGAGGAGTACGTCGGCGTGGTCGTGCGCGCGCTCACGGGTGAGCCGTTCGAGTGGCAGGGCCGGACGATCACCGTGACGCCGCTGCCGGTCACCCGCCCGCACCCGATGATCCTCGTCGGCGGGGGAGTGCCGGCCGCCGCGCGCCGAGCCGCCCGCCTCCGGCTCCCGATGATGCCGATGAACACCGACCCGGCCCTCCAGACGGCCTACGCCGAGGAGTCGGCGAAGGTCGGCTTCACCGGGGGATTCGTGATGGTGCCCACCGGGCCGACGTTCGTGCACGTCACCCACGACCCCGAGCGCGCCTGGTCGCAGATCGGCGAGTACCTGCTGTACGAGGCCAAGACCTACGCGTCGTACCAGACCCCCGGCCAGCACTCGACGCCGATGGTCGACGCGTCGACGGTCGAGGAGCTCAAGGCCTCGCCGCAGATCGTCGTGGGCACCCCCGACCAGGTCGTCGAGGTTGCCGCGAAGGTCCCGCCGATGGGCGCGCTCACCTTCAACCCGCTGGCCGGCGGTCTGCCGCCCGCGCTCGCCTGGGAGAGTCTCGAGCTGTTCGCGGCCGAGGTGCACCCGCGGCTCAAGGCGGCCGGCTGAGCGTCGGGGTCGTCCGTTCCCCGATTGCGAGAACACGTTCTACTCTTACGACATCCAGCTCAGGCTTCGAGGAGACACGGTGACCATGAGTGAGCCCACCCTCAACGACATCGATCTCACCGACATGGATCGCTTCGCGGAACGCTTTCCGCACGAGTGGTTCACGCTCCTGCGCCGCGAGGCCCCGATCTGGTGGCACGAGCCGACGCCCGAGATCATGGACGGCGACGGCTTCTGGGTCGTCACGAAGTACGACGACGTCGTGAGCGTGTCGCGCGACTGGCAGACGTACTCCTCGGAGAAGTCGCCGTCGCGCGAGGGCGGCGGGATCATGATCAGCGACGCGTCGCCGGAGTTCGGCGTCGGCAACATGATGCTGATGATGGATCCGCCGAAGCACACGCGGTACCGCAAGATCGTGATGTCGGCGTTCACGCCCCGCGTGCTCAAGCTCTTCGAAGCCACCATCAAGCGCCGGGCGGCCGAGATCGTCGATTCGGTCTGCGAGCGCGGATCGTGCGACTTCGTCAACGACATCGCAGCCGAGCTTCCGTTGCAGGCGATCGCCGAGATCCTCGGTGTGCCGCAGACGGACCGCAAGAAGCTGTTCGACTGGACGAACGCGATGGTCGGGAGCACCGACCCCGAGTACGTGGTCGACGCGGCCGACGTCGCCAACGCGCAGATCGAGATGTTCACCTACGCCAACGACCTCGCCGTCGAGAAGCGGGCCAAGCCCACCGACGACATCGTCACCGCGATCCTCAACGCCGAGGTCGACGGTGAGCGGCTCGACGAGCTCGAGTTCGACCTGTTCTTCATGCTGCTCACGGTCGCGGGCAACGAGACGACCCGGAACGCGATCAGCCACGGCATGCTCGCGTTCTTCGAGAACTCGGGCGAGTGGGCCCGGTTGCGCAACGACCGCTCGCTCATGCCGACCGCCGTCGACGAGGTCGTGCGGTGGGCGAGCCCGGTCATCTACTTCCGCCGTTCGATCACCCAGGACACGGAGATCCGCGGTCAGAAGATGAAGGAGGGCGACAAGATGACGATCTGGTACCCCTCCGCGAACCGCGACGAGGACGTGTTCAGCGACCCGTTCAAGTTCGACGTCGGCCGCACGCCCAACGACCACCTCGGGTTCGGTGGCCGCGGCCCGCACTTCTGCCTCGGCTCCAACCTGGCGAAGATGGAGATGAGCGCGATCTACAACGAGCTCCTCGACCGCATGCCCGACCTCGCGTTCGCAGGGGAAGCCGACCGGCTCCGCTCCAACTTCATCAACGGGATCAAGCGCATCCCGGTGAGCTACACGCCGAGCAAGCCGGTGCTCAGCTGAGGTGACCTAGTCGCCGGCGGCGGGTTGGGGTCGGAGGTCGGTGAACCGGCGGACCTCAGGTCGTCGTGGTGCTCGCGGGCGGGCCGCAGTACTTGTCGACCGTTCGGGCCGAGGTCGCGATGCTGCCGTTCTCGAAGGGTGCCGCGCTCTTCTTGCTGATCACGTCGTGTGCGGCGCGCACCATCTTCTTGGCGTCGGTCGCGATGTCGGCCGGGGCAACCTTGCCGAAGTGGTCGATGGTCGCGATGTTCTCCTCGAAGAACTTGACGGTGTCGGCCCTGCTCGTCATCTTCGCGGACTTCGCGTTGAGTGTCGCGTTGTCGCGGCAGAAGTCGGCCTTGCTGCTCTTGCTCCCACCGCCGCAGCCGGCGACGAGCAGGGCGGCGCTCAGCGCGGCCGCGAGCACGGTGAAAGTGGGCTTGGTGGTCATGGTTTGTGCCTCTCTCGTTCAGACAGGACGCAGCTCTTCGATTTCCCAGGGTTCCCCGCAGGCGCGCATCAGATCCAGGAACGGCACCGAGTCGAACGCCTCGGGGCCGAGCACCCCCGCACCCGACCACACGCCCTCGGCGAGGAGCTCCAGCGCGAACACCGGGTTGATCGCGGTCTGCCATACGACCGGCTGCATGCCGTGCTTCGCCATGGTCTCGGCCGCGTCGGACACGTGGTACAGGTACACCGATCGCGCCGCGCCGTCGGTGCCGGTGCCGCGCACCCACGTGCCGGCGCACGTCGTGCCGTGCATGCGATCACCGAGCGTCGCCGGGTCGGGGAGCGCGGCGGCGACGACGTCGCGTGGCGCGATGGGCGTGCCGCGCACCGACACCGGCTCCTTCGAGTCGAGCCCGGTCTTGTGCAGGACTCGGAGCACCTCGATGAACTCGTCGCCGAGGCCGTACTTGAACGTGACCCGTCGGCAATCGATCCAACGGGGAACGAGCAGCACCTCTTCGTGCTCGACGTTCACGCATTCGATCGGGCCGATACCGGCCGGGAAATGGAAGGTCTCGGGCTCCGAGAACGGCGCGGTCGTGTACCACCCGCGATCGGCCTCCCAGATGACCGGAGGGTTCAGGCACTCCTCGATCGTCGTCCAGATCGAGAAGGTGGGTGCGAAGTCGAAGCCGTCGATCACGAGGTTCGAGCCGTCGCGCACGCCGACCTCGTCGATGTGCGAGAAAAGGTGGTCGGCCGCGTACCGCGCGACGACGTCGGAGAAGCCGGGCTCGGTGCCGATGCCGACGAGGGCCAGCAGGCCGCGCGCCTCCCACTGCTCGGAGACCGCGAACTGCTCGTCGCCGAGCTTCACCCCGGGGAGCTCGAAGGGCTGCTCGGGATGCGGCGCCGACAGGTGCATCGCCATGTCGAGGTAGGTGCAGCCGGCCTCGAACGCGGCATCGAAGATCGGCGGGTTGAACCGCGGATCGCACGCGTTGACGATCGCGGTCGAGCCCGACGCGCGAGCCAACGACACGATGGCCGCGCGGTCGGACGCGTCGACGGCCGCCGCCGAGAAGCGCGCGTCGGCAGGAAGCCGATCGACCGCGGCGGTGGCGCGTGCGAGGTCGATGTCGGCGACGACGAACCCATCGAAGAAGCTGCGGCGCTGCGCCGCGACCGCGATCGCGGACCCGACGCCACCTGCTCCCACCACGAGAACCCGCACGCGGTTCAGCTCACCACAGCTGGTCGGTGTAGCGGTCGGTGCCGGGGACCGTCGCGCGGAACGGCGAGACGAACACCGCGCGGCCGATGCCGTCGCGCTCGAGGTCGGCGCCGAGCGAGGCGAAGCGCTCGTCCCACACCGCGGGGAGGTCGTCGTCGACGAAGTAGAGCTGCGTGAACCGGTTCGCGGCCGAGTCGCGGGGAACGTCTTTCGGCGCGTCGCCCTGCAGGGGAACCGGCGTGAACTCGGCCATCACCTCGGCGCCGAGGGGGCGGGCGCGGAACCACGCGTCGACGTCGTCGAGCGACACACCGTCGGCCGGCTCGGCCACGACGAGCACGAGGTACGGCGAGCGGTGATCGAGTGCGAGCTCGACCGGCACGGCGTCGTAGTGGCCGGGGAACTCGGCCCGCAACCGGTACATCACGGTGTGGATGTGATCGCGCTCCTCGAACATGCGGTCGTTGGCGTGCAACCAGTTGACCTGGTCGGTGCCCCACTTCATCCACTCGCCGAACTTGCCGGCGAGGATCCAGTAGATCGAGACGTAGGAGCCGCTCGTCGGGTCGGGGCAGACGGGGGAGTCGGCGGGGTAGCGCAGCGCCTTGAGGTCGGCGGTGGCCACGTACCGGGCGCCGGCGATGGTCCAGGCGCCGATGAGGCAGCCGGCGTAGTAGTGGTCGCGCTCGTACCACCGGTTGTAGGCGACCTCGTGGCCGCGGTGCGGCTCGACCATGGTCACCAGGGCGCCACCCAGGGCGACGGGCTTGCGTCGCGTGTCGCCGCTACCGAGCTCTTGCTGGGCCATCTCGTCCTCCGTGTCGACGCCGGGCCGGGATGCTAGCGAGGGGCGCCGCCACGGGGGGTCGGGCGGGGCCCGACGGCCGCGATCGGGGGCTCAAGTTCGCCCGGCGACCGCCGATTGAGCCTGCGGCACGCTTCCCGGCCCCATCCCCCCATGGGGGTCACGAGGCGGAGACGGTCCGCCGGGTGACCCTCATCCCCCGGCGGGCTGTCGCGCGTGCCCCGTCGTCACGGTGCACGCGCGAGGGCGTGCCGGCGAAAGTGCTGGTCAGCGGGGCTCAACGCCGAACCTGACGGTGCGTTAGATTCGCCGCCCGATGCGCGCAGCGGGTGCGCACGACACGAGCGGGAGAATGATGGGCCGCTTCGACGGACGGGTCGCAATCGTCACGGGGGCAGGATCGGGCCTCGGGCGGGCAACGGCGCAACGACTGGTGGCCGACGGCGCCGCGGTGGCGTGCCTCGACATCGTGGATGCCGCGGTGAACGAGACCGCGGCGACGATCGTCGCCGGCGGCGGCAGCGCACGCGCGTACCAAACCGACGTCTCCGACCCGGATTCGGTGCGGGCCGCGGTCGACGCGGCGGCGGCCGATCTCGGCCGGCCGTCGATCGTGGTCACGTGCGCGGGAATCGGACGGTTCTTCCACAGCCACGAGATGCCGTTCGCCGACTGGCAGCGGATCATCGGCGTGAACCTCACCGGCACGTTCCTCACCGTGCAGGCCGCGTTGCCGCACCTGCTCGACGGGGGAGGGAGTGTGGTCACGATCGCGTCGAACGCCGGGCTCATGGGTCAGCCGTACAGCGCCGCGTACTGCTCCTCGAAGGCGGGTGTGGTCAACCTGTCGAAGGCGCTGGCCGTCGAGTACCTCAAGCGCAACGTACGGGTGAACTGCGTCGCGCCGGGCGGGATCGAGACGCCGCTGCAGAACGCGTTCATGGAGATGCCCGAGGGCGTCACCTTCAAGGACCTGCGCAGCATCATGACGCCGCTCGGCAACAGCACGCCCGAGGAGATCGCGAACATCGTCGCGTTCGTCGCATCCGACGAGTGCCGGTACATGACCGCCGCGGTCGTCTCGGTCGACGGCGGCCTCACCGCGTAAGGGGTTTGGCATGTTCGACGATGCTCGATCCGTGTGGGAGCTGATCGACCGGCGGGCCGACGCGTCGCCCGATCGTGTGATGCTCGTCGACGGCGATCGGCGCACCACGTTCGCCGAGTACCGCGACCTCGTGCTCGCGGCGGCGGCCGGGTTCCACGCGCTCGGCGTCGGTTCGGGCGACCACGTGTCGTGGCAGCTCCCGACGTGGACGGAGTCGGCGGTGCTCGTCGGCGCGCTGTGCCGCCTCGGTGCGGTGCAGAACCCGATGTTGCCGATCTACCGCTACCGCGAGGTCAGCTTCATCGCTCGGCAGACCGGCTGCTCGCTGCTCATCACGCCGTCGGAGTGGAACCGCTTCGACTACGCGGCGCTCGCGCAACAGGTCGCGGCCGAGCAGCCGGGGCTCGAGACCGTGGTGACCGATCATCACAACCCGACGGGCGACCCCGCCACCCTTCCGCCGGCCGCGGCGCGCACCGCGGATCCGGCCGAAGACCCGGTGAGCTGGATCTTCTACACGTCGGGCACCACGGCCGAACCGAAGGGTGCGCGCCACACCGACCGCACGGTGCTCGCCGCCGCGATCGGCTACGCGAAGAAGACCCACGTGGTCGCCGACGACATCGCGCTCGTGGCGTTCCCGTTCACCCATGTCGGAGGGATCATCATCGGCGTGTTCACGCCGTTGCTCACCGGCTCGACCGCGGTGCTCATGGAAGCGTGGACCGCGCCCGCCTCGACCGAGCTGATCGCGAAGCACGGCGTCACCCTCGGCAACGGTGCGCCCGCGATCCACGCCGCGCTCCTCGCCGAGGCCAAGGCGAACCCCGAGGCCTACCGCACGATCCGCGACTTCCCGAGCGGCGGATCGGCGAAGCCGCCCGCACTGCACTACGACCTCATGGAGGCCGTACCGACCTGCGTCGGGATGACCTCGGGCTACGGCCTCACCGAGATGCCGATCCTGTCGCAGACCGACATCGACGCGCCGGACGAGTCGAAGCGCGACGGTGAGGGCACACCCAACGAAGGGGTGACGATCCGCCTCGTCGACCGCGACCTCAACGACGTCCCCGAGGGCGCCGAGGGCGAGTTGGTGGCGAAGGGCCCGTCGCTCATGCGCGGCTACGTCGACGCATCGCTCGACGCGGCCGCGTTCACCCCCGACGGGTTCTTCCGCACCGGCGACCTCGCGCGATTCGATCCGCACGGCGCCGTCGTCATCACCGGCCGGTTGAAGGACATCATCATCCGCAAGGGCGAGAACGTCAGCGCGAAGGAGGTCGAAGACATGCTCTTCGGCCACCCCAAGGTCGCCGACGTCGCGGTGCTGGGTCTGGCCGACGCCGATCGCGGCGAGATGGTGTGCGCGTGCGTGGTGCCGACCGACCCGGCCGATCCCCCGACGCTCACCGAGATCTTCCAGTACTGCAAGGACGCAGGGTTGATGCTGCAGAAGATCCCCGAGCGGCTCGAGATCCTCGAGGCCATGCCCCGCAACCCGAGCGGCAAGGTGCCCAAGCACGAGCTGCGCGCCCGCCTGCTCGCCGACGGCTGATCGGACGCGCTCGGTGCAGATCAGCGTCACCATCTCGGGCTTCACCCGGCTGTTCGACAACGATCTGCGGGCCGTCGTCGACGCCGCGAAGGCGGCCGACGCGGCCGGCGTGCACCAGATCGTCGTTCCCGACCACGTGGTGATGGGCACGCGTACCGATCGGTATCCCTTCGGGAAGTTTCCCTACGGGCCCGAAGAGCCGTGGCCCGAGCCGCTCATCGTGCTCGCGGCGATCGCGGGCGCGACCGAACGGGTTCGGTTGGGTACCGGCATCCTGATCTCGCCACTGCGGCCTGCGGTGCTCCTGGCGAAGACAGCCGCCACGCTCGACCAGGTGTCGCACGGCCGCCTCGACCTCGGCGTCGGTCTGGGCTGGCAACGCGAGGAGTTCGCAGCCGAGGGCATCGCGTTCGCCGACCGGAAGGTGCGCTTCGCCGACCAGCTGCGCGCGTGCGTCGCGCTCTGGACCCGCGAGCCGCCGGTGTCGTTCGAATCCGACACGGTCTCCTTCACCGACCTCTGGTGCGAGCCGCGCCCCGTGCAACCCGGTGGCGTGCCGCTGTCGTTCGGCACCGCGGCGACGCCCGAGATGGTCGACCTCATGGCCGAGCTCGGAGCCGGTTGGCTCCCGATCCACACGACCACTCCCGACGAGCTGCTCGACGGCCTCGACCGGTTGCGTGCCGCGTACGGTGCCGCGGGTCGCGATCCGGCCTCGTTGCTCGTGCGCGAGACGCTGCGCCCGGTGCTCGGCGCCGACGGCCGGCTCGACGGTCCCGCGACCCGGGCGGCGGCCGAACCGCTCGCCGAGCGGGGGATCACGATGGCGAGTGTCGGGCTCGGCCGCAACCTCGACGATGCCGGCGGTGTGGCCCGCTTCTTCGACGACCTCGGCCGCGCCTTCGCGTCGTAGCCCGCGGCGTGCGGTGACCGACACGCGGGATCCGCTCCCGGCCTACCTGTCGAGCTTCGTGGTGCTCGGCGTCGTGCTGGGCATGCTCGGCCCCGCGCTCCCGAGCCTGCGGGCGCAGGTGGGCGCGAGCGTCGGCGGGATCAGCTTCGTGTTCGTCGCGCAGTCGGCCGGGTACCTCGTGGGCGCGGTCACGGGTGGGCGGGGGATCGACCGGGGCCATGGCCACCGCCTGCTCGGTGGCGCGCTGTTGCTGATGGCGGCCGGGCTGCTCCTCGTGGAGCAGTCGCGCTCCCTCGCCGCGATGTGCGGCGCGTTCGTCGTGCTCGGTCTCGCCATCGGCTTCGTCGAGGTCGGGAGCAACACGTTGCTCGTCTGGGCGCGCACGCCGACGAGCGCGTCGATGATCAACGCGTTGCACTTCGTGTTCGGTTGCGGCGCACTGCTCTCGCCGCTACTGGTGAACCGGTCGCTCTCGCTGCACGGTAACGCCCGCCCGGCCTACGTGATCGCCGCGCTCGCCGCGATCCTGGCCGCGGCCGTGGTGGCGACGCGCCCGACACCGCTCCCCGTCGACGTCAGCGAGCACGCGCGTGGTGAGGCCGCGTCGACGCGCCAGCTCCTTGCGGTCGCGTGCTTCTTCGCCATGTACGTCGGCATCGAGGTCGGCTTCGCCGGGTGGGTCGCGACGTACGCGCAGTCGGTGCGCTTGGGAGGTTCGGGCGGCTCGGGGACCGGCGCCGCGCTGACGGCCGTGTTCTGGGCCGCGTTCACCGTGGGCCGCCTCGGAGCCATTGTGCTGGCGGCCAGGGTGCGCGCGATCGCCTTGCTGCTCGGCTCGTGCATCGTGAGCGTGGTCGCGGCGGCGGCCTTCGTGGCGGCACGCGGTTCGGGGCCGCTCGTGTGGGTGGCGACGGTCGTGTTCGCGGCGGGGCTCGCCCCGCAGTTCGCGACGATGCTCTCGTTCGCCAGCGAGCACCTCCCGCTCACGGGCTCGGCGACGTCGTGGTTCCTCGCGGCATCGGCGATCGGCGGGCTCACGGTGCCGTGGATCATCGGCCAGCTGTTCTCCGCC
>DAIQOP010000038.1:13090-19505 GCA_036787815.1 Actinomycetota bacterium
GGGCGGCCGCGCGATCATGACGCGGGCCGATCACGTCTCCGGCTCCGACCGCATTTACGAAGCGCTGCAGGCGCTCGATCCCGAGCGCCGCATCGACATCGTCGTCAATGTGCAGGGCGATGAGCCGCTGATCGACGTCCTCGTGTTCAGGGGTCGATGCAAGTGCGGGCCGGGAACTCGCATATCTGCCCAAGCGGCAGCTCTCCGCCGTCGGGCCCGGCACGATGCCCGTCGTCGTGCTCGCGGGCGCCGGGGCGATCCTCGCGTGGGTGATCCTGCTCGACCGCGCCCTGCCCCCGGCGCCCGTCGAACGCACCCCCGGCTGAGCCTCGACGGGCGTGGCGCGCCGCCGTTCGGTCGGGCTCCTGTACGCGCCACGCGTACTCAGGCCCGAGCGAACGCCGTGTGACCGGTCGACAGGCGACGGGCCCGGGTCAGCGGCGGGTGCGGGCCTCGGTGACGAGGGCGTCGAAGAGGCGCTGCTGCGCGGGGTCGTCGCCCGCGGTGTCTTCGGGGTGCCACTGCACGGCGAGCGCCCAGGCGCCGTCGACCTCGACGCCTTCGATCACGTCGTCGTCGGCGCGCGCGGTGACCCGCAGGCCGTCGCCGAGGCGATCGAGGGCCTGGTGGTGGTGGCACGAGCAGGCGACGGCTTCGGTGCCCATCACGGTCGCGAGGAGCGAACCGGCATCGAGCGTCACCTTGTTCACCGCCGCGCCGTTGGGCGTGCCGGGCCGCCCGTGCGCACCCACGGTACCGAGCTCAGGGAGGTGGGCGACGAGCGTGCCGCCGAGCGCGACGTTGAGGATCTGGATCCCGCGGCAGATCGCGAGCAGCGGAACGCGATCTGCGAGCGCGGCGCGGGTGACGGCGATCTCGAACCGATCGTCGGCCACATCGGTGCCGGTGATCGTCGGGTGCGGGGCGCCGCCGTAGAGCGACGGTTCGACGTCGGGACCGCCGAGGAGCAGCACGCCGTCGAGACGTGAGAGCAGCGCGCCGGCCTGCCCGTCGTCGAGGGCTCGGGGTGAGAGCACGACGGGGGCCGCGCCGGCCCGCTCGAGCGCCGCGAGATAGCCGACGCCGATGCCGACCGCGGCCGACGAGCCGATCTTGCCCGCGGCGATCGGCCGGCCGGTGATCCCGATGAGCACGGGGTCGTGGCTCACCACTGGTCGAAGTTCCTGCGCCGTTCCCAGTCGGTGACGGCCCGGTTGAACATCAGCCACTCCTGCTCGGCGGTGTTGAGCAGGTGGGCGTGCACGTCGGCGCCGAACGCCTCGATCGCGATCGGGCTCGTGCGGAACGCGTCGATCGCCTCGACGATGTTCCACGGCACGCGATCGACGTCGGGGGCGACGTACGCGTTGCCGTCGAACCGCGGTGGCGGCTCGATCTTGTTCGTGATGCCGTGCAGCCCGGCCGCGATCGTCGCGGCGAACGCGAGGTAGGGATTCGCGTCGGCGCCGGGAATGCGCGACTCGAGCCGGTACGACGCGCCGTGGCCGACGATGCGGTACCCGCAGGTGCGGTTGTCGTGACCCCACGCGAGGGCGGTGGGCGCCCACGATTCGGGCTGGTATCGCTTGAACGAGTTCACGGTCGGGGCGAACATCCACGCGAGCTCGCGCCCGGCGGCGATCGAGCCACCGAGCCAACCGCGGAACACGGGCGAGAAGTGGTGCTCGTCGGCATCGCTCCACATCAGCGACTTCGTGGCGTCGGCGTCCCACACGCTCGAGTGCACGTGACACGACGAACCCACCTCGTCCATCGAGTACTTCGCCATGAACGTGATCGAGCGGCCGTGTTGGCCCGCGATCTCCTTGGCGCCGTTCTTGTAGATCGCGTGGCGATCGGCCATCGTGACCGCGTCGCCGTAGACGAGGTTGATCTCGTGCTGGCCCTTGCCGGCCTCCCCCTTGGAGAACTCGACGGGCACGCCCGCGCCGTCCATGCCGTTGCGGATGTCGCGGATGAGGTACTCGTCGCGCGTCGTCTGGAGGATGTGGTAATCCTCGATCACCTGGGAGTGGGGCGTGAGATCGGCGTAGCCCTTGGCCGCGGCTTCGTCGAGCGATTCCTTGAAGAGGAAGAACTCGAGCTCCGACGCCATCATCACCGAATAGCCGAGCGCGCGGGCCCGTTCGACCTGGCGCTGCAGGATGCGGCGGGGCGACACCTCGATCGGTTCGCCGGTGGCCTCGTCGAACAGATCGCAGATGACGAGAGCGGTGCGTGGGAGCCACGGGATCTCGCGGATCGTCGTGAGATCGGCGCGCAGGGCGAAGTCGCCATAACCCTTGTCCCAGTTGGCGAACTCGTACCCCGAGAGCACGTTCATCTCGGAATCGACCGCGAGCAGGTAGTTGCACGCGTGGATCTCGCCGGCGCCGGCCCTCATCTGCTCGCACCAGAAGTGCCCGGTCACCCGCTTGCCGAGGAGCCGGCCCTGGAGGTCGGGGAACACGACGAGGATCGTGTCGATGTCGCCGCTCCGCGCGCGTTCTTCGAGCTGTGCGGCGTTCAGCATTCCGTTGACGTGCACCATGTGTGGGCCCCCAGGCGGTCGGCCGTAGGTTACGCGACGGCCTGTGCGGCTCCGACGTTGGGCCCCGTGCCCGGTGTGCGCCTGCCCGACCCGGCTATTCGGGAGTTACGTACGCCGCGGTGATGCCACCGTCGACGACGAGCGCCGAACCGGTCATGAACGACGAATCGTCGGACGCGAGGAACAGCGCGGCCTTCGCGAGCTCCGACGCCTGGCCGAGCCGGCCCATCGGGATGTGCACGAGTCGCCGGGCCCGGCGGGCCGGATCCGACATCAGTTCCGCGAGGAGCGGTGTCTCGATCGGGCCCGGGCACAGCGAGTTGGCTCGGATACCGGATCGCCCGTATTCGACCGCCATCTCGCGCGTCATCGCGAGCACGCCACCCTTGCTCGACGTGTACGCGATCTGCGCGGTCGCCGCGCCCACGAGCGCGACGAACGACGCGACGTTGATGATCGAACCGCCACCCGATTCGAGCATCGCGGGGATGCCGGCACGGCAGCCGAGCCACACGCCCTTGAGGTTGATCTCCATGACGCGGTCCCAGGTGCTCTCGGGGGTCTCGAGCGTGCCGCCGTCGTCGGCCGGGAAGACTCCCGCGTTGTTGTAGAGCACGTGCAGGCCACCGAACTGCGAGACCGCGAACGCGACCATCGCCGTGCAGTCCTCCGCGCTCGCGACGTCGGCGCGCACGAACGCGGCTTCGTGACCGGAGCGCCGAATCGAGTCGGCGACCCCCTCGCCGGCGTCGGTGATGTCGACGACCACGACCCGTGCGCCTTCGGAGGCGAACAGCTCGCAGGCGATCCGGCCCATCCCGCTCGCGCCACCCGTGATGAGCGCGACCTTTCCGTCCAATCGTCCCATCGCGCTCACAGTATGCGATCGGCCAAAACGGCCGCCGTGAGTCTCAGGGCAGGCGCGGGTACGTGCGCGAGCCTTCGACGACCTCGCCCTGGAGGTCGTCGGGCCGACAATCGGTGAGGCGGTGGATCTCCGCGTAGTCCTTCATGCGGATGGTGATCGGCTTCGCCGACGGGTCGACCGGCAGGATCAGCTGCGGGTCGTGCTCGCCCGCGAGCAGCGCGGTCACGTAGCGCTCACGGGCCTCGGTGAGGTGCCGCCAGTCGGCGGCGAAAAGGGTGAGGGCCTTGGCGCCGTCGCGGTCGACCGGGCGGATGGCGTCGAGCCGCGTCACGAGGTCGGTGAAGATCGCGTCTTCGCGGCGGACGAGCGTGGTGCGTTCGACGAGCGTCGGCGTGGAGGCCGGCGGCAGCTGGGGGAGCGACGACAGCGAGGCGAGCGCCGACCCGCAGGCCGCCGTCGCCGCGTGCAACGACGCCGTGTCGAGCGGTTCGGGCCTGGGCCGGTTGGCGTCGTACCAGAAGCCCCACGCCCACACGCCGGCGAAGGCGACGAATGCCGCGATGAACACCGGCCGCCGCCAGCGCCGCCGGGGCGGGGCGGGGATCGCCGAGGCTTCGGTCGGCGCAACGACGTCGGTCACGGAAGCATCGTCGCCGATGTGGTGGGCCGGCCACGAATCTGACTCCCCGTCAGGCGCGTCGGTAGGCTCGCCGGTGATGGAGCTGCGCTACTCCGATGCGGAGGAGGAGTTCCGCGCCGAGCTCCGAACGTGGCTGGTCGCGACCCTCCCGAGCCTGCCGCCCGAGCCACCCCGTGAGGCGTGGGTCGAGCGCCGTCGTTGGGACACCGACTGGCAACGGCGGCTCTTCGAAGCCGGCTACGCGGGGCTGGCGTGGCCGAGTGAGTACGGCGGGCGCGGCGCATCGCCCACCGAGCAGCTCGTGTTCCTCGAAGAGACGACCCGGGCCCGGGCCCCGTACGTCGGGGTCAACTTCGTCGGCACCCTGCACGCCGGGCCGACGCTCATCGCCGAGGGCACCGACGAGCAGAAGAGCGCCCACCTCCCGCGGATCCTGCGGGGCGACGAGGTGTGGTGCCAGGGATTCTCCGAGCCGGGCGCCGGTTCCGACCTCGCATCGCTGCGCACCCGCGCGGAGCGCGACGGCGACCACTACGTGCTGAACGGCCAGAAGATCTGGTGCTCGTTCGGCCAGATCGCCGACTTCGGCGAGTTCCTCGTGCGCACCGATCCCGACGCGGCGAAGCACCGCGGCATCTCGTGGCTCATCCTGCCGATGGACGCGCCGGGCATCGAGGTGCGACCGCTGCGCACCGTGCTCGGCTCGTCGGAGTTCTCCGAGGTGTTCCTCACCGATGTGCGGGTGCCCGTGAGCAACCGCGTGGGGGCCGAGAACGACGGCTGGCGGGTCACGAACGTCACGCTGTCGTTCGAACGCGGCACCGCGTTCGTGAGCGAGCTGGTCGACACCCTGCGCCTGATCGAGGATCTCGCGCCCCTGGTGACCGACGCCGGGCACCGTCGTGAGCTCGGGCGCTGCACCGCCGAGTTCGACGGGCTGTGGGCGCTCACGAAGCGGAGCGTGTCGCAGGCGGCGCGCCACGGCGCGCCGGGCACGGCGGGGATGGTCACGAAGCTCGCGTACTCCGAGGCGCGGCAGCGCTTCGGGGAGCTGTGCCTGCGCGTGCTCGACCGTGATGCGTTGGCCATCGACGGCAACGAGCTCGTCGAAGAGCGCCTGCGCACGCTCGCGCTCACCATCGCGGCCGGGGCGTCGCAGATCCAACGCAACATCATCTCCGAGCGGGTGCTCGGGCTTCCCAGAGAGCCGCGCTGACATGGACCTCGAGCTCTCCGACGACCAGGTCGCGCTGCGCGACGGCATCGCGTCGATGCTCGGCGGTCGCTTCGACATCGCCCGGATCCGGGCCGGTTTCGACCGCGCGATGTGGGACGAGCTCGGTGCGGCGGGTGTGTTCTCGCTGGGGGCCGACGGGTTCGGGTGGGCCGATCGCGTCGTGGTCTTCGAGCAGCTCGGAGTCGCGTGCGTGCCCGGCCCGCTCGTCGCGGGCAGCCTCGCCAACGGGCTGGTCGACGGGATCGTCGGCGGGATCGACCGGCCAAGTCCCGGCGAGCGCGCGTTCGTGGAGCACCTCGATGCGCTCGATCACGTGGTCGTGCTCGACGACGACGGCGTATGGGCGCTCGACGCGCGCGCGATCACCGGTGACCTGTCGCCGTGGCCGCTCGACCCGCTCACCCCCGTGACGCGGGTTGCCGCGCTTGGTTCCGGGGAGCGCATCGGCGATGCCGCGCTGGCGCACGCATGGGTCCGCCACGGTGCCGCGCTCACTGCGGCGATCGCGCTCGGCCTGGCGCAACGGTGCACGGATCTGGCCGTCGAGTACGCCGCGACCCGCGAGCAGTTCGACCGGCCGATCGGGTCGTTCCAGGCGATCAAGCACCTCCTCGCCGACATGCTCGTGCGCACGGAGCTCGCGCGGGCGGCCGTCTACGCCGCCGGCGCCCATCTCGACGACCCCGACCTGCCCGGGCTCGACCGTGCGGTTGCCGGCGCCAAGGTGCTCGCCGGCGAGGCCGCGATCGCCAACGGGAAGTCGGCGACTCAGGTGTTCGGCGGCATGGGTTTCACGTGGGAGGTCGACGTGCACCTCTACCTGAAGCGCGCGTGGGTGCTCGACACCCACTTCGGGAGTTGCGACCACTGGTCGGACTCGCCGGCGCTCGTCACTCCGTGACCGGGGATGCCTGACGCTAATGTCAGCTTGATGACCGGGGTGACGCGCACGACGATCAACGCCGAGTTGGCGGCCCGGCTGGCCGCCGATCCCGACGGGGCGTACCTCGACTTCATGGGCGACGCGTACTCGGCGCGCCGGATCGACGAGCAGGCGGGCCGGCTCGCGGCGGCGCTCGCCGGCATCGGCGTGGGGCGCGGCGATCGCGTCGCGAGCCT
>DAIQOP010000265.1:0-5544 GCA_036787815.1 Actinomycetota bacterium
GACACGATTTCGCGCTGTTTGCAGTGGTGCTCGCCGCGCTCGCGTGCACCCGTGACACCTATGCCGTCGTGCTGCTCGTCGTCGCGGTGATCGCCGGTGCGGTCGCGCTGGTGCGGCGCGATCTCCGCCCGCGCGACCGCGCGTTGCTCCTTGGGATCGGCGTGGTCGCGTTCCTCGTCGTGCCGCATTTCATGGTTGCCTGGCACGGCGACGCGCTCGAGACCGACCGCCACATCATCAGCGCCGCAACTCAGCTGCGGATCGTGCAGTGGATCGTCACCGCGTTGAGCCTCGACGCAGTGCTCGAGTGGAGAGCGAAGTGGTCGCAGCGAGCGTTGCCACCCGCTTGGGCCTCGTGATCGGCGCGTCCACGAGCACGCCGGGGCCATCGTCTGGTCCCTTGGTCGGAGAGCCTGAGCGCGGGTCACCGATCGCGTTCGCGGTGCCGGTCGCGGCGCTCTTTGCTGCGTCGCTGATGGGCTACGCGTGCTGGGCCACGTTCAGCGGTCACGGTCGGTTCATCGCGTTGCGCGTCGGTTACGGTCCCGATTCCACGGTCTACGTCGCGGCGGCCCGCGCTCCGATGTGGAGTCTCAAGTTTCTCGCCACGCCCGACGGAGCGCCGTTCCTCTTTCCGCTGCTGGCGAAGCTGTGCCTCCGCAACCTGCGGGCGATCGTGATCCTCCAGAGCGGCATTGCCACGGTGTGCTGGATCTACCTCGCTCGCACCATCGCGATGCGGCTCCGCACTCCCGCGGTGCGCAGCCTGACGTTCGCGGTTCTCCTTCTCCTCGGAGCGAGCCCCGCGGTTCTGCTATGGAACGCGACCATCGCAACGGAGTCGCTCTCGGTGTCGTTGCTCTGCCTGGTCATCGCCCTCCTCGTGCGAGTCGCGAGTGGTGCTCGCCGTCGCGAGCGTGTTGCTTTCGTCGTGGTGCTCGTCCTGCTCGCGTGCGTGCGCGACACGTACGCGCCGCTGCTGCTGGTGGTGGCGGTGATCGCCGCGTTGGTCGCCGTGGCCCGCCGCGACGCGCGCCGCTACGGTGTGATTGTTGCCGCGGCGTGTGCGGTCGCCGCGGTCGTGAACATCGGGCTCTCGAATCACGCCGGTCGTTGGTTCGACCCACTCGACGAGACGATCGCCGTCAGACTCCTCGGCGATCACACCGCAACGACGTACTTTGTCGAGCACGGGATGCCCCTCGATGCTCGTGTGCGTGCCCTGCACAAGGAGGGGGGACTCGCGTACCTCGCGCACAGCGTCCCGTTCGGCCGCGAGTACGCGCCGTACAAGCATTGGCTCCTCACGCGCGGCCGGTCGACATACTCGAGCTTCTTGCTCACCCACCCGGTGTACGACGTCGTGGAGCCGTTTGACGACCGGGGAAAGCTCTTGACTCCGAAGGTACGTGGCTACGGCTGGGTGTACCACGACGAGCCCCGCGGGGTGTTCACGGTCGTCGGGTCGGTCGGCTTCCCCGGCTCGCTTGTACTCGCGGAGATCTGGACCGGTCTGGCCGGGGTCTGCGGGTGTGTCTTGTGGCGTCTCCGGCGCGACCGCGCGCTGCTGATCGCGACGGGACTCCTGGCGCTCCTCGTCGTGCCCTACTTCTTCGTCGTCTGGCACGGCGATGCTCTGGAGATCGACCGGCACTCGCTGAGTGTCGCGGTGCAGCTGCGCATCGTGCTGTGGGTCGTCACCGCGATGGCGCTCGACTCGGTGCTCGAGCACGGCGGGCAGCACGGCCGGTCGGCTCACCGCCGAAAGCGGCTCAGTAGAAGCGAGAGCGGAGCCCGAGCCAGACGAAGGCCAGGAGAAGTGCTGACGCGAGCCCGAGCAGCGCGCCGACGGGCGAGGCCTTCCTGACGCGGCCGACCACGCGCTCCGGTACGGCGGCCAAGAGCACGACCGGGAGGAGCGGCAGAAGGTAGCGGCCCTGAAACGCCTCGATGCGGGGGCTGCCGACGGCGTTCCAGCCGGTGTAGGCCAGCAGCATCAAGGCGAGGAACGTCGCGGCCCCGATGCCCAAGAGCAGCGCGCGGCTGCGCCACCCGAGAACCAACTCCGATCGCGGGTCGGCCACGAACGAAGATGCGGCTGCGATGGCCGCGGCCGCGACGATTGCGAGCACGGGCAATCGCCACAAGGGCACCTGGGTGAGTGCCTCGCGCGCGAGATCGGGTCCGAACGACGAGAGCGTGCGCCCGATCGACATCGCGAAGAACCACGGATGGTGGAGGATGAAGCGCTCCTGACGGCCCGGATCGACGTGCGTGAAGGCGGTGAAGCGCCCGATCCCGAACGCGGCGAAGCCAGCTGGAAGGCGGGGCGCGACGTAGACGCGCGATGCGTAAGCGCCCCAACTCGCGGTCGCGACGAGCCCGGCGCCGGCCGCCGCCGCGACGATGCGACCGACGCGGCCCCGGTGACGCCACCATGGGATCAACAACGCAAGCGCGAAGAGGATGTAGGGCGGCTTGGCGAAACCCAACGCGATGGTCGCGATTGCCGTCTCCACGAGGCGGCCGCCGGTGACCGCTCCCGGCCGGGTGGCGGCGAGGTTGAGGGCGAGGGCGAGGACGAGGAGCGAGAGCGCGATCGTGATGCCGTCGGCCGAGAGCATCGCCGCCTGGAACACCGTCACCGGGAGCAGCGCGACCGTTGCGAGCATCCAGGCGCGCGTCGGCATCCGGCGGACCGCGAGGCAGATCAGGCCGAGCGTGGCCAGCAGGCTGCCCAGACGGCCGAGGTACACGAGCACCAAGGTCGAGACACCGAGGGCGCGACCGACCGCCATGAGCAGCGCGGCCGGCGCGTAGGGAACCGGCGAGTAGACGGCACCCGACGGGAAGTCGAGGAACACCTTCGGTCCGCCCGGGGGATGGTCGCCGAGGTGGTGGAGGAACGCCGTGTGATCCCGGTGTGCGAGCAGCCCTTGGGTGAGTAGGCGGGCGAGATCGGTGCGCAGCCCCGACGGCACCGAGCCTCCGAGGAGGTGACCGTGATGGGTCGCGATCAGCCCGCCTTGCGATACCTGGTACGCGCGCAGGAAGTGGATCGCCTCGTCGTAGCCGGCGAGCGGTGGCGTGAGGAACGCGAAGCCAAGGCCGGCGATGAGGCCGATCGTTGCGACGGCGAGATCTGGTCGCGTCCGCCACGCGGCGAGCCGGGAGTGTCCGGTGGGCGGCCGATCTTGCAAGGTGGGGACGATACCCTGTCGCGATGCTGGCGACGATGCGCGGTGCTCCGGGGTCGGGCGGGCTGCGTCGCCGGCAGCGAGCCGCCGCGAACGAGCCGATCGGCGCGGTCGCGCGTCTCACGGTCGAAGCCGAGCCGGTCGAGCTGAAGACGCTCGTCATCATCCCGGCGTGGAACGAAGAGGACGCGCTGCCCGGCACCCTCGCCGAGCTGGCCTCGGTGCGCCCCGACCTCGACGTGGTCGTCGTCTCCGACGGCTCCACCGACCGTACCGCCGACGTGGCGCGCGCCGCGGGCGTGACCGTCGTGGAGCTGCCCTTCAACCTCGGCATCGGCGGGGCGCTGCAGACCGGGTTCCGCTACGCGGTGCGCAACGGTTACGAGCGGGCCGTGCAGTTCGATGCCGACGGCCAACACGACCCGGCCGAGATCGCGACGCTCTTCGCCGCGCTCGACGCCGGTGCCGACATGGTGATCGGTTCGCGGTTCGGCGAGGGCACCGTCGAGTACCGGGTGGGGCCGATGCGCCGCATGGCGATGCGCGTGCTGCGCTTCTCGATCAACTCGATGACTCACCTCGAGTTCTCCGACACGTCGTCGGGCTTCCGCGCGTTCGATCGTCCGGTGCTCGAGCTCTTCGCCGCGACCTACCCGGTCGAGTTCATGGATTCGACGGAGTCGTTGCTGCAGGCGTGCCGCGCGGGGCTGACGGTGAAGGAAACACCGACGCGCATCCGCAAGCGCCAGGCCGGTACGCCGTCGACGCGCAACTTCCGGCTCGTCTATCACTACCTCCGCCTGCTCGTGACGATGTTGAGCCAGGTGTCGCGCCGCACCCGCACGAAGGAGTCGCCGTCGTGAGCTTTCTTGCCGCCCTGCCCGATCAGAAGTTCAGCGGAGGCTCGCTCGGCCTCTCGGGCCGGGCCCACATCCTGGTGTTCCTGGTCGTGCTGGGCGGCGCCGCGTTCGTGTTGCGGCTGCTGCGGCGGCGCCAGATGCGCGGGAAGTACACGCTGCTCTGGATGTCGGTCGGCCTCGCCGTGCTCGCGATCGCCGCGTTTCCGTCGATCCTCGACCGCACCTCGCGTTTCCTGCACATCTACTACTCGCCGAGCACGCTGTTCCTGGCCGCCATCGCGTTCCTGCTGCTCGTATGCATCTACTTCTCGTACGAGCTCTCGCGGCTCGAGGAGCGCACGCGCATCCTCGCCGAGGAGCTCGCGATCACCCGCAGCGAGCGCGAAGCCGACCTCGCAGCCCGTGGCGAGTCGCGCTGACGCCCCTCACCCTCCTTCGAGGCGCTCCCCGGCGACAGCCGACCTCCGCGTCTTCTAGTGTCGGTGATCGACCATTTGGGCGGTGCAATCCAGTTCGGGGGGTACATCGGTGAAGCGTGTCTCGGTACTCATGGTCGGAGCGTTGATGCTCGCGGCTCCGATGCTCACGAGCGGGCCGTCGGCCGTCGCGAGCACGGTGCAACCGGCGGTCGTGCGCGGCAACTACACGATGTACGTGAACTGGAACGGCAGCCCCGGTTGGATGCCGTTCCCCATGACCCTGAATCGGAACCACACCGGAATCGACGGTTTCGGCGACGTGATCACGTGGTCGCTGTCGGGCAAGAGCTTGCAGATGACGTTCAACGGCGGCGGCAGCAGCACGCAGTACTTCGGGACGAAGACCCGCACGGGCTTCAACCGATTGGCCAGCCCCGGCACGATGCTCAGCGGCGGCAGCGTCGGCGTCTGGTACGCGGTCAAGACCCCGTAGCGCCTGCGCCCGCGGTCGGCAGGAGCTCGCCGCGGCTGGACGGTGACGAGAGCGCGGTGCCCCAGGCGGTGCGCTGCGCCACGCGTCGAGCGCACGGTCCCGCCACGACGCACGCGATTTCTGCTTGTTCGCGTTCCGTGCTCAGGAACGGATCGCGATCGAGCGAAATTCGCGGGCTCGGCGCGTGCGGGTGAATCGGATCGGGGTGAAACGGTCCCGCGGGACACCTCCACGGGCGATCCGCGATCCGAGACCGATCGCTCACCTCGATCGCCCGCAACGCCGATCTCGACTCACGCGCTGAGCGCACGCGATTTCTGCTTGTTCGCGTTCCGTGCTCAGGAACGGATCGCGACCGAACGAAATTCGCGGGTCCGGCGCGTGCGGGTGAATCGGATCGGGGCGAAGCGGTCCCGCGGGACCGTCTCAGGTCGGCGATGGCAACGCAGCGCGCTCGGCGGGCGCCGCTTGCTCGGCGCGCCACCACTCGCGCGTGAGCAGCATCGCGAACGACCAACCCGCGACCACGACCACCAGCTGCATCGCGGCGAGCGCCCGCGACCAGCCACCCGGGT
>DAIQOP010000039.1:0-6545 GCA_036787815.1 Actinomycetota bacterium
GTCCCGAGCGCATCCGCGACACGCCGCTGTCGGAGTCGGCGTTCGTCGGCGCCGGAATCGGGGCGGCACTCGGCGGTATGCGGCCGATCGTCGAGATCATGACCGTGAACTTCAGCCTGCTCGCCCTCGATCAGATCCTCAACAACGCCGCGACCCTCCAGTACATGTCGGGGGGCCAGTTCCACGTGCCGATCGTGATCCGCATGACCACCGGCGCCGGGCGCCAGCTCGGAGCACAGCACTCGCATTCCCTCGAGGGTTGGTACGCACACATCCCCGGCCTCAGGATCCTCACCCCGGCCACGATCGAAGACGCGTACGGCATGTTGCAGCCCGCGCTCGACGACCCCGACCCGGTGCTCATCTTCGAGCACGGCACGTTGTACAACGCCGAGGGCAATCTCGCCGCCGATGCCGGCCCGGTCGACATCGAACGCTGCGCGATCCGGCGCCCGGGGAGCGACGTCTCGATCATCACCTACGGCGGCACGCTGGCGCGCGTGCTCGACGCGGCCGAAGATCTGGCCCGTGACGGAATCGAAGCCGAGGTGATCGACCTGCGCGTGCTGCGCCCGCTGGACACCGCGACGATCCTCGCGAGCGCGCGACGCACGCGGCGCGTGGTCGTCGTCGACGAGGCGTGGCGCAGCGGCAGCATCTCCGCGGAAGTGAGCGCGCGCATCACCGAGCAGGCATTCTTCGAGCTCGACGCACCGGTCGTGCGGGTCTGCGGCGCGGAGGTGCCGATGCCGTACGCCAAGCACCTCGAGACGGCGGCGCTGCCACAGGTCGCCGGGATCGTCGCGGCCGTGCAGGAGGTGATCCGGGCCGGTGGGTGAGTTCCGCATGCCGTCGCTCGGCGCCGACATGGACGCCGGCACGGTCACCGAATGGCTCGTCGCGCCCGGTGACCGCGTGCGCCGCGGCGACATCGTTGCGGTCGTCGACACCGACAAGGCCGACGTCGACGTCGAGATCTTCGAAGACGGCGTCATCGAGCAGATCCTGGTCGCGGCGGGCGAGAAGGTGCCGGTCGGCACGCCGCTCGCGCTCGTCGGTACCGAGCCGGCCGGGGCACCGGAACCCGCGCTGCCGTCGGTCGCAGCGCCCGCGCCCCCGCCGGCACCGGAACCCGGGCCCACGCAGGAGCCACCCCGTGTTGCTCCCCCCGCACCCTCGGCCGTCCCCACACCCTCGGCCGTCCCCACCGCCCCGACCGTCCCGACCGTCGCGGCCATCACCCCGGCGTCGCCCGCCGCCGAGGCCCCGGAGCTTCACTCACCCGTGGTTCGCCGGCTCGCCCGGCACCTCGGCGTCGACGTCGCGACGATTCACGGGAGCGGGCCTGGCGGCACCGTCACCCGCGCCGACGTCGAAGCGACCGCGAGATCGCGTCCGGGTGCACCGGGTGAGCCGGGTGAGCCGGGCGGGCGCGAGCAACGACCCGCCGCGTCGGCAACGCCGGCCGCCGCGGAACCCGACCGCGCGCAGCAGCGCGGGCTCGCGATGCGTGAGGCGATCGGCCGCCTCATGACGCGATCGAAGCGCGAGATCCCCCACTACTACCTCGGGACCGAGGTCGACTTCTCGCGCGCTCGGGCCTGGCTCGACCAGGCCAACGGCGAGCGTGCGGTGACCGAGCGCATCCTCCCCGCGGCGCTCCTGATCAAAGCGGTCGCACTCGCGGCGAGGGACGCGCCCGCGATGAACGGGTTCTGGCTCGACGACCGGTTCGAGGCCTCGGGCGCGGTGCACGTCGGAGTCGCGATCTCGCTGCGGGGCGGAGGGCTCGTCGCGCCCGCCATCCACGACGCGGACCGGAAGAGCCTCGACGAGGTGATGCGCGACCTGCGCGACCTCGTTGCGCGGACACGGAACGGCCGGCTGCGCAGCTCGGAGATGTCGGAGCCGACCATCACGGTGACCAACCTCGGCGATCAGGGGGTCGACACGGTGTACGGCGTGATCTACCCACCCCAGGTCGCGCTCGTCGGCTTCGGCAAGGTGGTCGAACGGCCATGGGCCGAGCACGGGATGCTCGGTATCCGACCGGTGGTGTCGGTCACGCTCGCCGCCGACCACCGGGCGAGCGACGGGCACGCCGGTGCCCGATTCGTCGCGCAGATCGATCGTCTGCTGCAAGCCCCGGAGGCGGTATGAACGAGCTCGATCTGAATCTGGTCGTGCGCGGTGTGCTCGCGCAGATCGCGCCGGAGGCCGCGGGCGAGGAGCTCGATGCCGAGGTCGAGCTCGTCGAGCAGCTCGACCTCGACTCGATGGACTTCCTGAACTTCGTGATCGGCCTGCACGAAGCGACCGGCATCGACATCCCCGAGCGCGACTACCCCCGGCTCGCGACTCTCGCGGGCTGTGTCGAGTACCTCCGGCTCCACTCGACGCACTGAGCTGCGGCCGGTTGGGACTTTGTCCCCTGGCCCGCACCGCGGCGCGTCGCGAGAGTTCGGGGGTAGGACCGAACCGTCGGGGGAAGGACTTCCGCCATGCGGCTCGTGGTGCTCGGTCGGCAAGGAGCAGGAAAGGGCACCCAGTGCGCGAGGCTCGCGCGCACTCTCGGTGTCGCCCATGTCGCCACGGGAGATCTCTTCCGCTCCGCGATGACCGCGCAGACCGACCTCGGCCGGCGGGTCAAGGCGTTCGTCGATACCGGCGAGCTGGTTCCCGACGAGCTCGCCGTCGCCGTCGTCGCCGACCGGCTCACCCGCGACGACGCCCGCGAGCGCGGATTCGTGCTCGACGGCTTCCCGCGCACGGTGTGCCAGGCGCGCGAGCTCGATGCTCTCCTCGCGCCCCTCCGGATCGATCTCGCACTCGATCTCCACGTCGACCGGGCGATCGTGCTCCGGCGATTGCTCCGCCGGCGGGTGTGCGCCGACTGCGGAAACATCGAATCGGTTACCGCCGAGTCGCGCACGCCCGAGTCGGCGCCGGGCGCCGGCGACCCTGGCAACACCGGCGACCTGTGCGCCCGGTGCCATCAGTGCGGCGGGGCACTGGTGCGGCGGACCGACGACACGGAGCCGGTCATCCGCCGCCGGCTCGCGCTCTACGAGAGCCAGACCCGTCCGCTGCTCAGCTGGTTCGAGACGGACGGCAAGTTGGCGACGGTCGACGGTCACGGCTCTCCCGATGCGGTCGCACTCCGCGTCGAGCTCGCGATCGCGACCAGGCCCGCTCGGGCCCCCGAAGATGCCCGCATCGTGAGTGACGTTCGGCCCTAGCCCCCGACGGCTTCGGCGCCGGACACTCGGATGGGCGAGCAAGCAAGCCCGGGCGAGAGGAGCAGTTCATGCGTGCAGCAGTCGGTGACCGTCTGGTCATCAAGGGACACCATGTCGGCGAGCCCGATCGCGATGCCGAGATCCTCGAGGTCCACGGTGCCGACGGCGCTCCTCCGTACTTCGTGCAGTGGAGCGACGACGGTCACAAGGGCCTCGTGTTCCCGGGCCCCGACGCCAGCATCGAGCACTTCCGTCATCACCCGACCTCCGTGTCGAGCAGCGAGAAGTAACCCTCGTTCTCCTGCGCGAAGTGCAGGCGCAGGACCGCGTAGAGGCCGTAGAGCACGCTCTGGAGCTCACGGACGTCTTCTTCGCGGAGGTCGTCGTCGGCGAGCGCGTCGAGCAGGCGCCCGAGCCGGCGGACCAGTCGGCCGATCTCCGCGTGCGCGCGGCTCATCGTGCCCATGGAGTCGTGGCCGCCGAGCACCCGCGCCAGCACCGGGTAGAGCTCGGAATCCTCCGCCTCCTCGTGCGGGAGCAAGTCCTCGACGAGGAACCGGTTCACCGTGCGCACCTGCTCGAGCGCGATCGCCGGTTGCGCCGAGCCGAGCGCGTCGGCGGCGACGCGGAGCCGCTCGAGCTCGGCCTGCAGGCGGGGATGCTCGTCGCTGAATCGTCGGCCGACGACGGCGTCGGCGGCCTCGAGCCGGAGCTGCTCCGACGGGCCGGTCACGACGCGCAGCGCGTTGAGGATCACCGCGACGTCGATGCCCTCCTGGAGCAGCGCGCCCCAGGCCGCCGGCAGCCAACCGACGGCGGCCACACCCATCGCCGCCAGCGAGAGACCCATGCCGACGATCACGCTCTGTCGGGCGATGCGCACGGCGCGCCGGGCGATGCGCAGCGCGTCTCCCAACCGGTCGAGGCGATCGACCGTGAGCACGACGTCGGCCGCCTCGGACGACGCGGTCGCGCCCCGCGCGCCGATCGCGACGCCGACGCCCGCGGCCGCGAGCGCGGGCGCGTCGTTGATCCCGTCGCCGACCATCACCGTCGGGCCCTTGCGGCTCTCGAGCCGGACGACCGCGACCTTGTCGGCCGGGCTGCACTCGGCGAACACCTCGTCGATGTCGGCGATCGCGGCGACCGCCTCGGCCACGTCGATTCGGTCGCCGGTAACCATCACGACCCGCTCGAGTCCCGACCGGCGCAACGCCCGAACCGTCCGGTTGGCGTCGGCCCGGATGGGGTCGTCGAGCAGGAACGCACCGACCGGCTCGCCGTCGACTCCGACGAACACCGCGATCGACCCGTCGAGCTCGGCCCGGCGCTTCACCGAACGCAGCCACGCCGACGGCCCGTCGCCCGCCGCGAGGCTCGCCTTGCCGACGCTGACGCGATGCCCGTCGACGAGACCCCGCACCCCCGCTCCCGGGAGCTCCTCGACCGATTGCGGCGAGCCGAGCACGACGGCGCGGGCCTGCGCCTCGCGCACGATCGCCGACGCGAGCACGTGGGCCGAGAGCTGGTCGAGCGACGCGGCGAGCCGCAACACCTGTGCGGCGTCGAAGCGCCCGTCGGCAACGAGCACCTCGGAGACGCTGGGCCGACCACGCGTGATCGTGCCGGTCTTGTCGAGGAGGAGGATCCGGGCCCGGGCGAGCTGCTCGAGCGCGCCGCCACCCTTCACGATCACGCCCCGCCGAGCCGCGCGAGAGAGCCCGGACACGATCGCGACCGGAGCCGCGAGGATGAGCGGGCACGGCGTCGCGACGACGAGCACCGCCACCGCCCGCGAGAGCTCGCCCGACACGAGCCACGCCCCACCGGCGGCCGCGCATGCGAGCGGCAGGAACCACGCCGCGTACCGGTCGGCGAGGCGGACCATCGGGGCCCGATCGTCTCGAGCCGCGGCCACCATGCGCACGATGGCCGCGTAGGTGCTCTGCGCCGCGGGTGAGATCGCGTGCATCTCGAACGGCGCGCCGGCATTCACGACTCCGCTCGGGATCTCGTCGCCGACCGTCCGCTCCACCGGGAGCGCCTCACCGGTAAGCGCCGATTCGTCGATGACCGCGCCACCGTTGACCAGCCGGCCGTCGACCGGCACGACCTCGCCGGCCCGGACCAGCAGCAGATCGCCCGGGACCACGCTCTCGAGCGGCGGCTCGGTCAGCGCTCCGTCGACATAGCGGTGCACGGTGCGGGGAGCCCGGTCGAGCAGACCGCGCAGCTCCTGCTCGGCGCGCCGCGACGCTCGCGACTCGAGCAATCGGCCCGTCGCCAACATCACGCTGATCACCGCGCCGGCGAGATACTCGCCGACGACGAGCGCGCCCACGAGCGCGAGGACCGCGATCAGGTCGACGCCGGGGCGCCTCCGCACGAGGCTGCCGACCACCCAGGCCACGGCGGGAACGATGGCGAGCGCCGTCGTGATCCCCCACACGACGTCGGCGGAGGCGCGGGCACTTCCCAGCCAGAGCGCGCACCCACCGGCGAGACCGACGAGCACCACTGCCGCGAACCCCACCGGGGAACCGACGAGCCTCCCGAGGCGCATCAGGCGCGCCCGGCCGGGCGGGGCGCCTTCTCTCGCGTGCTCGTCCATCGACCGCCGGTCCTCGATCGTCGAATTCATCCAGCGTGCCCGAGCGGCCGGTGCCTCACCAGTGCCGAACGTCACCCCCCGCCGCACCGGGGACTTTCGACCCTGCCCGGCCGCGCCCGCCCGTGCTTAGTTGGACACGATGCCGGAAGCCTGGGCCGAAGAACTCCCCTATGACACATGCCTGCGGCTCCTCCGCGCGAACGCCGTCGGGCGGATCGGCGTGGTCACGAACGACCTCCCGGTCGTGCTGCCGGTGAACTACCGCGTGGTGGAGACGACCGGCCTGATCTGGATCGCGTTGCGCACACGGCCCGGCAACGTCATCGACCTGGCGTCGATCACGGTGGCGTTCGAGATCGACGGCGTCGATCCCCTCCACCGCGAGGGCTGGTCGGTGCACGTGAGCGGGACGCTCCACCGCATCGACCCCGACGCCGCCGACTTCCGCCAGCGCTTCGACTCGGAGCCGTGGCTCGAGAGCGAACGGGACTGCTGGCTCGTGATCGTGCCGAACGCGATCACCGGGCGCCAACTCCACGCGGCCGCGCGCGAGTGGGTGCTGCACGTCCAGGAGTTCCTCTAGCCGGCACGCAAGTCATCGGCCCGTCACTTTCGGGTCCTTGTGCCGTGTCCGTACACCTGTCGACGGCCCACACTGAACGGGTCGCAGTTCGAGGCGAGGGGCCGAACATGCG
>DAIQOP010000039.1:6645-18430 GCA_036787815.1 Actinomycetota bacterium
TGTCGACGGCCCACACTGAACGGGTCGCAGTTCGAGGCGAGGGGCCGAACATGCGGGAGTCGTGGGCGCGAGCCATCAGATCCGGCTCATGGCGGCGGCCGAGCTTCGGGCCCACGAGCCTCCCGAGACCGAGGACCGCCATGACGACGAACAGCGTCACGACCACCACGACGACGGCCACCACGACCTCGTCCGCCACCGACCACTCGAGCCTCTGGCCTCCCGGGGCGACGATCCTCGACATCCTCGTCGATCGCGTTCGCGACCAGGGAGGCCGCCCGGCGCTACGTGCCCGCGACGAACAACGGCACTGGCAGGTCACCACGTGGGCCGAGTTCGGCCGTCACATCGACGAGGTCGCGGCCGGGCTGCACCAGCTCGGCGTCGCCGCAGGCGACCGCGTCGCGATCCTGTCGGCCAATCGCGGCGAGTGGCAGGAAGCCGACCTCGGCATCCTCTCGCTCGGCGGGATCAGCGTTCCCGTGTACCCCACGAGCGCCGCACCGCAAGTGGCGTACATCCTCGCCGACTCCGGGAGCTCGATCTGCTTCGTCGAGACCGCCGAGCACCTGCATCGCGTGCTCCAGCAGCGCGACGAGCTCGCCGGGCTCCGTCACATCGTCGTGTTCAGCAACGGCATCACCGACGACATCGCGCTGAACGATCCGATCGTGCTGTCGTTCGAGCACCTGCGGGCTCTCGGTGCCCAGGCGCTCACTGCTGACGGCGAGATCGTCGCCCGGGCGCGCCGCGCGGTGCAACCCGACGACATCGCGACGCTCGTGTACACGAGCGGCACCACCGGGCCGCCCAAGGGCGCGGTGCTCACGCACGCCAACATCATGGCGACGCTGCGAGCGGTGACGCGCATCGTGCCGTTGTCGGTCGACGACCGCTTCCTCTCGTTCCTTCCGCTCAGCCACATCACGGAGCGGTCCGTGTCGCATTTCGGTCTGATCGCGGCCGGCGGGGAGACCTGGTTCGCGCGGTCGATCTCGACGGTCGCCGAAGACCTCGCCGAATGCCATCCGACGGTCTTCTTCGCGGTGCCGCGGGTGTGGGAGAAGTTCCGCGAGGGGGTCGAGGAGCAGGTCGCGCACGTCGCCGGAGCACGCGGCGTGCTCGCGCGCCGCTACCTGTCGCACGCGTTCGCCCGGGCACGGGAGCTCGAGGGTCTCGGCCTCATGCCCTTCCTCGAGAAGGTCGAATGGTTGGCGCTCGACCGGGTCGTCGGCGCAGCGCTCCGGCGTCAGCTCGGGCTCGACCGGGCGCGCATCGTCGTGTCGGGAGCGGCGCCGATCCACCCCGATCTCCTGCGCTGGTTCAGCGGCATCGGCCTGCCGATCGCCGAGGGCTACGGGCAGACCGAAGTGGCGCTGGTCACCACCCTCAACCCGACGCACTCGATCCACATCGGAACCGTCGGCCCCGCCGTACCCGGGGTGTCGGTTCGCATCGCGCCAGACGGCGAAGTGCTCGTGAAGGGCGAGAACGTGTGCCGCGGCTACTGGCACAACGAGACCGGTACCCACGAGCTCATCGACGACGACGGCTGGCTGCACTCGGGCGACCTCGGTGCGCTCGACGATCACCGGTACCTGCGCATCACCGGCCGCAAGAAGGACCTCATCATCACCGCTCACGGTAAGAACATCTCACCGCAGAACCTCGAGACCGACCTCACCGCGAACGCGCTCGTCGGGCAGGCGATCGTCATCGGCGACGGTCGTCGCTACCTCACCGCGCTCCTCGCGCTCGACAGCGCAGCCGTCGAGCACTGGGCCGGCGACCACGGCAAAGGCACCGCCGGCATTGAAGCGCTCGCGCACGACCCGGACCTCCACGCCGAGATCGACGCGATCGTGCGCGCCGCGAACGATCGCCACTCGCACGTCGAGCACATTCGCAAGTGGCGCATCCTGCCGAGCGAGCTCACGGTCGCGTCGGGCGAGCTCACCCCCACCCTCAAGGTGAAGCGCAACATCGTGAACGAGCGGTTCGAAGACCTGATCACCGAGATGTACGCGGACGCGTCCGAGGACGTGCAGCCCGTCGCCGACTGAGGCGCGGATCGGGAGGGAGCGATGTCCGAGACCCAGCTCCGCCACATGAGCCAGAGCGACGCGTTCACCTGGTACATGGAACGCGATCCGCTGCTGCGGTCGACCGCGATCGTCGTGATGATGTTCGACCGCGCGCCCGACCACGCCCGCGTGCTCGCGCGCCTCGAACGAGCAAGCCGCATCGTTCCCGGGCTCCGCCACTGCCTGGTCGAGCCGCCGTGGCGGGTCGCGACGCCGGTGTGGACCGTCGATCCCGACTTCGACCTCTCGTGGCACGTGCGCCGCATCGCCGTCGCCGCGCCGGCCACGTTGGCGAGCGTCCTCGACTTCGCGCGCACCGAGGGCATGGGGAGCTTCGACGTCGCGCGGCCGCTGTGGACGTGGACCACGGTCGAAGGTCTCGAAGGCGGCCGCGCGGCAGGAGTGCTGAAGATCCACCACTCGCTCACCGACGGCATCGGTGGCGTGGAGTTGGCGAACCAACTGATGGACTTCGAGCGCGACGCTCCCGACCCGCAGGACAACCCGAACGCACCGATCGCGCACCCGCTCGGATCTGCCGGCCTGCTCCTCGACGGGATGCGGTTCCAGGGGCTCCGCCTCGGTCGGGCCGCGCGCGACGCCGTCGCCGGAGCCCCGCGCCGCACCGCTCGGGTGCTGCGCCGGCCGGTTGCGGTGGCGAACGACGTGTGGAGCACCGCGGGGTCGATCTACCGAACGGTGCGCCCGATCACCGACACGCGCTCCACGGTCATGACGCGCCGGCGGCTCACGTGGCACTACGCCGTGTTCGATCTTCCCCTCGACGACTTGAAGCGCGCAGGAAAGGCCGCGGGCGGTTCGCTCAACGACGCGTTCCTCGCCGGCATCGCGTGCGGGCTGGAGCGCTACCACGAGTCGTACGGCGCCAAACCCGAGTCGCTCCGCGTCACGATGCCGATCAGCGTGCGGGTCGCCAGTGACCCGCCCGGCGGGAACCGCATCACCTTGATGCGCTTCGACGTGCCGACTGCTCCGTGCACCGCGGTCGAGCGGATGCACCTGATCCACGCGCGCGCCGACGCGTCGCGGCGGGAGCCGGCCATCCCGCTCACGAACACGATCGCCGAGGTGCTCAACCTCCTGCCGACCTCGGTCGTCGGAGGCATGCTCAAGCACGTCGACTTCCTCGCGAGCAACGTGCCCGGGCTCGACGTCCCCTTCTACCTCGGCGGTGCCCAGGTGCTGCAGATCTATCCGTTCGGACCGACGATCGGCGCCGCGCTGAACGTCACGCTGATCTCCTACGGGGCGACGTGCCACCTCGGCGTCAATTGCGACACCGGAGCCGTCCTCGATCCCGACCGGCTCGTCGAATCGCTGCACGAGGGCTTCGACGACGTGCTCGCCGCCGGGAGAGACCCGGCGACCCGCTAGCTGACCCGTTCCGGGCCGAACGGTCGTTCGGCAGGTGACCTACGGATGCCGTGCCCGGGTCTGCAGGCCCTAGGAGCCGTGGCCCCGATCCCGGAGACTGAACCACGACCGGCCCGCCACTGGGCCGCCGTATTTGGGGGTCACTGTGAGACGTCAAACACTCGACAAGTTCTTCGTGGTCGGCGGGCTGGCGCTTGCTGCGCTCATCGCCGTGCTCGGAGTCGTATTGAACTCGAACGCGAACTTCGCGAACAACTACGTGCACAATCAGCTATCGGCACAGAAGATCACGTTCACGCCCGCGCAGGGCCTCGCGCCGGCGGAGAAGGAGGCCAAGTGTCTCGTCTCCAACGCGGGCAAGCCGCTCAGCAGTGGCAAGCAGGCCGAGTGCTACGCGAACCGCTACATCGCCCTGCACCTGAGTGAGGTCAACAACGGCAAGACCTACTCGGAGACGAGCGGTGTTGCCCGTGCGGCCCGGGCCGCCGCCGACGCGGCGACCGCGAGCCACGCGGCGAACGCGACCGACCTCAACACGAAGGCGACCGTGCTCGACGGCCAGGTGCAGACGCTGTTCCGCGGCGAGACGCTGCGCGGACTGCTGCTCACCTCGTACGGCTTCAGTGAGTTCGGGCGCAAGGCCGGACAGGCCGCCACGGTTGCGTTCCTGGCGGCGTTCGTGCTGCTGCTCGCCTCGATCGCCGGCCTCGTCCACGCACTGCGGACACCGAAGACGGCAGTCGTCGAGTAGCGCCGCACGAGCGGGCAACAGCAGTAGTCGAGCGGGTCCCGCTTCAGAAACCTGAGGCGGGACCCCTTCGCGAGCGAGTCACGCGAATCGAACGTCCTTCTCATTCACGACAAGTCTTCTGCAAATCTCGAGGGCATCGCGCACGCGCAGGCTTGAGCGCATCTTGTGTCGCGAATGGGTCGGACTTCACGAACGCTTCGCGATGATTGACGGCATGATCATCATGCTCGGCGCCATCGGCTTGTTCACCTTCGTCTGCGCGCTCGCACTGGTCGCCGGGGGCAAGGTCGACATCCAGACCGCGGTGACCTTCGCGCGCGAGAACGACGAGCTCTCGCGGGTACTCAGGCGGGCCGAGGTCGACAGCGCCCTCGAGGAGCCGGGTACCCGGTAGCCGAGGTCACCCGCGACCGGCGGGAGCCGCTCCCGCGACGGTCGTGCGGTGCATCGCGCGACGGTGGCCCCGGACATCGGCGATCACCATGTGCTGCACGCAGCGGTTGTCCCAGAACGCGACGTCGCCGACCTCCCACCGCCAGCGGCAGGAGAACGCCGGTTGGGTGGAGTGCGCGAACAGGAAGTCGGCGAGCAGCCTCGACTCGTGCGGCCACCAACCGTCGAATCCGAGCGTGTACTGGGCGTTGACGAAGAGCGCCTCGCGACCGGTCTCCTCGTGCACCCTGACCGCCGGATGCAGCTGCACACGATTCGCCTCGTCGCCGGTCTGCACCGTCATGCCGACGAACTGGTCGTGCACCGCCTGCATCTTCGGCGAGTAGGCATCGCGTGCGCTGTGCACCGCGCGGAGGCCCCGCAGCGTCTGCTGCAGGCCCGGCGACAGTGTCTCGAACGCGAGGTACTGGTTCGCCCAGAGCGTGTCGCCACCGCAGGGCGGAACCTCGAGCGCGTGGAGGATCGAGCCCATCGGCGGTTCGGCGAGGAACGAGAAGTCGCTGTGCCAGATCCCCCCGAACGTGAACCCCTGATGCTCCGATGCCTCGCGCACGACCGCGATCACCTCCGGGTGATCGGCGATCGGTTGGACGAACGGCACCGGGCTGGACGGCCCGAAGCGGCGGCTGAACGCAACCTGCTGCTCCGGAGTGAGCGACTGCCCGCGAGCGAACACGACACCGTGATCGAGGATCGCGCGCCGGATCTCGGCGATCACCGCGTCGGGGAGGGCGCCCGAGAGGTCGACGCCGCGGATCACCGCGCCGCACGCCGGCGCCCACGGCTCCACGTCGATGTGCTCGTACGGCGCGCCTGCGCGTGCAGCGGCAACGGTCACGGCGCGGATCCTACGGGTGGCGCGCCGAGGGTGCCGGTGAAGGCGCGTGACGCCCTCACCGGCACCCGTTCGGCCACGCTCGGCAGATCAGCAGCTCGCGGCTCCGAAGCAGCGGACCAGGTTCGAGGTGGAGTCCTGGTACGGCGAGTACATGGCCAGAGGCTGGCTGTTGTACTTGTAGTCGTTGTGCCCATTGACGTAACCGGTGCCGAGTTCGCTCCAACCCATGAACCAGGCACCACCGCTCGAACCGCCGGTCATGGGGTTCCCGATACCGATTGGGTACGGCCGGGCGCCACCGATGCCGGTGTCGAGCACGGCCGACGCCCCGAGGTCGGTCACCTGGAGGGTGCCGTCGTACGGCGATGCCGCGGGGTACCCGAAGGCGACGAACTGCTGGTCGGTGCTCTGGTTCCACGCGAACCCGGCCCAGCCGGTGCGGTTTCCGAGGATCTGGCCCTTCGCGTTCGGGTTCATGAGGAGCGCGGCCTCGTCTTCGCTGAGGTCGCGGTTGTAGTACCAAGCCGTCGTGGTCTCCCACGTGCCGTTCCACGTGAACACACCGAGCGGGTTGACCGCCCTGCCGATCTTGGTGCCGTTGTAGGCCGGCACGAACTCGAAGAACGTGTCGAGGGCCTGGTCGTTGACCTCGGTGTTGACGAGACAGTGGCCGGCGGTCCACACCTCGTTCTCGTTGCCCGTGCCGTTCACTGACGGAACGACGGTGCCCGAGCACACGTAGTTACCGCCGTCGTTGGTGAAGAAGATCTTGCCGTTCACCGCCCACGGGTACTTCTTGTAGTAGCCCCCGGGTACGTTCCAGCTCGAGTACGGGAAAGGGTACGTGAACGCGTCGGGGGTCACGCCCGCGATGCGCCCGGCCAAGCCGGCGGCGGCTGGTGTGCTACCCGCGACCGCGCCCGGCTTCCCCGCGTGCACCTCGTGCAGGCGCGAGGTGACCGGCGTCTTCGCGATCACGATGTCGACGTTCTTGGCCGAGGCCATGCGCGCCGGCGTCCAGTAGGCCTGGATCGCCTTCGCGTCCACCTTGACCCTGCCGCCGATCACCGCCCCCGAAGCCGACGCCCGCGCGCTGCGGGCCGGAGCCGCCGACGCCAACGCGCTGGGCGCGAGTGACGCCAACAACAATCCGGCGGCCGACGCCGCCAACGTGACCAGCAATCTCGAACGTGTCATCCGACCCCTCCTGATGATCTCCGACTGGTGCTCGCCCGACCGGGGAATTTATACGTGGTGCTGTGACAGCACAACGATGCCCGGGCGATCGCACGAAACGGGCGCAACGAGGTTGTCCTCTGTCGCCCACACGAGCAGCAGCCGCAACACTGAACTCATGTGCCGCTCACGGCAGTGACCCGCGCCTTCGGGCAACCGGGTTCGTGGGTCGCGTACGTGTACAGCCGCGCCGAGCCGAGCACGAGGAGCGGATGCCATTGACTAGTACCGACGAGCGTGAGCCTGCTGTCAATCAGTGGTGCCGCCGACACCACGGTGCAGATGGTGGGGCTGGGGAACATGCTCGCCCAGGAAGTGCGGTAGCGGTTCGAGGGAGGTGCGCTGCTCTTGGCGTCGGCGGCTGCGGTCGCGTGTGCACCGACCCACTCGAACCCGGCGTCGACGGTCGGCGCGGCGTTGCCCTGCGCGACGGCCCGCGTTCCGAGACGCCATCGGGCGCCGTCGAACGCGTCGGAGTTGGCGGTGAGCACAACCGAGACGACGGCGACAACGGCGACGACGATCCAGCGCCCCGCACGGAGCGATCTCGGTGAGGCGGGCGTGGGTTCGTGGTCGCGTTGTCCGTGCAGCACGAGGATCGCGCCCGAGAGCACGAGTGGCCACAGGTACCGGTCGTAGAGCACCGCGTTGCGGGCCGACGCGATCGTGAGGACGGCGGCGGCGAGCAACAGGTGGACGACGAGGATCCTCGTCGCGGGGTGATGCGCTCCTGCTCGGCTCGCGCGGCGCAGCGCGACGTGCTCCGCGATCAGGCCGCCGGCAGCGACGGCCGAGGCGATCGCGAGCGCGGTGATCGGCCAAGAGATCGCGTGCGGCAGCACGATCGGGCGCGAGCCCGCCGCCAGCTTGTTCCCGTTGATTCCGCGGGGGTCGAGGTAGTCGCCGAGCAACCACTTGTAGCCGCCGTCCCACGACCAGCGGGCGTACCAGATCGGCACCAGCGCGAGCGCGCCGACGACGCCCATGCCGACCAGCCGCGCGGTTCGCGCGCGTGGACGCCACCATCGCGGCGCGGTGATCGCGAGCGCGGGCGCGATGCCCAGGGCCAGACTGAACACCGCGTTCACCACGAGCTCGATGACGACGAACAACGGCGGGAAGCCCCAGTACGGCTGCTGCCCGGGCAGCCCGTGGCGCCACAGGTAGAACGCGGCGCACGCGCCTCCGAGTGCGGCGCCGTACGCGATCACCGTTGCCCGCCCCACGCGTCCACGCACGAGCTCGACCGCGAGCACCGCCGCGGGCGCCGCGATCGCGAGCTCGCGGACCGTGAACGCCCAGAACCCGAACCCGAGCGCGACGAGCAGCCGGCGCCGGCCTACCGGACCGTCGGCGCGGGCGGCGTGCACACCGGCGAGCAGGCAGACCGTGCTGAGCGCGAGTGCGGGCCCATCGGTCATGAACGTCGTCGCATCACGGACGAAGCCGGGACACGCGACGACGCACAGCACGGCAATCGTCGCTTCGCGATCGCGGAGCACCGTTCGCGCCAGCCTGTGTGCCGCGACGAGGCCGGCCGCCACCAACAGCGCGCCCGCGAGGTCGAGGACCCATCGGTGCGCTCCGAACACGTGGATCCACGGCTGGGCCCACGCAACGAGACCGATCAAGCTCATCTGGCCCCAGCCCACGAGGCGGACGTGCCCCGTGCGGGCCCAATCGAAGGCCACGCGACCGAACGCCCAGTCGTCGGTGCGCGGGATGCCGACCGCCCCTCCGATCGCCGCCATTGCCCACGACACCGCGACGACTCCGAGTGCGATCGCGATGCCGGAGCGGTCTTCCCTCGCGCCCGCCCCCGCGTGCGCCGCACCCGCGGCCGGCGTGAGAGGCGTCGTCGTCATCCGATCGCGAACGGTAGGCGACGCGAGGTGCGGCACCGCTCATCGATCGGGCCCTCGGCCCGCAGCGAGGTCGTCGCCACGCCGCGTTCGGACGCGAGTGACCCTCGGCTACACGGGTGGGTGCACGTCGGCCATCTCGCGCAGCTTGTTCTTGAGGATCTTGTCGAGCGTACCGAGCGGGAACTCTTCGACGACGTACACCGCGCGCGGCACCTTGAAATCGGCGAGCCGCGCGCGGCAGGTCTCGATCACGTCGCGAGCGAGCGTCTCGTCGTCGCTCGCACCGGGGGCCTTGATCACGAACGCGACGACGACCTCGTCGAGGAAGTCGTGGCGCTTGCCGACGACGGCCACCGAGCCGATGCCGGCGACCGCGCCGATCGTGTCTTCGACCTCGCGTGCCGACACGTTCTCGCCCCCGACCTTGAGGAGATCCTTGTCGCGCTCGCGGTAGAAGACGTTGCCGCCCTCCCCCATCACGACCATGTCGCCGGTCTTGAACCAGCCGTCCTCGAACGACTTCGCGTTCGCCTCGGGGTTGTCGTAGTACTCGAGGAAGAGCTGGATCCCACGCGTGCCGCGCATCCACAGCTCGCCGGTCTCGCCCGGTGCGCAGAGGGCGCCCGTGTCCTTGTCGACGATCGCGATCTCGTAACCCGGCGTCGGGTGCCCCATCGACCGTTCCGGCAGCCGCTCCTCGGGCTTTCCGGAGATCGCGTGCGTGACCGTCTCCGTCATGCCGTACGCGGCGTAGATCTTGATCCCGAACATCTCGTCGAGCATCGGCAGGATCAGCCCGAAGACGCCGACGCGCAGGGCGGTCTTCGGCCGATCAGGGGCGCCGAGGGCTCCCATCACGAACGGCATCAGCGAGATGTGCGTGATGCGCCGCCGTTCGACGACGTCCCAGAAGCGGCTCGTCGACCACTTGGGCATGAGCACCGCCGTCGCGCCGACGCCGAGCACCGAGAAGAACGACCAGCTCTGCGCGTTGACGTGAAAGAGCGGCAGGTAGATCAGATACCGGTCGTCGGTCCCGAGATCGATCGTGCGCGGACCGCTGCGACTCGCCCAGATCGCGTTCGCGTGCGTGTGCACGACGGCCTTCGGCTTGCTCGTGGTGCCCGACGTGAACATGATCCCGAACGGGAGCATCGGATCGATCGCGCGGCCGGGCCAGGCCGCCGCGTCGCCGCGAAGATCGTCGAACGTCGTCGCGTCAGCGCGGGCGGCGCCGTCACCGATCGTCACGACCCACTGAAGACCGTCGCCGCACTCGGCGATGTGCGACGCGAACTTGGCCTCGGTGATCGCGCCGACGCACTTGGTGTGCGACGCGAAGTACGCCACCTCCGACGGCGCCGAACGCGTATTGGTCGTGACCGCGACCGCCCCGACGGTGGCGCACGCCAGCCACGCGAGGAGCATCTCGGGGCAGTTGTCGGCGTGGATGAGCACCTTGTCGCCCACGCCGACACCGCGCGCGACCAGCCCGGTGGCCAGCCGGTGCATGTCGGCGAGCAGCTCGAGGTACGTCCAGCTGCGTTCGTCGCCGTCGGGCGGGTCCCAGATCAGGCCGGGGTGGTCGGGCTTGCTCTTCGCCCAGTGTTCGACCAGCCAGGGGATGTCCTGGCCGTGCATCTGGAGCGCCTCGATTGCCTGCTGATCCATTGCCGTCCGTTCTCATCGTCGCATCCGCGTGACTTCGCCTTGCCGCCGCCCACTGATGGCGTTCGCTGCGCCTGCTCCATCGTTCTCATCGTCGCATCCGCGTGCGCTTCGCCTTGCCGCCGCCCACTGATGGCGTTCGCTGCGCCTGCTCCATCGTTCTCATCGTCGCATCCGCGTGCGCTTCGCCTTGCCGCCGCGCACTGGTGGCGTTCGCTGCGCCTGCTCCATCGTTCTCATGGTCGCATCCGCATGCGGTTCACCCTGCTGGGCGTTCGGCCCCGACCTTAGAGAGGTCGCGCGGTCGCGCGCCCGTCGAGGCGGGTCGTAGCGTGCGGCCGTGCAACGCGACGAGCTCTCCTACTGCCGGATCTGCGCCGCCGCGTGCGGCATCGTCGTCACGGTCGACGGCGATCGTGTCCTGCGCGTGCGCGGCGACGCGGACCACCCGGTGTCTCGCGGGTACACGTGCTCGAAAGGACGTGGTCTGGCCGCTTGGCATCATTCGCCGCGGCGCCTCGACCGCCCGCGATTGCACGGTCGGGAAGTGGGCTGGAACGAGCTGCTGACCGACCTCGCCGGACGACTCGGGGCGGTCATCGACGCGACCGGGCCCGACGCGGTCGCGCTGTATCTCGCCACCGGTCTGGCCTACGACGCCGCCGGTCAGATCGCGGCGAGCCGGTGGCTGCCGTCGATCGGGAGTCGCTCGTTCCTCACCGCAGTCACCGTCGACAACGCGCCGGTCCTGGTCGCCGCCGAGCTCGTGAGTGGCGAACCCATGCTGAACCCGGTCTGGGATCCGACGGCCGCCCCCGGCGTGGTGATCTTCGTCGGCACGAATCCGGTCGTCTCCCACGGCTACGGCACCGCGTTCCCCGATCCGGTTCGCTATCTCCGCGAGTACCGCGCCCGGGGCGGACGGGTGTGGGTGCTCGATCCACGCCGCACCGAGACGGCGGCGCTCGCCGACGTGCACGTGCCGGTTCGGCCGGGCGCCGACGTCGCCGTGCTCGCGGCGTTGGCCAACGCGCTACTCGAACGCGGGGCCGACGAGCAGGAGCTCCGCGATCACTGCGACGTCTCGGAGCTCGCCGCGCTGCGCGATGCGATCGCCGGGTTCACGGTCGAGCGGGCGGCCACAACCGCCGGCGTCGCTCGGGCGTTGCTCGACGATCTCGTCGCCGACGTGCGCACCCACCGGGGACGCGTCGCCATGCATTGCGGCACCGGCGTGACCATGGCCCGCGACGGCGTGCTCGCGGAGTGGCTCCGCTGGGTCGTCCTCATCGCGTCCGGCTCGCTCGATCGCGCCACCGGCATGCGCTTCAACCGCGGCGTCGTCAACCGCCTCGGAAACAGACCCGGAGCAGGTGAGCGTTCAGCCCACGGCAACGCCGAAGCCAATGCCGCGACGAGCGAGCATGCGACCAGAAATGTCGGAGCAGGTGAGCGTTCAGCCCACGGCAACGCCGAAGCCAATGCCGCGACGAGC
>DAIQOP010000039.1:18530-19325 GCA_036787815.1 Actinomycetota bacterium
GAGCATGCGACCAGAGGGACAACCAGCCGGCCGGAGCTTCCTCGCGTGCTCGGGCAGATCCCCGCGGTGGCCCTCGTCGACGAGATCGAGGCCGGCAACATCCGGGCGCTGTTCGTCACCGGCGGGAATCCCCTCACGGCGTTCCCGCAGCCGGCCCGACTCCAGGCCGCGTTGGAGAAGCTCGAGGTGCTCGCGGTCGTCGATGTCGCCGCGAACCCGCTCACGGAGATCGCGACGCACGTGCTGCCGGCGACCGGCCAGCTGGAGCGCGCCGACATCACGCTGGCCGAGCCGACCGCGCTGCGATCCGGGATCCAGGCGACCCGGCCGGTCGTCGAGCCGGGCGGCGAACGGCGACCGGTGTGGTGGATGTTCGGCGCGTTGAGCCGGGCGATGGGCCTGCCGGCGCTCGGCGGTGTCGACCCGGACGACCTCCGCGACGAGGACTACCTCCGCGGCGTGCTCGCGCACTCCGTGCTCGACGCCGACGACGTGTTCGCGGCCGGGCCTCGGGGCATCGCCACGCAGGTCGAGCACGGCTGGGTCCACGCAGAGCTCCTGCACGACGGTCGCTGGTCCATCGCACCGGCACCGCTCGTCGACCGTCTCGCCGCCTACACCGATCCTGCCCCCGCGCAGTTCGTCCTCGCTCCGAGACGAGAGATGGCCTGGAGCAACTCGGTCGCGTACGGCGCGGGAGCGACCGGGCCCGTGGTGCGCATGAACGACGAGACGGGAAGCGGCGTCGCGACACTGTCGACGGAGCACGGCAGCATCACGGCCCCGTTCGTGGCC
>DAIQOP010000266.1:0-5490 GCA_036787815.1 Actinomycetota bacterium
CGGCGTGGGTCACCGTCGGCGGCCGATCCGCTTCGGAGGCGATGCTGTTCGCGATCACGGTCGTGGTCGTCACCTGCCCCGACGCCCTCGGTCTGGCCACCCCCACCGCGGTCATGGTCGGTACCGGTCTCGGCGCCCAGCGGGGCGTGCTCTTCAAGCATGCGACCGGTATCGAGACCGCGGCCCGTATCGACACGGTCGTCATGGACAAGACCGGCACCCTCACCAAGGGCGAACCCGAGGTCACCGACCTGTTCGTCGACGGGGTCGACGAAAACGAGCTGCTCCACCTCGTCACGGCCGTCGAGCGCGAGTCCGAACATCCCCTGGCCGAGGCAGTCGTTCGCTACGCCGACGAGCATGGCGTCGAACGGGCCACGGCGTCGGACTTCGAGAACGTGCCCGGCCACGGTGCGGTCGCCACCGTCGATGGCCACCGCGTGGTCGTGGGCAACCGACGCCTCTTCGAACGTGAAGGCATCGACCTCGCCGAACTGGCCGCCCACCGCGACGAGCTCGCGAACGGGGGGCGCACCGCGGTCGCGGTCGCCGTGGACGGGCGCGCCGCCGCTGTTATCGGCATCGCCGACGCCGCGCGCCCGACTGCCGCGGCGGCTGTGACGTCCTTGCACGAGCTCGGTGTCGAGGTCGTGATGCTTACCGGCGACAACGAGGCCACGGCGCGCCGTATCGCCGGGCAGCTGGGGATCGACACCGTCATCGCCGAAGTAGTCCCGGGCGACAAAGCAGCCAAGGTCGCCGAGCTGCAGGCCCAGGGCAAGAAGGTCGCGATGGTCGGCGACGGCGTCAACGACGCCCCGGCCCTCGCCCAAGCCGACCTCGGCATCGCCATCGGCGCCGGCACCGACGTCGCGATCGAGACCGCCGACGTCGTGCTCATGCGCTCCGATCCCCTCGACGTCGCGATCGCCCTGCGCATCGGGCGCGGAACGTTGCGAAAGATGCGCCAGAACCTCGGATGGGCCATCGGCTACAACGCGATCGCGCTGCCCATCGCTGCGGGTGTGTTCGAACCAGCTTTCGGTCTGATCCTGCGACCCGAGATCGCTGCGTTGTCAATGTCGGGATCGAGCTTCCTCGTCGCTGTCAACGCGGTGCTCCTCAAACGGCTCCGCCTTCCCGCCGCGCCCGTTATGATTGACGCTACTTACCCCATGGGGGTATCATAGGAAGGTGAGCATGCAAGTCTTCACGGTCGAGGGAATGAGTTGCGGGCACTGCGTGAACGCGGTGACCGAGCAGATCTCGAGCCTGGACGGCGTTCAGCGTGTTGACGTCGACCTGGGGACCGGGGCCGTCACGGTGATGGCGCTTCGTGAGCTCGACGAGCTCGAAGTCGGGGCCGCGGTCGAGGAGGCCGGTTACGAGCTCGTGCGTGACGCGCCGGCATCGGGTCGATGACGACGGTCGAGGGATCCGCTCCGAAGGCGGTCGACCTCGACATCGGTGGGATGACGTGCGCGTCGTGTGCGGCGCGTATCGAGAAGCGTCTCAACCGGATCGACGGTGTGCATGCGACGGTGAACTACGCAACGGAGCGTGCCCACGCCGTGTTGCCGGCGGGCGTGAATGCCGAGGAGCTCATCGCGCAGGTCGTTGCGATCGGATACTCGGCGCACCTTCCGAGGCCCGTCCCGTCGCGGTCTGATCAAGGCGCGGCAAGACCGCCCGATGACGACGACGCGACGCATCAATTGCTGGTGCGTGTCGTCGTGTCGGCGCTGCTCTCGGCACCGGTGCTCGTGCTCGCCATGGTCTCGGCGTTCCAGTTCCGTAACTGGCAGTGGTTGAGCTTGACGCTTGCCGCGCCCGTGGTCGTATGGGGCGGCGCACCGTTCCATCGCGCTGCATGGGCGAACCTGCGTCACCATGCGGCAACGATGGACACGCTGATCTCTCTCGGGACGCTCGCCGCGTTCGGGTGGTCGTTGTACGCCCTGTTCTTCGGCGACGCGGGCATGCCGGGCATGAAGATGCGATTCACGCTCGGCGTCGCCCGCGGCGCGGGCCGCAACGAGATCTACCTCGAGGTCGCTGCGGCGGTCACGGTGTTCATCCTGGCCGGGCGCTACTTCGAAGCGCGGGCGAAACGGCGTTCCGGGGCGGCGCTGCGCGAGCTGCTCGAGCTGGGAGCGAAGGACGTTGCCGTCTTACGCGAGGGTGTCGAGTCGCGGGTGGCGATCGGCGAGCTGCGCGTCGGCGACCTGTTCGTGGTGCGGCCGGGGGAGAAGGTCGCGACCGACGGCGTCGTGCATGACGGGACGTCCGCGATCGATGCATCGCTGCTCACCGGCGAATCAGTGCCGCTCGAGGTGGGTGCGGGTGATGCGGTGACCGGCGCGACAGTCAATGTCGGTGGGCGCCTGATCGTGCGCGCCGAGCGCATCGGGGACGACACCGCGCTCGCGCAGATCGCGCGTCTCGTCACCGACGCCCAATCGGGGAAGGCGCCGGTGCAGCGCCTGGCCGATCGGATTTCGGCGGTGTTCGTCCCGCTCGTGATCGCACTCGCGGTTGCGACGCTACTGGGGTGGCTGGCACTGGGGGAGGGTGGAACGGCTGCTTTCACCGCTGCGGTCTCGGTGCTCATCATCGCGTGCCCATGCGCGCTCGGTCTTGCGACTCCGACCGCCTTGTTGGTCGGTACGGGTCGGGGCGCGCAGCTCGGCATCCTCATCAAGGGTCCGGAGATTCTGGAGTCGACGCGCGCCGTGGACACGGTCGTTCTCGACAAGACGGGCACGGTCACGACTGGGCACATGAAGCTGGTCGATGTCGTGATTGCAGGCGGAGAGCTCATGGACACCGTGATGCGCGTCGTCGGCTCACTCGAGGACGCGTCCGAGCACCCGATCGCGCGTGCGATCGCCGATGGTGCACGCGAACGCGTCGGGTCGCTCCCCACGCCCGACACGTTCGCGAATCAAGCGGGGCTCGGCGTCGAAGGCGTGGTCGACGGTCTGTCCGTGCTCGTCGGACGTGAACGGCTGCTCAGCGAACGCGAGCTCGAGTTGCCGCCCGAGCTGCGCGACGCCAAGGACCGCGCCGAGGCCCTCGGTCGGACTCCTGTCCTCGCGGGGTGGGACGGACGCGTCCGCGCCGTGTTCGTTGTCGCCGACACGATCAAACCGACGAGCGCCGAAGCGATTGCACAGTTGCGCCGGCTCGGGCTCACGCCCGTGCTGCTGACGGGCGACAACGGACGCACGGCTCGCGCCGTTGGCGCCGAACTCGGCATCGACGACGTGATAGCCGAGGTACTGCCCGCCGAAAAGGTGGAAGTCGTACGCAAGCTGCAGGCCGAGGGCAAGGTCGTCGCGATGGTGGGCGACGGGGTCAACGACGCGGCCGCGCTGGCGCTATCGGACCTCGGGATCGCGATGGGCACCGGAACCGATGTCGCCATCGAGGCGAGCGATCTCACACTCGTGCGGAGCGACCTTCGCGCGGTCGCCGACGCGATCCGACTCTCGAGACGAACGCTCGCGACGATCAAGGGCAACTTGTTCTGGGCGTTCGCCTACAACGTCGCCGCGATCCCGCTCGCCGTCGCCGGTCTTCTCAACCCGGTCATCGCCGGCGCGGCGATGGCATGCTCGAGCGTCTTCGTCGTGTCGAACAGCCTGCGCCTGCGTCGATTCCGCGCTGGCTCATGAACGAACGAGCCGAGCGATCGCGGCGGAGGCCTCGGCGACCTTCTCGTCGGCTTCCGGACCGCCGGCGTCGATGGCCTCGCGCACGCAGTGGTTCAGGTGGTCATCGATCAGCGCCAGCGCGACTGATTGCAGGGCCCGCGTGGCGGCCGATATCTGAGTGAGGATGTCGATGCAGTAGCGATCCTCTTCGATCATCGCTTGCAGGCCACGGATCTGGCCTTCGACACGTCGCAACCGCTTGAGGTAATCGTCCTTCGTCTCGCCGTAGCCGAACATGTTTCGTCCTTCTCTGCGCCTGTGCCGGTTCCGATCATACCCGGGGAGGGTGTCGCGGATGGCGGGTCGCCGACCCGGGCTCACACGATCGTCCACGACGTACCTCTGCTCGACACCGGGGCCACGGAACCATCACCACGAACGCCGTCGCGCGTTTTGCGTCCCGTTTGCTTCTCGGCACTAGACCCACCTTCGAGGTCGCTGGAACGTCGCTCCGACTCGGACGTCATCGTTTCGGAACGTTTCGTGGGGGACAGGCCATGAGTGGACCCGGTCGTCGCAATTTCGCGCATCTCAGTGCCCCCGAGCAGGCGGCGTACGTCAACGCCGTGCGCCGGCTCGACCTGCACACATACGTCGACGGCGTGTCGTGGTGGGACAAACAGGACCAGATCCACCAGGCACACACAATCACGGCGGACCGTCGTTCATCCCGTGGCACCGAGAGCTGTGCAACCGCTACGAGAAGCTGGGGTCTGCTGCATGTTCGGTTGACGGTGGTTGTGACTGATCCTGCTGCTTGGTCTGGCGCATGACCAGCTATTCGGCATGACGTCTTCAGTCGCCGATCGAGTACGCGAATGGTCGCCCGTGGAGTCGGCGCGAGCGGCCGCAGGGTTCCCGCGGCGGCGCGGGCCTGTGGGCTGCGACTTCGCCGCGGCTCATCCAAGACGGAAGCCGAGTTCGGCTCACCTCACTCCGCGGGGCTGGCGCGGGGTTCGAGACGTTTCCGGCCGCCCGTCCGTACTCCCGCGGGGTTGGCGCGGGGTTGGACGACCACCGCCCGAACGGCACGCGTCGAAAACGTCAATGAAACCAGGCACTATCCCGAGAGCGGGTGACGGGAATCGAACCCGCATGACCAGCTTGGAAGGGCCGCGGGCGTCGAAAACAGTGGACTGCGGTGGACGTCGGAAGACTCTGACCAGGAGATTTCCGAAACGGTGGACGAGGGCGGACGTCGGGCGACGACACGCTCCGCGGGATGCACGCGGGATCGCCCTTCACTTGAGCGGAGCACCTGCTCGATCCCCTCACCGATGGCGCTTCGCGAGAGTGGTGTCCCAGAACGGCACCTCTGCCACGCGTTCGCGGGCGTCGGTTGCTCATTAGGGGATTACCGTCGGGTCGGTCACAGCACCATCGTCGAGTAGCCGTTCATCGCACCATTGCCTGCCCCGACGTCGTCGCAAGACCGCGCTCCGTGCAGAGGCGAAGGTCCTCGCGGGAGGCGGGAGGGCTCTCGACCGCAGCAACCGTTGTGCCCGGGAACGCAGCCGTCGGGGACGGGCCCGCACTGCCCGCCCCGGGTCTGGACCGACATTCAGATGTATTGCGAGGTGCTATCTCATGCGGACGAGTTAACGGTCAAGGCGTGCCCGGTCCGTACGGCATCCGCTCACGGGTCTTTGGCCTCTGTTGAATTGCTGGCCCGAGCCGTATGTTCGTCGCAGAGGACTTCGAAGAATTGCTGCTGCCACGAGGGTACGCGGCTGGTCGTTCGCGGAGTCGCGACGGTCGACGACAGAGAGGAACG
>DAIQOP010000267.1:0-5469 GCA_036787815.1 Actinomycetota bacterium
CGGGCTATGGGCGGGGCTCACGGCTCGCCGCCTTCCCGGCCCCGCCGCCACCGCTAGCGTGTCGATCGTCGACTACGGCTTCTCGCCCGCGACGGTCACCGTCGCGGCCGGCACGACCGTGACCTGGATGAACACCGGCGCGTCGATCCACAGCGTGACCTCGAACACCGGCGCGTTCGATTCGAGCCCGAGCTGTCCGACGGGCCCGTGCATCGATCCCGGTGCGTCGTTCTCGCACCGCTTCGCCGGGGCCGGCCGGTTCTCGTATCACTGCCGGGTGCATCCCCAGATGGTGGGCACCGTCGTCGTCACCGCACCCCCGGCGAGCACCACCACCACCACGACCACCACCACAACACGCACACCCGGCACGACGGCGCGCGGCAATCCGCCCGTGTCGGCCGGGGGGACGCCGGGCCCCACGGTCTCGCCCGCCGCGTCGACCGGCCCTCAGCTCGCGTTCACCGGCAGCCCCGCCACGGAGGCGTGGCTCGCGCTCGGCGCGTTGCTCACCATCGCCGCCGGTCTCGCACTGCGGCCCCGCCGGCGTCCGTTCCCGGTGCCGGTTCCCGTCACCGATCCGAAGCGGACGATCGAACCGCCCACCTGATCCGACTCACGAGCAAGCCCGTCATTCGCCCACCGTTGTGGAGGTCTCGTCCCATGCGTCGCCACGTGTCCCTCGCCCTGAGCCTCGCCCTCGTCGTCGCGGGGGCCGCCGCCGCGGGAACCGCCGCCGCCGGCGCGTCGACCCGAGCCCCGCAGGTGCGGCCGCACGCGACGATCCGCATCGTGCCGAGCACGTCGTGCACGCCCGCGACGTTGTACTGCTTCAAGCCGGCGAGCAAGACCGTCGCGTCCGGCACGAAGGTCAACTTCAAGAACACGAGCATCGCGCCGCACACGGTCACCCGCTGCGACGCGTTGCACTGCGCCGGTGCCGGCGGCGGGACCGGCACCGACACGGGCTTCGGGAGCACCACGATCGCCGCCGGCGCCAAGTACAGCTTCGTGTTCCACGGAGCCGGCACGTACGTGTACTACTGCGCGATCCACGGGTACGCCGTGATGCACGGCACGATCACCGTTACCTGACGGCAAGAGCCGCGTCGACCGCGCTGCGCTCCTCGTTCGACAATCGCCACTCGAGCGCGGCGACGTTCTCACGGACCTGCTCCGGACGCGTCGCGCCCGCGATCACCGAGCACACGACCGGCTGCGCGGCGAGCCACGCCTGGGCGAGCGCGCCGACGGAGTGGCCGAGATCGGCCGCGAGCGTGGTCAACGCCTCGATCCGGGTGAAGTTCGCGTCGGTGAGCCACCGACTGCCGTTGTCGGCCGCGTGCCGGCTCCCGGCCGGGGCGGGCTCGCCGCGCCGGTACTTCCCGGTGAGCGCCCCGCCCGCGAGCGGGAAGTACGGCAGCACGCTCAGGCCGAACCGCTCGGCCGCGGGCACGACCTCGCGCTCCACGCCCCGCCGCAGCAGACTCCACTCGTTCTGCGCGCTCAGGAATCGATCGAACCCGCCCGCACGCGCGGTCCAGTCGGCGTCGGCGATCTGCCATCCGGTGAAGTTCGACGAACCCAGGTAGCGCACCTTGCCCTGCCGCACGAGGTCGTCGAGAGCTGCGAGCGTCTCCTCGATCGGCGTCGTCGGGTCGGGTGCGTGCATCTGGTAGAGGTCGATGTGATCGGTACCGAGCCGGCGCAGGCTCGCTTCCACGGCCCGCATCACGTAGCGACGCGATCCCCCGGCCGCGTACGGCCCGTCTCCCATCGGCATCGCGAACTTCGTGGCCACCACGACGTCGTCGCGGTGCGAGCCGAGCGCGCGGCCGAGGAGCTCTTCGGAACGCGAGCCTCCGTAGATGTCGGCGGTGTCGAACAGCGTGATGCCTGCGTCGAGCGCAGCCGACACCACCGCGCGCGTGGCGTCCTCGTCGATGCGCCCACCGAAGTTGTTGCATCCGAGCCCGGCGAGCGAGACCGCCAGACCCGAGCCGCCGACCGACCGGAACTCCATTGCGTGCGCCCCTTTCGACGAGCGCACGCTACCGGCCATCCGGTTGCGCGGAAGGCGGTTGCGGAGAAGGAAGGTGCCGACGGGACCCAAGGCTGGAATGGGGGGCCTGCACAGGGATCCCGCCGGCAAGGTCCTGAGGGGGCGGGGTGTCCTCGGACCGTGTTGCGATCAGGTCTTCCCCGCCGTGGGCGATCTCAAACCCCCTCCCCCGACATTTCCGCGATCGGGTGGACCGGGTTTCCCGCCGAGCCGCATCCGGGTAGCAACGGAGTACCGGCGCACCCGCCGACGACGGTCATCCCCCCGATCGTGACCACCGGGCACCGTGACCCCAACGACCACCGTGACCCCAAACGACAAGGAGCAGCCATGAGTGACGCGAGCAGCACCGGCGACGACCTGAAGGGCCGGGCGAAGGAAGCCGCGGGCGCCCTCACCGGCAACGACGACCTCCAGCGCGAGGGCAAGCACGACCGCGCCGCGGGCAAGGTCAAGGAGAAGCTCGCCGACGCGAAGGACAAGCTCGAGGACGTCGTCGACGAGGTGAAGGACAAGCTGCACCGCAACTGAGCGCAGCGAGACCGCGAGCACCACAACCGAGAGCTCGGCAGCGAGGGGTCCGCGAGGGCCCCTCGCTGTCAGTTCACCGTGAAGTGCTCGGTCAGCCCCGTGATCTCGAGCAGTCGCGTGACCGGGTCGCTCGGTGCCTGCAGCACGAGCGTCCCCGAGGGCAGCTCGGCGAGCTCGGTGTGGAGCCCGACCAGCGTGCGGAGACCGGACGAATCGATGAAGCTCGTCTGCGACAGGTCGAGCGTGAAGGTGAACGCACCGCCCGCCCGCAACTCGGCGGCCAACGACTCGAGCGCCGGCGCCGAGTACGCGTCGAGCTCGCCGACCACGGCGATGAGCACCGCGGTGCCCTCGCGTGTGGTGGTGAGGACGAGCTCCGCGCGTTCCGCCGATTCATCGGTCACGAGTGCGCCTCCCGAGCGTTTCCAGAGGTAGCGAAATGGGAAGGTTGAGCGTACTCGGGTACGCCGTCGTCCAACCCACGACGTGACCCGTTCGCCGTCGGCCGCGACGCAACACATGCGCGCGACACGAGCGACACTCGTACCCAACGCCCCGGAGAACCGACAGGCCCGTTCGGCACAGCTCCCCGACACCGCGCTCGCGCAGCGGTAGGGGCGGTATCGTCGGTCCAGCCGACAGACCGGAAGCACCATGCACATCCTGCTTGCCACCGACGGTTCCGAGATCGCGCTCGACGCGGCGAGGCGCGGGCTCGCGCTCCTCGCCGAGCCGACGAAGGTCACGCTGATCAGTGTGGTGGGCGACCTGCCCACCGACACGGGCGGCGGGATCGAAGGTCCGATCTATACGCCCGAGCAGGAAGCGGAGCTGCGTCGGAGCGAGACGCACCACGCGAAGCGCGCGCTGGCCGAGACGCAGGCCGTGCTCGCGAAGGTGCTGCCGGAGTCGACGACGATCGACCAACGGGTCGAGACGGGCGATCCGGCGGCGATCGTGTGCCTCGTGGCGCGCGACCTCGCCGTCGACGTCGTCGTCATCGGATCGCACGGCAAGGGTTTCCTGTCGCGCGTGCTGCTCGGCTCCGTGAGCGAGCATGTCGCCCGCCACGCCCCGTGCCCCGTGCTCGTGGTGCGGCAGGCTCCGGTCAGCGCTCCGTAACCTGGAGCTCCCGGCGCAGGATCGTCAGGCTCCGTGCGATCAGCCGCGACACGTGCATCTGGCTCACTCCGACCTGCTCGGCGATCTCGGTCTGGGTCAGGTCTTCGAAGAACCGGAGCCGGAGGATCTCACGCTCGCGCTCGGGTAACGCCTCGAGCGCGCGCTCGATGAGGACGCGGTGCTCGGCCAGGTCGAAGTTCCCGTCGAGGGTGCCGAGTCGCTCGGCGAGCCCGCCGGTCTCACGCCCGTCGCCGCCCGACGCGTCGAGCGATGTCGACCGGTAGGCGCCACCGACCTCCATGGCCTCGAGCACCTCTTCGTCGCGGATCCCGAGCTCCCGGGCGATCTCGGGGACGAGCGGTGCGCGGCCGAGGCGTTGCGTGAGCTCGGCGACGGTCGGGGCGAGCCGCAGGTGCAGCTCCTGGGACCGGCGCGGCACCCGGATCGACCACGTCTTGTCGCGAAAGTGGCGCTTCAGCTCTCCGTCGACGGTCGCGGTCGCGAACGTCGAGAACTCCAGGCCCCGTTCGAGGTCGAATCGTTCGACGGCCTTGAGCATGCCGACGAACGCGACCTGCACGAGGTCGTCGAGGGGTTCACCGCGGTTCGCGTAGCGGCGTGCGAGATGCGTCGCGAGCGCACGATGCGCCTCGATGAGCTCGTTGCGCGTTCGTCGGTCGCCGGTGCGGCCGTATTCGGCGAACTTCGCCCGGATCTCGTCGCGCGACGGGAGCGTGGTCGTCATCCGGTCGGTGCCGCCTGTTTCGACGCGCGGAAGCGCGCGACACCGTCGGCGACACCGAGCTCGAAGTCGTCGACGACGACCGTGAGGATCTGACGCGTGAGAGCGTCGAGTGCGGGCTCGCGGTCGACCGACGCGGTGCCTTCGACGATGAACGTGTCGCCGAAGTTCGAGAACTTCAACGTGATCTCGTTGTCGCGGCCGGCTTCGATCACGACACTGGCGAGCTCGTCGACCGCGACCCGGAGGTCTTCGATCTCTTCGACGTCGAATCCGAGCCGGGCGGCGACGGCGGCCGCCGTGAGTCGGATCACGCGCACGTACTCGAGGCTGCCCGGCACGGTCAGCGACACGACCTCGGCAACTCTCGTGCTTGCCTGACCGGATGGTTCTGCCATGCGACGGCTCCCTGGTTGCATCGAACGCCTCGATCCGTCACCGAACCTAGCGGCCGTCGGAGGCAATACCCACGGGAGGCGTTCCCAATCGGTTTGGCGGTCGGCGGCTGCGGGTACCGCCGAGGTGAGCGATCGAATCGAGAGGCCGAATCCGAAAGGCGCAGCGTGGACGAAGAGACGGCGGTTGGCGACCTCGTGCTCGACGTGCAACGGCGCGCCGGCTCGACGTTGGTGCGCATCGCCGGCGAGCTCGACGCCGCCACCGCCCCCGACCTCGCCGACCTGTGCCGCGCGGTGCACGCGCACGGCGATCGCGACGTGATCATCGACCTCACCGAGACGCGCTTTCTCGACTCGTCGGGGTTGCGCGCGCTCGTCGGCGCCCGCCGGTTGTTCGGAGACGGTGGCGGCAGCCTGCGCCTGGCGGTACTGGACGTAGGAGAGGCCGACGTCGATGGTCAGGCCGGTGAACGAGAGCAACGGAAGCAGCAGCAACGCCATGATGACCATGGCTTGCCCCGAGCTCGCGGTGCGCCGACGCCAGAAACCACCGTGTTTGCAGAGGTGTAACCTGCCGAAGCAAACCGTCATGTGTTCTGCCTTGTCCAGATGTC
>DAIQOP010000040.1:0-16628 GCA_036787815.1 Actinomycetota bacterium
AAGCGGGGCGGCGCGTGGGTGCGCATCAGGTCGGCGATGTCGACCACGGGGATGCCCAGGATCACGCCGGCGAGATTCGGCTCGAGCGCGGCCACCGACGCCGCGACGTACCCGCCGAGCGAGATCCCGAACAGCACGGCGGGCTCGTGGTGCTCGTCGATGTAGCCGAGCAGCGCGCGGACGTCGGCGATCGCCTGGGTCGCCGCGTGGAAGTTCACCGCGGGATCGTCGGTGGGGAACGCGACCGCGAACCGCCCCGTGCCGCGCGGACCGTGGTGGGGGAGCACGGGAATCGCGACGTTGAACCCGTGGCGGTGCAGCCACCCGGCCCGGAACGCGACCATGTCGGCGAGCGGGTCGCCCATGCCCGCGCCGTGCAGGCACACGACCCACGGCGCCCGCACCGCCTGGCGCAGCATCCACGCGTGCACGGTGTGGTTGTCGGTGACTTCGTAGAAGCGCTCGGCGCCGGGGAGGTCGGGATCGGGCCGGTACGGGCTCGGGTACGTCGCGTGCCCGAACCGGGTCCGCCCGACGCGTCGCGTCACGGCTTCGATCGCGGCGATCGACGGCGCTCGGTGATACGCCACGGGATCGGCGAACACGCCGCGGCGGTCGAGGTGCTCGACGAGGGCGGTGGCCTCCTCGAGCACCTCGGCGACCCGCTCGTCGCTCGTCGGAGCCCGCAGCTGCCGGAAGGTCGCGAGCATCAGCCCGTCGCCCGCGGCGGCCGCCACGAGGCCGGCCTGGCGTAACCCTCCGCCCGCGTCGGGATCGCTCCCGAGCGTTCGGGCGAAGCCGATCGTGTTTCGCACCGTGTCGAGGAGGTCCTCGGAGATCGTCCAGAGCCGCCGGGCGAGACCGGTCAGTCGTTCCATCGCTCGACCCTGAGTCGCGAATCGTGCCGCGTCAACGGCTGAAGGTCACTTTCTCTCTGTGGGCAAGGCCCTGCCCCGCAGCGGCGGAAGCGGCCAAGATCAAGCGAACCAGCCGCGCGAAGGGAGGGGCTCCGTGCGCCGCATGTCCGGGACGGATTCGCTCTTCCTGGCGGCCGAGACGCCGACCTGGCACCAACACGTCGGCGGGTTGACGATCGTCGACCCGAGCAGTGCGCCGGGCTTCTGCTTCGACTCGCTGGTGCGCACCGTCGGGGAGCGCCTCCCGCTCATCCCGAAGCTCACGTGGAGGCTGAAGCCGGTCCCGCTCGGGCTCGATCGCGCCGTCTGGGTCGACGACACCGAGTTCGACCTGCGCCGGCACCTGCACCACGCGACGGTGCGCGCGCCAGGCGGGCCGCGAGAGGCCGCCGCGGCCGTCGCGCCGATCCTGAGCCGCCAGCTCGACCGCCGGTACCCGTTGTGGGAGCTCTGGTACTTCGACGGCCTCGTGGGCGGTCACGTCGGCATCCTGATGAAGTTCCACCACTGCCTGCTCGACGGTGGGGCCGGCAGCGTGCTCGCCACCCTGCTGCTCGACACCGAGCCGTCGCCTCCGCTGCCCGAGGTACCGCCGGCGCCGGTGTCCGAACCCGAGCCGAGCGACCTGCGGTTGTTGCTCGACGGCCTCCTCCCGACCGCGACCGCGCCGCTGCGCGCGCTCCGGTACGGCGTGCGTCTCACTCGACGCAGCGTGGAGTTGGGCCGCCACGTGCTGTCGGGCCGCGCGACCCCCGACCTCGGCGCCATGCTCGCGGCGCCGAAGACGTCGTTCAACGCGCCGATCGGACCGCGGCGGGCGATGGCCTTCAGCAGCGTGGCGCTCGCCGACGTGAAGGCCCTGCGCCGCCACTACGGCGTGAAGGTCAACGACATCGCCCTCGCGCTGTGCTCGGGCGCGTTACGCACGTATCTGCTGGAGCGCGACGAGCTGCCGAGCCGGTCGTTGACGGCGGGCATACCGGTGTCGATCCGGTCGGCAGGCGACACCGCGCTCGACAACCAGCTGTCGTACCTCGCGGTGCCGATCGCCACCGATGTCGCCGACCCCGAAGCGCGGCTTCACGAGATCGTGCGGCACACGCGCGCCGCCAAGGACGTGCACGACGTGCTGCGTGCGACTCCGGTGGGGTCGCTCGCCGACACCGCGCCACCGCTCGTGCTCGGCGCGCTGCTGCGCCTCGCGTACGAGACGCACGTGCTCTCGTACGTGCCCGGCATGATGAACACGATCGTGTCGAACGTACCGGGCCCACCGATGACGCTCTATCTCGCCGGCGCGCGGTTGACCGGGATCTTCTCGGCCAGCGTGCTCCTCGATCAGATGGGGCTCAACATGACCCTGTTCACGTTCGGCGACCGGGTCGACTTCGGTCTGCACGTCGATCCCGATCTGGTCGCGGATCCGTGGGCGGTCGCCGACGCGATCCCGGCTGCGCTCGCAGAGATGATGGTCGCGGCGGGTCTGGGCGCGCCCTCCCCCGTCGAGGACGCGTTCGGCATCGCCTCCGGGGTCGAGCCCGGGGTCGAGCCCGGCGCCGAGATCGGAGTCGAGCCCGACGCCGATCTCGGAGCCGGTGTCGTCGACGACCTCACTGCGGCGGACGCACCGGACCCTGTGCAGCCGCAGCCGCAGCCGCGCTGAGCTCGTCGAGGCTCACCCGCAACGCGGCCGCCAGCTCCCACGCGTCGGGCGCGTGGTCGCGACTCGTCATCACCGCGACGGTCATCTCGCCGGCGTAGCTCCAACCGGTGAAGTTGACCCCGATGCCTTCGACGAGCGGGCCCATCGAGATCATCTTCACGAGCCGCGCGCCGTGCCGGAAGAGCGGCGCCGGCGGGCCCGGCACGCTCGACACGATCGCGTTGTAGCTCGGACGCCCGATGAACGGGCGCAGCGCCCTCGGCACGCCGAAGGTCACGAGGCGGAAGAGGCGCCAGTACTCCGCCCACGCGTGCTGGAGCCCGGGGTCGATCGCCTCGAGCTCGCCGCGCGCGGCACGGGTGCCCTGCACGATCGCGCGGAGGCGCTCGACAGGGTCGGCCCGATCGGTGGCGAGGGGCACGTACCACGACGCGACACGGTTGCCCCACAACTGCTCTTCGTCGGGGCCGCGCACCGACACCGGCACCGCCGCGGTGAGCGGCACGGCCGGAAGCTCGCCGTGGTCGGCGAGGTAGTGGCGCAACGCACCGGCCGCCATCGCGAGCAGCACGTCGGTCACGGTCGCGTCGAACGCCCGGGCCACGGTCTTGAGGTCGGCGAGGTCGAACGTCTCGTACGCCAGCCAGCGCCGGGGGGTCAGCGGTGCGTCGAAGCGCGTGTGCGGTCCGGCGAAGGGCTTCGCGCCCGCGATTTCGCCGCCGCGCACGCGTCGACGGGCTCGCCGCGCCCCGCGCGCCGTGCGCAGGAGCAACCCGGGCAACTGCACCAGCATCCGCAGCACGTCGCCAAGACCGAGCGCGAGCAGGTGCCACCGGCTCGGGAGCGGCTCGGCCGGTGCCGGGCCCGGGTCGCGCATCGGGGTGTGGTCCGCACGGTCGGCGAAGACCTCGGCGAGCAACCCCGCACTGGCCATCCCGTCGGCCAGCGCGTGGTGCACCTTGGTGACGTACGCGACGTCGCCTTCGGCGAGCCCGTCGACGAACCACACCTGCCAGAGAGGCCGGCCGCGATCGAGCCCCACGCTCGCGATCGCCGAGATGGTCGCGGCGAGCTCGCGCGCGCCGCCCGGTGCGGCCACCGTCACCTTTTGCACGTGGTAGTCGAGATCGGGATCGCGCGTCTCGACCCAGTACGGGTGCCCGAGGTCGAGGGGCACGCGTGCGAGCCGCCAGCGAAACGGCTCGAGGAGTGGGAGTGCCTCGCAGATCTGCTCGCGCAGCGCGTCGTACGTGACCGGCGTGTCGGCGCCCGTCGGGTCGACGACGGCGATCTTCAACGTGTGCTGATGGCGCGCGGCGTTCTCGGTGAAGATGAACATGCTGTCGGCACCCGAGAGCCGGCGCACGGCTCAGCTGCTCTCGGCTTGGGCGCGATCGCGGGCCCATCGGTAGTCGACCTTGCCGTTCGCACCGCGCACGACCTGCTCGACGATGCACAACCCGCGCGGCAGCTTGTAGTCGGCCAGGCTCGATCGGGCGTGCGCGCGGATCTCGTCGAGGGTGACCGCGCAGCCGGGGCGCAGTGCGACCACCGCGACGACCTGCTCGCCCCAACGGACGTGCGGCACCCCGACGATGACGGCGTCCCACACGGCCGGGTGGTCCTTCACGACGGCCTCGACCTCGTCCGGGTACACCTTCTCGCCCCCGGTGTTGATGCTCTCGGAACCGCGTCCGAACACGACGACGGTGCCGTCGGCCTCGACGGTCGCGGCGTCACCGGTCACCGCGAAGCGCTCGCCGTCGATCTCGACGAACGCGGCCGCGCTGGCCGCCGGGTCCTTGTAGTAACCGAGCGGAACGTGGCCTCGGCGCGCGAGGTGGCCGATCACGCCCGAGCCCGGTGTCACCGGCCGGCCGTCGTCGTCGAGCACCATGCTGTGCTCGCCGACGCTGAAGCGACTGCCCGTCTCGACCGCGTTGCCCGGCATCCGCGCCCGCGAGCCGGTCACCCCGGTCTCGGTCGATCCGAAGCCGTCGACCGTGATCACGTTGGGAAGCAGCGCCGCGATCTGGGTCTTCGTCGACGGCGACAGCACGGCGCCGCCCGATGCGAACACGAGGAGCGACGATGCGTCGTAGCGCCCCGGGCCCTCCGGCGGACGGTCGGCCGCGTACGCGTCGAGCATGGGTCGGGCCATCGCGTCGCCGACGAGGGTGAGCACGTTCACGTGCTCGGCACCGACGAGCCGCCACGCCTCCCGTGGGTCGAGGCTGCCCGGTGCCGTGAGCACCACGGTGCCTCCGCCGTACAGGATCGCGAACGCGCCCCATTGCGCGCTCACGTGCACCAACGGCGGCAGGAGCAGCATCACGATGCCGACGGGCATCACGCGTTCGACGATCTCGTCGGGTCGCGAGATCGGACTCTGCATCGTCGTGGGGTCGCCACCGCCCATCGCCGCGAAGAAGATGTCTTCGTGGCGCCACATCACTCCTTTGGGCATGCCCGTCGTGCCGCCCGTGTAGGCGAGGTACAGGTCGTCACCCGAGCGTTCGGCGAAGCCCCGCTCGCCGGGCGCCTCCTCGACGGCGTGCTCGTACGGAACCGAACCGGTGATCGCCGCGTTCGGCGCGCTGCCGTCGTCGACCACGAACATCGCACGCATGGGCGCCGACGTCTCGAGCGCGTTCGCGATCTGAGGCGAGTAGCCGCGGTGGTACACGAGCGCGGCGAGATCGGCGTTGTCGTAGAGGTAGGCGAGCTCGCGCGCGGTGTAGCGGTAGTTCACGTTCACCGGCACCGCCCGGAGCTTGTATGCGGCGAGCATCGCCTCGAGGTGCTCCGTCCCGTTGTGGAGCTGGAGCCCGACGTGGTCTCCGGGGCCGATGCCGCGCGCCGCGAGCGCGTGCGCGAGCCGGTTCGCCCGGGCGTCGAGCTGCGCGTAGGTGAGGCGCGCCGTCGGCGCGACGATCGCCTCTCGGTCGGGCACAGCGTCGGCGACCCGCTCGAACAGGTCTGCGAGGTTGAAGCTCACGCACGCGATGCTGGGCGGCCCGGGTGGCCCCCGTCAACCGTCCAAGGGCCCTGATCCCCGGGCTTGTGAGGCGCCCACAGGAGTGGCGGGCCTTCGACGAGGCCCGCGAGCTCCGCCACGGGCTTCGGATGCGAGAACAGGTAGCCCTGGAGGTGATCGCACCGCAGCTCGATCAGTGCGGCGAGCTGTTCGGTGGTCTCGATGCCCTCCGCAACGACCGCGAGGTTGAGGCTCCGTGCGAGCGCGACGACGGCCGCGACGATGGCGGTGTCCTCCCGGTCGGTGCCGACCGAGCGGACGAACGACTGGTCGATCTTGATGACGTTGATCGGAAACGTACGGAGGTAGGTGAGCGACGAGTATCCGGTCCCGAAGTCGTCGAGCGCGAGGTTGACGCCGAGCTCGCGGAGGGCCCGGAGCAGGGGCTGGGCGTTCATGGCGTCGTCGATCAACGTCGTCTCTGTGAGCTCGAGCGTCAGCAGGGTGGGATCGAGGCCGCTCCCGGCCAGCGCCCGGGTGACCTCCTCGACGAGGTTGCCCTTGATGATCTGTCGGCTCGAGATGTTGACGGCGATACCGATGCGCCGGGCCGGCCACCGCACCGCCCACGCCGCGGCCTCACGACACGCCTCGCCGAGGACCCACGCGCCGATCTCTAGGATGAGGCCGGTCTCTTCGGCGATGGTGATGAACTCGCCGGGTTGGACGAGCCCGAAGCCCGGTCGCTCCCAACGCACGAGTGCCTCGAAGCTGCTGACCTGCCCGGTATCGGCGACGACGACCGGCTGGTAGTGGAGACGGAGCTCGCCCTGGGCGACGGCGCGTCGGAGCGCGACCTCCACCTCCAGGCGCGTCGCGACCCAATGCTGCATCGCTTCGTCGAAGAGCTCGTATCCCGATCCACCACTCGCCTTCGCTCGGTACATCGCCGTGTCGGCGTTCTTCAGCACGGCGTCTGCGGTCTCGTTGCCGTCGACCGACAGCACGATCCCGACACTCGCGCTGACCCTCGCCGGGTTCTCGCCGCACATGAACGGCGCTTCGAGAGCGTCCATGACCCGTTGCGCGACCTCGGTCGCCTCACGCGCGCTCTCGATGTCTTCGCAAAGGACGACGAACTCGTCGCCGCCCAGACGCGCAACCGTGTCGGTCTCCCGCACGACGGCGCGGAGCCGGGCCGATGCCTCCACGAGCAGCTCGTCGCCGGCGGAGTGGCCGAGCGTGTCGTTTACCTGCTTGAAATGGTCGAGATCGACGAAGAGCACCGCCAGCATGTGATCGGTCCGGCGGATGCGGGCCAACGCCTGATCGAGGTGGTCGATCAGCATCACGCGGTTCGCCAGGCCGGTGAGCGAGTCGTGCAAGTGGCGGTTGGCTTCGAGTCGCGCCAGTTGGTTTGCCCGGTTGTACGACCACGACAGCACCTCGCCGAGGATCGCGGCGGCGGGCAGGGTGACGACGGCGCACTGCCAACCGATCGATCCATGGCCGCCTGCGCTCAGGATCGCGCCCAGGGCCGGAACTGACACGAGCGCCGCCATCGTGGCCGCGCCCCGGCGGAGCGTGAGCCCGCTCCACGCGATGACGATGATGAAGAACACCGGGTAGATCGCGACCGCCGACTCGGTGCGCGAGAAGTGGTCGAAGTGATCGCTGACCGCCAAGAACGCGATCGCGCCGAGGACGATCGTTCCCGAGATCACGCGCTCGTACCGGGCCCACGGCAGGAAGAACGTCACGAGGGCGCACAACAGCGACAGGACCCCGGTCACGCGCAGCGCCCCGACGTCGACGTGATCCAGCCGCGAGAGGAACGCGTTCGCGATCGTCACGCCGCCGGCGCCCGCGAAGAGCGTCGCCGCCGACCGGCTCGTGAACCGCACCTCGGCGGCCCGTTCGTCGCTCGTGAGATCGCCGCGCGCGTTCTCGTCGGCGAGACCGCGCAGCCGGCGCCGCTCGTGCTCGACGGCCGTCTCGAAGTACCGCTCGCGCGAGATGTCGCGCGTCACGACCGTGACCGTCTCTTGGTCGATGGGGACGACCACGACGCGCCGCCACCCTCCCTTGCCGCCCGGGAGCGCGAGTGGCAACTCCGCGATCTGCCGTTTCCCGGTGACCAACGCCTCGCGGTACAGATCGGTGAACGCACTGTTGTCGGCGGCCCCGTTCAGCTGGCTCTGGCGCACCCCGACGACGTCGCCGACGACCCAGCCCCAGCGTTCGCGCACCAGTGCGTTCGCGTCGACGATGACCCAGTCGACGATGGCATCGCCCTCGCGCACGGCGCGCAGGGCGGTGTAGCCGTCGCCGCCCCCGTCGATGGCCGCGCTGCACCAGGCCGCTCGTGCGGCCCGGTCGTCGGGGATCGCTGTCCCCACGGTGCCCGTGTCCATCTCTCCTGGATCGGCAGCCCGGGCCCCGAGCCATAGTGGGATCGCGCCGGGATCGTCCCGATCGTCGCTCGGCGGCGGGAATCCGGCCGGCGCTTCGGCGCCGGGAGAGCCCGGCCCGCCCGAGGGAGTGGCACCGTCACCCGGCGGGGAAGGTCACGACGTACCGGGCGCCGTCGCCGGCCTCCATCGCATGGAACGCCTCGTTGACGTCGTCGAGCGCCAGGTGCCGTGACACGAGGGAGTCGAGGTCGAGCTGGCCCGACAGGTACATGCGCGCGTAGCGGGGCACGTCGACGCGGAAGCTCCCGGCGCCCATCGCCGTGCTCTGGAACCGCTTGAGCGAGATGAGATCGGCGGCGGTGAGCACGACCTCTTCGCCCGGGTTCAGCATGCCGATCACGGTCGCGGTTCCGCCCCGCCCGATCATGTCGAAGCTCTGGCGCACCGTTGCCGGGGTCCCGACGGCTTCGAAGGAATGGTCGGCGCCCCCGCCCGTGAGCTCGTGCACCGCCGCGACCGCGCCGGCCGCATCGAGCCCGCCGGCGTCGACGGTGGCGGTGGCCCCGACCTTCCGGGCCAGCGCGAGCTTCCCGGCGACGCGGTCGACGGCGACGATGGTGGTCGCACCGGCGATGCGCGCGCCCTGCACCGCGGCCAGGCCGACACCGCCGAGACCGATCACCACCACGCTGGAGCCCGGCGTGACGCGCGCGGTGTTGAAGACCGCGCCGAGGCCCGTCATCACCCCGCAACCCAGGAGCGCGGCACGGTCGAGGGGCACGGCGTCGGGCACCTTCACCACGCCGTGCTCGGACACGAGGATCTGCTCCGCGAAGCCTCCGAGACCGTAGAACTGGTGCACGCGCGAGCCGTCGGGTCGCGTGAGGCGCGGCCGGCGGCGGGCGCGGAGCGGTTCGTCGCCGAAGCAGCGGAACGCCCGCCCCCCGAGGCAGTGGTCGCAGTGCCCGCAGAACACCGACAGGCAGGTGACGACGTGATCGCCGGGCGCGACGTCGCGCACCTCGGCGCCCACCGCTTCGACCACTCCCGCCGATTCGTGGCCCATCACGACCGGGAGCGGATGCCGCAACCCGCCGTGCATGTGATGCAGGTCGCTGTGGCACGCGCTCGCGGCGGCGGTGCGCACGAGCACCTCGTTCGGTCCGGGGCCGTCGACGACGAGGTCGTCGATCTCCAGCCAACCGGGTGTCTCGCGCAGGACCGCTGCTCGCATGGCTCACCTCTCGCGTTCGTCGGCTGCACCGTAGGACGCGGGCCCGCGGTCGGGCACGCTGCCGCGCGCCGGCACCGACGGGTCAGGTCGGCGGCGACGGATCGGCGACGTCGTGCTCGACGTGCGCGAGGGCGGGCGCCCGCACGATCCCCCAGAGTGAAGCGACGACGATGACGCTGCCGACGACTTCGAGCACGGTGACGGATTCGCCGAAGAACACCCATGCTCCCGCGGCGACGATCGGCGCCTCGCCGAGCAGGAGCGGAGACGACACCGAAGTGGGCACGTAGCGGTGCGCCCACACCACGAGCACGTGGGCGGTGGTTCCCGACACCATCGTGCACGCGGCGAAGAACAGGCCCCGGCCACTGATCCCGAGCCCGTGGTGCGCGACGAACGCGATGGGGGTGAGGAGGATCGCTCCCGCGGAGAGCGTGCCGAGCATGAACACGAACGGGTCGATGGCAAAGTTCGTGCGCAGCACCCGCCCGTAGAGGAACCAGCCGGCGTTGAGCACCAGGCTCACGACCGCGACGATGTCGCCGGTGAGGCTCCATGTACCGCTCCCAGACGCCGACCCCGCCACGACGAGAATGCCGACGATCGCGACGATCGCGCGCAGGAGATGTGTGCGATCGGCGTGCTCACCGAGGAACGCGACGGCGAACGCGATGATCAAGATCGGTTGGAGTGACCCGATCAGCGTGACGTCGAGCAAGCGCGTCAGGCCGAAGGCCGCGAACGCGGTCGCGGCGCCCGACACGAAGAACGCGCCCGCGCCGAGGAACATCACCGCCCACCGGAGGGTCGACGTGTCGGGTGGCCGCCACGACGAGGTGGGGTCGCGGCGGGACCGGATCGCGACGATCGCGCCGAGCGGCGGCAGCGCGAACCACAGGCGCCAGGTGGTGAAGACGAGGGCGTCGGAGTGCCCGGCGCGCACGAACAACGACGACGCCGACCACAGCACGATCGCGATGGCGACGGCGACCACCGCACGCGTCTCGACGGGGAGCTGACCCTCGCGAACCACTCCGTCGACCACCCCGGCAACCTACCGTCGGGTACCGCGGACCCATGCCCGCGACGTCAGCGGCACGCGGCGGTCGAGTGGCGGGTCAGCGCCGGATGTCGATCTCGAAGAAGTCGCGCGTGCCGGTGGTGAGGTACCGGCTCGGAGACCGGACCATCGACGGGAGCAGGTTCGCGGGCTGGAGGCCGCCGCTCGCACCGGGGGTGTACACGGTGAACGAGATCCACCACGTGTTGATGTCGAGCTCCATGGCCCGCACGCTCCCGGCGCGGCGCAGCAGCTCGGCGAGCGTCTCGACGTTGAGGCCGGGGCCCCCGACGTAGATGAGGTTGCCGTGGGCGTCGACACCGACCCCGGAGCGCCAGACGTAGACCTGGTTGCCGACGGTGCCGCCCCAGAGCCCGTTGTTCGCGTTGGCCAGGCCGGGAACGAGCGCCCCGTGGTCGACGATGAGGTCGAGGTTCTGGCGGACCGCGGTGACCGCCGGCGACATGGTGTCGTCGCGTCCCCACACGCCGATGTCGACGCGGCCGTCGGCGTAGGTGACGAGCGACGCGCGGCCGGGCGCGAGGGCCTTCACCGTGCGGCCTTCGGCGTAGTACCCACCGCGACTGCTGTCGAGACGGAACGCGCTGTTGAACGCGGCGACGACCCGCGGGTACGAGCCGACCGCGATGCGCGGGCCGTGCATCCACGCGCTCCCGCCGGGGACGTCGGTGCCCGCGTGCAGCGAGGCCGCCAGGTGCGTCATGTCGAGACGGGCGACGCCGACGAGGAGGCTCGTGTGCACGGCATCGGGTCGCAGATACGTGATCCACACTGCGGGTCGGCCGTCGACCGGCCGTCCGCTCGGTTGCCACACCCCTTCGCCGGGCAGCGGCTTCGCCACGAGCGACACGATGTTCGGGGGGCGCTTCACCACCGGGGGTTTGCGGACGACGCGAACCGGCACGATGGCTGGGGCGCCCGACTTCGGCGCCGCGGGAATGCCGCCCTTCGGTGTTCCGCCCTTCGGCGGTTGGTGGTGGGCGTACCAGGTCTGCTCCACGAACCCGACCACGCGGCCCAGGTCGTGATCGCGGGCCCACTCGACCGTGCGCACGCTCAACGGATCCGACGAGTGCGCGGCCAGTCGTCGCCCCAAAGACCAACCGGGGATCAGGAGCACCGTGAGCACGATTCCGGCGACGACGAGCCGGCGTCGCCGTCGCGACGTGCGCCGTACCCGCTGTTGCCGGCGGTTCTCGACGGGGGTTGGTGGAACGCGTGTGCTCACTTCCATCGAGCATGACCACCGCTTCTGGGTGTCAGCTGTGAGCGCCGTCGTTCCGCCGTCTCGGGCTGAGACGCCTCTCAGCGAACGAGGCTGGGACGCGAGAGCGCGAGCCGCACGAGATCGGGGAGACCGGTCAGCCGGCCCATCACCCGGTACTCGTCGATCGCCGGTGCGAGCGTGGTGCGGATCCACGCACGGGTGGGTCGCCGGGCGATCGAGATCGCGACGCCGGCGATGACGACGACGCCCGCCATGAGCACGATGTCGGGCATCACCGAGCCCGACGGCTCGATCGTGAGCGTCAACACGACCGACGCGAAGATCGCGAACCCGCGCTCGACGCGGCGGCCCGCTCCCGCGAGCACCACGACTCCCCACAGCGCGTACCAGGGCAACACGATCGGGCCGCAGGCGACGATGAGCGCGAGGGCGAGGCCGCACGCGCGTGCCGTGCCGAGCTTCGGGGCCCGCCACAGGAACACCCCCACGCCGATCACGGCGACGAGCATGCCCAGCATGCGCATGGTCGTGAGCACCGCCGCGTCATGGCCGATCACGTCGGCGAGGAAGTGCGCGACGAATGTCGTGGGTGTCAGGTACGACCGGTTCTTTCCCGGAACACCCATCGCCCCGATCCACCCGAAGCCGATGCCCGTGGCGAGTGAGATCGTCGCGAACGTCGCGGCCGTCACAGCGCTGAGGCGCGCGAACACCGCCAAGCGCCGTTCCGGTGGTGCTTGGCGCACCGCCTCGAGCGCGATGAACGCGATGCCGATCGCGGCGGGGTTCTTCACGGTCGCCGCGAGCGCACAGAGCACCACTGCGATGCCGTACCGCTTCGTCGTGGCGACCGCCAAGCCGGCGACGAGGAGGCCGATCATGAGCGAGTCGTTGTGGGCGCCACCGACGAAATGGAACAGCAAGAGCGGGTTGCACACGCCAAGCCAGATCGCGCGGGTCGGGTCCTTGCCGACCGATCGGGCGAGTGTCGGGAGCGACACCGCGATGAGCACGACGCCGAGGATCTCGTAGCCCCGCAACACGAGGATCGCGCCGAGCAGGCTGTGCCCGGTGGAGACGACGGCGTACTGCGCGAGCCGGAGGAAGAAGGGGCCGTACGGGCACGGCGTCGACAACCAGAGCTTGCTCACCGGTGCGATGAACTTCGCGCTGTGGAGCGCGCTCGGCCCGTGGGTGTACGGATCGATGTGATGGGTGACCATCAGCCCCTGTGCCGCGTAGCTGTAGACGTCGCGACTGAAGAGTGGGGGACCCACCGCGAGCGGCGCGGCCCACGCGGCCGCGATGCGCAGCAGCGAGCGGACCGACGCGCCGCGGCGAAGGAGAAGCCCGAGTACCAGCCAGGCTCCGAGCACGAGCAGGAGTCCGAGAGTCATCGCGGTGATCCCGACCGGCATCGCGGCCTTCGCCGGGATGATCGCGACGACATCGCGCTCGATCGCGGAGCCGGTCGGTCCGTGCGGACCGAGTGTCACACTCGACAGCGCGATGAGCGACATGCCGAGCGCGCCGATCGCGCCGAGGAGTGTCGGAACACCGCGAGGCCAACCGTTTCCGGCCGGCTTGCCATCGATCGTGGCGTCACGATTCGCCGCCGCCGGCAGACCGCGCGTGCCACCAACGGTCAGCCTGGGTTCTGACCTCATCCCGGTATCATTGCGTATCCGGCCTGCCGATCGCGATCTCGGCGTTCTCATCGACCTGCCATTTCGATCCATGGCCTCTCATGAGAAGCGCGTCGGCGTGCCAAGCTGCAGACGATGCCGGTGACCGATCGCGATGCGGCTCCCGGCGGCCGCGCGTCGCCCGAGCCCTGCTCCGACGCCGCGATTCCGCGTTGGTTCGCCATCGTGCTCACCGCGGCGCTCGCGGTCGTCTCCGGATTCGGCCTGGTCGGGCTGGTGCTCGCGGTCGTCGGCGCGTTCGTTCCGGTGCTCGTCGTGCCGCTGGGAGCCCTCGCCGCCCTCCTGCTCTTTCGGGCGGCCGGGGGCGGTCCGGCGAACGCCGCGGGCTCGCCGTCGAGCGCCCCACCGGCGCAGACGGACCAGTGGACGGCGTCCGGGGCCGTCGCGCTCGCGGTCGGGTTCGCGGTCACCTCCACCCATTTCGCCGCCCAGCACGTGCTGATCGACCGCGACCCGGGCGCGTACGTCAACACCGGCCGTTGGCTCGCGACGCACTCGGGCCTCACGTTCCGCGCCGACATCGGGGCGTTCCGCGGCACCTCGGGCCTCGCGTACAGCTCGCCCGCGATCGACGGGCACGGGCCCGCGATGCACTTCCAATTCGCGCACCTGCTCGGTGTGCTGCTCGCCGAAGCGCGATGGCTCGGGGGAGATCGAGCGATGTTCGCGCTGGTGCCGCTGCTCGGCGCGCTCGCGATCGCCGGGTTCTACGCGATTGCCCGTCGGTTCGTGAGGCCGGTGATCGCACTGGCGGCGACCGCCGCGCTCGCGTGCAACGTGGTGCAGCTGCACTTCGCCCGTGACGCCTACTCGGAGATCCTGCTCCAGTTCGTTCTCTTCGGGAGTGTGTGGCTCCTGTCGGAGCCCGGTCTCGATCGCGGCCGAGCGGCGTTCGCGGGGGTGCTGCTCGGCGCCACCGTCGCGGCGCGCATCGACGGACCGCTGTACCTGTCGGCGCTCCCGGTCGTGATCGCGATCGCGGTGCGGCGGCGCACCCTCGCCATCGAGAACGGCGCGGATGTGCGAGATCCCGCGCGGTTCGTGGGCGCCTTCGTCGCCGGCGTCGCGGCGGTCGTCGTGCTCGCCGCGGTCGACGTCGTCTGGCGCAGCCCGGAGTACGCGGGTCAACACGGCGCCCGGCTGATCGTGGAGTACTTCGCGCTCGTCGGTATCGCCGTCGTGGCCGCGCTCCTGGCCAGTCGGGTGCCCCGTCGGCGATCGTGGTGGGTGACGGTTCCGTGGCTCCCGTCGGCGGTCGGCGCCGCGGGGGCGGCCGCGTTGGTCGTCGGGTGGCTCGTGCGCCCGTACGTCCAGCACGTGCGGGGTACGGCGATCCCACTCGTCGCGTTGCTGCAACACGTCGACGGGCTCGCGCCCGATCCGACCCGCCAGTACTACGAGAGCTCGTTGCGATGGCTCGCGTGGTACCTCGGCCCGCCCGCGCTCGCGACCGGGATCGTCGGCGCCGCGCTCCTGGTGCGCGCCACCCTGCGCCGCGGCACCGACTTCGAGTGGGTCCTGACGACGGCCTTCGCGGCAACGGGCGCGGTCTATCTCTGGAACGCGAACGCGCTTCCCGACCAGCTGTGGGTGATGCGGCGGTTCGTTCCGATGGTGCTGCCGGGTTTCGTTCTCTGCGCCGCGCTGGCGCTCGAGTGGCTCGCGACCCGGCCCGGACGACGGGGAAGGATCACGGCGGCGGTGCTCGGCGTCGCGATCGTCGCCTGGCCGATCTCCGCGACGGCAGCGGTCCCGAGGGAGACGACTCAGGCGCATCTCGCACGGGCGCTGACGGCCACCTGCCGGGCCCTCGGGCCGAACGCGGCGGTCGTGGTGCTCCATGGTGCCAACTCGTTCGACGAGATCGTTCCCCAGGCGATCCGGGGCTTCTGCGGGGTGCCGGTCGCGATCCGCCGGCCGGCGATGACGGCGACCGATCTCGAGTCGCTCGCGCGACGGGTTCGGGCCGAGGGCCGGACCCTCGTGCTGCTCGCCGACACGCCGGCCCACATCACCGCGATCGTTCCCGACGCGCGACCGCGCGCGGTCGCCACCGTCGTCGAGACCCACGAGCTGGAGCAGACCCTCACCAAGCCGGCGCGCCATTACTGGAGCAAGACGTATTCGTTCGCGGTGGGCGTGGTTCCCCTGACGGCTCGTTCCCCGCTCGCCCCGTAGGGTCTGCGCCCGATTCGAGAGGTCAGGAACTGGTGCCGGCGGCGCGTTCGATGCGCTCGGTGACCGCCTGGATCTCGGTGGCCGGGACCGGCTTCGACCAGAGGAATCCCTGCGCGTAGCGGCAGCCGAGCCGCCGCAGCAGGTCGGCCTGCCCTGCGGTCTCGATGCCCTCGGCGACGACGGCGTGACCGAGCGCGGCGGCCATGCCGATCACACCCTGGACGATCGACGTGTCGCGCGAGTTGGTGCCGAGACCGCTCACGAACGAGCGGTCGATCTTGATCGCGTCGACCGGGAGCTCACGGAGGAACGACAGCGACGAGTAGCCGGTGCCGAAGTCGTCGAGCGCGAGGTGGAGGCCCAGGTGGCGGATCTGGTGCAACGTGCCGAGGCTGTTCGCGATCTGCATGGCGGCCGTCTCGGTGATCTCGATCGTGAGCCGGTCGGGCTCGACCTCGAAGTCCCGCAACGCCGCTTCGATCTCGCCGATGTACTCGTGGCTGCTGAGCTGCGCGGCGGCGGCGTTCACTGCGATGTGGAGGCGACACCCGTGCTCCTGCCACCGCTGGATGTCGGCGCAGGCGGTGCGGAGCACGTGATTGCCGAGCGCCCGGATGAGTCCCGACGATTCCGCAACGTCGATGAACTGCTCCGGGCCGAGCAGGCCACGCGTCGGGTGATTCCAACGCGCGAGTGCCTCGACGCCCGCGACCCGATTGGTGTGGAGGTCGATCATCGGTTGGTACCAGACGACGATCTCGCCACGGGGCAATCCGCGTCGGAGATCGTTGTGCACGGCGAGCCGCCGCTGTTCGGTGACGTCGAGCCCGGCGTCGAAGATCGTGACCCGGTCGCGTCCCTCCTGCTTGGCATGGTGCATCGCGATGCCGGCGTCCCTCATGAGCCCGTTCGCGTCGCCGGGAGCCAGGGCGACACCGATGCTCGCGGTGACGAACACCTCCTGGCCCGCGATCTCGACGGGCAGGCGGAGGCCTTCGCGCAGGCGCTCGGCGAAGGCGAGCGCGGTGGTCGCGTCGCGCACACCGTCGAAGAGCGCGACGAACTCGTCACCGCCGACCCGGGCCAGCGTCGACGGTGTCCGCGCGAGTGCGGTGGCGAAGCGCGAGCCCACGAGTTGCAGGACCTCGTCGCCCACGCCGTGCCCGAGGGACTCGTTGATGTCACCGAAGCGGTCGAGGTCGATGGAGAGGATCGCCGCGGCGTTCCCAC
>DAIQOP010000040.1:16638-19218 GCA_036787815.1 Actinomycetota bacterium
CGATCTCCCGCCCGAGCCGCTCGCGGGCCTGCTCCAGGAGTTGCTCGAGCCGGTTGACGAGCAACGACCGGTTCGGAAGCCCGGTGAGCATGTCGTAGAGCGCGTGCCGTTCGAGCTGCTCCTCGGCGCGCTTGCGGTCGGTGATGTCGCGCAGGTTGCCGACGACGTAGCCGACATCGGGATCGTCGACGAGGTTCGTCGCGTCTTCCTCGAGCCAACGGACGTCGCCGTGCGCGTTCACGATTCGGAACTCGATCCGGACGTGGTCGCCGAGCGCCGACATCGAGACGAACTGGGCGAGCGCGCGCTCCTGGTCCTTGGGGTGGATGAACTCGAAGCCGTTCCGACCGATGAGCTCGTCGGGTGCGACGCCGAGCAGATCGGTGCTGACCGGGCTCGCCCACCGGATCGTGCCGTCGCGTTCGAAGAAGAGCGTGGCATCGCGTGATCGCGCGACGATCGCGCGCTGGCGGGCATCGGCGCTGCGCAACTCCCCGATCAGTTGCTGCTGCTCGGTCATGTCGGTGACGTTGCACACGATCCCGACGATCGTCGGGTCGTGGAGCGCGTTCGTGAGCCGCATCTCGCGCCAGTGCTCCGCGCCGTCGCGGGCCCGCGCCCGGTAGACGACGACGGGATGCAGGGAGGCATCGGCCACGACGTCGGCGAACGCGCCGCGGACGAGCTCGACGTCGTCGGGGTGGACGAGATCGAGCCCGCTGGTGCCGACGAGCTCGTGGGTCGCATAGCCGAGCGCCGACTGGCTCGACGGCACGACGTACTTGAAGACCGCGTGCTCGTCGGTCACGCACGCGACCTCGGTCGTGTGCATGAGCAACGAATGGAACCGCTGCTCGGTGGCGCTCGCGTGGCCTTCCGCGGCCTTGAGGTCGGAGAGATCGCGCGACTCGCCCACGAATCCGATGACGCGACCGTCGTCGTCGTACGCGGCGCTGAGCGTGACATGGACGGGCGCTCGCGTCCCGTCGCGACGCTTGCACTCGAGCTCGCCGGCCCAGCGGCGGCCGGCCGCGATGGAGGTCAACGCGGTGGCCACCTCGCCCTCGAGATCCGGAGACAGCAGCAACGGCGTGACCCGCCGACCGAGGACGTCGTCGGCCTTCCAGCCATAGAGCCGGGCAGCCGCCGGGTTCCAGATGACGATCCGGCCGGCGACGTCGGTGACGACGACCGCCGTCGCGAGCTCGGCCACCAGGCCGCCCCAGTGCGCGAGCCGGTCCAGCTCCGACCGCACCGCACCGATTTCCCCACTCCTCAGCCGGGTCACCCTCGGGTCATCGACCTCGCCACCCGAAATGATGAGGGCAATCGCCCTCGCGCCCCACGGCCGGTGCGGGCTATGGGGTCGGGATGCGGATCCGGCCGCCACGGTGCTCGACGCGCACGGGGTGATCGGCGGCCCCGAGCATCTCGTCGTCGCCGGCACTGTCGCCGTAGGCCCACAGCTCGTAGCCGTTCGCGCCGAATTGCTCGCGAATGCGGCGCAGCTTCTCGGGCCCGCGGCAGTTGCCTCCGGCGAGGGTGCCGGTGACGCGGCCCCGGTCGTCGACCGCGAGCCGGCTGCAGAGCACGGTGGGGATCCCGAGCAGGTCTGCGACGCGGTCGAGATACAGGTCGAGCGATGCCGACACGATCACGATCTCGTGCCCTTCGGCCGCGTGCCAGTGCACCCGGGCCATCATCTCCGAACGCATCCTGGTCTTCGCGACCCGTTCGCCGTACTCGCGGCCGAGGGCGACGAGCTCGGCGTGCTCGCGACCGCCGACGAGCCGTCGCAAGAGTCGTTCCTTCGCGTCGTCGCGCGAGCCGCGACCGATTCCCGCGAGTAGGAGCCGGGGCGCATCGGCTGCGAGCGCGCGCACCATGGACCCGGTACCCGCAACCTCGCGCCGGAACGGACCGAGCGTGTCGGCGCGCGTCAAGGTGCCGTCGAAGTCGAACGCGGCGACGACGCTGTTCAAAGCGGCAGGCGGCGGAAGATCGGCCGGGGCACGTGGCGCAACACCGCCATCACCCACCGCAGGGGTGCCGGCACCCAGATGATCTCGGTGTCGCGACCGAGCGCGGCGGCGACGGCGGTCGCGACCTGCGCAGGGGTGGTCGTGAAGGGTGCTTCCTTCATCCCTGCGGTCATCTTCGTCCGCACGAACCCGGGCCGGACGATCATCACGTGCACGCCCGATCCCACCAACCGGTCGCCGAGCCCCTGGAAGAAGCCGTCGACCCCCGCCTTCGACGAGCCGTAGACGAAGTTCGCCTTCCGCACCCGTTCGCCGGCCACCGAGGAGAGCACCACGAGCGTGCCGTGGCCCTGTGCCTGCAACCGCTGCGCCAACGGGATCGCGACGGAGACGGCGCCCGTGAAGTTGGTCTGCACGATCTCGAGGGCCGTGCTCGCGTCGCGTTCGGCAACCTCCGCGTCGCCGAGCACACCGAACGCGATGACCACCACATCGATGTCGCCGACGAGCGCGAACGCGTCGTCGACGAACTTTGCGTGGCTCCCGAAGTCGGTCGCGTCGAACGCCATGGTCTCGACTCGTGCCGCGCCGGCGGCGC
>DAIQOP010000041.1:0-19212 GCA_036787815.1 Actinomycetota bacterium
CAGGACATCGGCCGTGGGCGTCCGAGCCGCAACCTCGAGATCCAGTAGCACCGGCCCGGAACGCTACCGGTCGGCTCCGCTCGCGCCGGCCCACGGGAGCGCAGTCGGGACCAAAGTCCCGAGCCGGTCCGCGATCGGGCCCCGACGGCGCCGCGCATCGCCTCTGCCACCGAGATCGGCCGCCACCGGCATCCGGCGCTCACGAGACGCATTCGAGCCTCCCGGGCGCGCGTCTCGCGGCGCCGGCGACTACCGTCCGAGGTAGTTGACTTCTCGGGATCCCGCCATGTACCAAGGTCGTGCGGTGGATACGGATTGGCTGATCGCACCCTTCGTCGAGCTCCTCGAGACCCTGCCCGACGGCGTCGTCGTGCTGACGCTCGACGGGCGCATCGTCGCGGTCAACTCCCAGGCGTGCGGGTTGAGCGGCTACCTGCCCGAGCAGCTCGTCGACGCCCGCATCGAGATGCTGGTGCCCGCGCGCCTGCGCGCCGAGCACGTCGCACTGCGCTCCGGGTACGTCGCCGAAGGCGGGTCGTTGCGGCCCATGTCGCAGCGCCTCGACATCGTGCTCCTGCGGGCCGACGGCACCGAGACGCCGGTCGACATCGCGTTGAGCACGGTGAAGCTCGAAGACGAGCGGTTCGTCATCGCGACGCTGCGCGACGCATCGGTGCGACGGAACGCCGAAGTCGCGGTCGAGCACGAGCGCATCCTGCTCACCGCGATGAACCACGTGTCGACCACGTTGCTCGAAGGACACGACCTCGACGACACGTTCTACGCGATCACGAGCCACGCGCGGCGCCTCGTCGGCGCCGACTACTCGATGCTCACCGTGCCCGCTGAGGAAGACAGCGACCTCGTCGTCCGAGCCGTCGACGGTGAGGGCATGGCGCTGCTCGAAGGCAGCGCGGTGCCACTCGCCACCTCGATGGCCGGGGCCGTGATCCGCGATCGCGAACCGCAGCTGTTGAGCGACGCATCGACCGACGCGCGCATGTTTCGTCCGGCCGGGTGGCCCGACGATGCCGGGCCGGCGCTCTTCGTACCCATGTACGGCGGCGTCGAGATCCTCGGCAGCCTCATGGTCGCGAACCGCCGCCACCGTCCGATCTTCACCGTCGCCGACATCTCCCGGGTGAAGACCTTCGCCGCCCACGCGTCGGTCGCGCTCGAGAACGTCCGCCGCCAGGAGGCGTTGAATCGACTGCGGGTCCTCGAGGAAGACCGCGAGCGCGTCGCCGCGCAGTTGCACGACACGGTGATCGGACGCGTGTCGAGCGTGTCGCTCCACCTGCACGCCACGCTTCGCGACGACCTGCCGGCCGCGGTATCGGAACGCATCTGGAACGCGATCGACGATCTCGACGCGGCGGTCAAGGCGATCCGCGACGCGGTGTTCCCACGCCGATAGCTACTGGTAGCGCAGGGCTTCGGCCGGGTACACGCGCGAAGCGCGCCGTGCCGGCAGGTAGGTGGTCGCGAGCGCGACCAGCATCACCACGCTGAAGATCAGCGCCAAGGTCGCCCACGGCACCAGGAACGGCACGTCGCCGTAGTTCGCCTGCCGGGACGCGTCGCTGATCACGTTGTATCCCATCGCCAATCCGAGGGCGGTGCCGACGATGATCGACGTCAGCGCCAAGAGGCCCGACTCGAGCAGGAACCCGAGACGTACAGCACTCGCCTGGAAGCCGATCGAACGCAGTACCCCGATCTGCTGGCGGCGTTCGACCACCGAGCGCGCCGCGATCACGCCGAGCGCCGCGACCCCGACCACGAGCCCGAGCCCCATGAAGCCGAGCACGAGACGATTGACGAGCACCGACGTCGCGACGGCCTCCCTCACGACCGCTACGAAGGAGTCCGCGACGAGACCGTTGGCGAGGAACGCCGACTCGAGGTGGTCGGCAAAGCGCTCGGAGTCGACCCCGGGCGCGAGACGGATGTAGAACGCGGTCGGCTGCGCACGGTCTCCGTACGGAGCGAGTGTCCGCTGCGATGTCGAGATCCCGGCGGCTTCGTAGGGCGCGTTGTCGCGCAACGTGCCGATCACCGTCACGCGCATGCTCCGACCGGTCTCCGGATCGCGCACGTCGAGTGGAATCGGAGCGAACGACTTGTCCTCGGCGAAGAAGCCCTTCAGCCGCAACTCGGTGAACGATCCGAAGTTCCAGTTCCGCCGGTGCGGGACGATGTTCGCGTCGACGATCGCGAGATCGTGCCCGGTCCGCACCGCGTCCCAGACCGCGCGATCCGAGCTGTAGCCGACGGCTCGGCTACCGAGCTGGTACGTGGTGTTGCGCAGGTACGGGTCGTCGAGCCCGCGGATCGGATAGTCGACGTACTTCTCACCGGCACCGGCCTGGCGCACCTCGACCGGCACGTACGACTGGGCCGCGACCACTTGTACGTCGCTCGGCGCGATCCCCTTCGTGTGGCGCAAGGCGCCGGCCATGTCGTGCACCGGGCTCAACGCGCTCGTGCCGGCGCGCACATCGAAGCCGCCACTGAAGGATTCGACGTGGCCGAACGCCGAGACGAACGCTCCCGTGGTGGTGGTGCCGACCACGAGCGTGAACACCACCAATGTGAACATCGCGAACGTCATGCCGGTTCGCAGGCGCGTCTTGAGTGGGTAGGCCGCCGAGATGCGCAGTACCCCGCTCAACGAACGGATCCGTCCCAACGACGCAGTGAGCCCTCCGAGCAGCGCATCGGCGTTGTACATCACCGTCCAGGTGGCCCCGACCACGACGAGCAGACCCCCCACCACCCACATCGAGAAGTTCATCTGGGCGTCCGGCACCATCTGCTCGATGACCCGGAACGGGAGCAGCCACAACACGACGAGCCCCACACCCCCGACCGTGTACGAGAGCCGATCGGGAATCCGCATCGCCCTGAGCACGGGCACGCATCCCACGATCACGAGCGACGCGCCGAGCATGAAGGGCATCGCCTGATGCGAGCCCCGCCCGCTCGTGATCAGGAACGCGCCCAGAGCGAGCACCGCCGCGCTCGCGAGGAGCCCGCGACGCCGCCGGGGCGCACGGCGCGGGTTGGGGAGGTTCCGGATGGCCGTGACGATGTTGACGACGCTCACCCGCCACGCCGACAGTGCGACCACGACGAGCGTGAGCAGCACGCCGAGCGTGTACGCGACGACGACGCTCTGCCACCGGATCGAGAACACGATGCGCAGCGACTGTGAGCTCGTCGAGAACGCCCGCCCCACGCCGGCCACCATCGCGAGCGACACCGCGACGCCGAGCGCGGCGCCGATCATGGCCGCGACGAGGTCGTAGGCCGCGCCCTCGAAGAGGAAGGTCTCGATCAGGTGGCCCCGGCGGGTGCCGATCGCGCGCGCGACGCCCATCTCGGTGCGCCGTTCGGCCGCGAGCATCACGAAGATCAGGAAGATCAGGAGGATGCCGGCCGCGATCGAGAAGCTGCCGAACGTGGTGAACATCTGCATGAACGCGTTCCCGGCGTCGTCCGCGGCCTTCAACCCGTCGCGCTTCACCGGCTGGGTCTCGAGCCCGCGCCCGCGCAACACGGAGCTCAGCCGCTCCACCACCGCGTCGGTGTGCCGCACTCCCGAGGTGTCGCCGCCGCGGTTCGAGATCAGGATCTGCTTGATCCGGCCCTCGAGCCCGAGCGCCTGCTGCGCCGCGGCCAACGGCATGAGAATGGCGCCCTCGTCGGTACCCGTTCCCCGGGCGTCGACCACCGCAGCGACCCGGAGCGGCAAGATGCGCCCCGCGACGAGCGCCACGATGTGATCACCTTGGCGCGCCGCGAGCTTGGTCGCCGCGCGCCGGTCGATGTAGACGGACCCCGTGGCGAGACCGGTGAGCGTCACGGGCTTGCCGTCGCGCTTGATCGTCGCCAGCCCGGAGATGCGGGCCGGATCCGGAGCGAAGAGACCGATGCGCGGTTCGGTCTGTCGCGAGGTCGTGTCCTGGATCGCGACGGTGTCGACGATTGCCGGGGCCACGGCATCGACGACACCGGAACCGCGCAGCGCGCGGTCGACGGCGCCGAACACGCGCTGGTCGAAGACGTCGGCACCCGTGCTCGAGCCCACGGCGACCGGAGTCGTGGCCTTCGCGGTCTTCACCGTGACCCACTCGTCCGTCGCGCCGAGCGACCGCAACACCGTGAACCGCACCGTCCGGCCCATGGTGTCGCCGGTGCCGAGCGCCGACGCGATGATCGTCGTGGCCAGCATCAGCCCGACGACGATGAGCACACTCCGACCACGACGTCGACTCGCGTTGCGAATGCCGAGCCGGAAGAACACGACGTTGCGCAGCGCGAGCACGGCGAGCACCGCGATCCCGAGACCCACCAGGCCCGCGAGCAGGATCGCGAGGGAATCGACCGGCAGCCCGAACATGCGGTCCATCGCGCTCAGCCCGGATTCTGGGTCGGCGCGTCGACGTAGAGCACTTCGTACTCCTCACGACCGGGTGCCGAGCGGAACAGCGTGGCGAAACGACCGAGCTCCTCCGCGTAGAACCGGTGGTCGCCCTCGACGTCGCCCTGGGCCTCGGTGTCCCAGAGCGACATCAACAGACCTTTGCCCTCGGGTGTCGCGAGCACCCAGACCCCCCGGTAACCCGGCTGGACTCGCAGCCGCTCGAGTGTGCGGGAGCGGAACTGTTCGAGGGCGTCGGCGACCGGCGTCCGGAGCGTGTCGAGCTCAAGCAGCGTCACTCGTGCGTGCATCTCCGGCCTCCAGCAACTGTTCCTCCACGACTCGACCGTCGAGCATGCGCAGGATGCGGTCGGTGCGCCGTCCGACACCGATGTCGTGGGTGACCACGATGAACGTGAAGCCGCGCTCCCGATTGAGCCGTCGCATCAGCGACACGATCTCGTCGGCCATCTCGCTGTCGAGGTCGCCCGTCGGCTCGTCGGCCCAGACGATCGCCGGATCGTTCACGAGCGCCCGTGCGATCGTGACCCGTTGCCGCTCCCCACCGGAGAGCTCGTCGGGCTGATGCGTGGCACGACCGGCGAGACCCACGAGTTCGAGCGCGCCGAGCGAGCGCCGACGCGCCTCGCGCATCGGCACGCGGGCGACGAGCAGCGGGAGCTCGACGTTCTCGACGGCGCTGAGCACCGGCATGAGGTTGTAGAACTGGAACACGAAACCCATCCGGCGGGCCCGGTAGTCGGTGCGTTCGCGGTCCGACATCGTGGCGAGTGATCGACCGTCGATACGAACGTCGCCGCCGTCGATCCCGTCGAGACCCGACAGGCAGTTCAACAGCGTCGTCTTACCGCAACCGCTCGGACCCATGATCGCGACCATCTCGCCGGCCTCGACCGCGAGATCGACGCCCTGCAAGGCATCGACGTGGACCGAGCCCGTGTCGTAGACCTTGCGCAGGTCGTGCGCCTCGACGATGACCGATGTCGGCATCAGTCGCCTCCCCGTCTCAGGTAGACCTCAAGCAACAATCCTGCGCGTCCCCACGCGTTTCCGGGAGAGGCGAAGGACCCGACGTCGGCGGGCAAACCGGGGCCGGCGACCATCGGCCGCCGATGTCCCGACCTTCGGCCCTCCCCCCGGACCCGGGCCGGGAACAGGCTGATCGTGGACGCGACAACCCAGCCAGGGAGCAGCCCCGAGTCATGCCGATGTTCGACCCGATAGTGAAGCTCCTCGGTCACGACCTCCGATCGACCCTCGCCGCCGACGCCATCGCCCACGGGCTCGGGTGCGGCGAGCCCGAGGTCGAGCCGGTCACCGAAGCCGATCTCGTCGGGCTCCCGAAGGCGGCGCGGCGCTATCTGCGCTTCATGGGCGTAGTCGGCCGACCACGCGACCGCTCCTTCCGCGCGCGTTTCCGCGGCCGGTTCCGCATGCGCCCGGGCCAGGGATTCATGCCGTTCGACGCGTGGCAGTACAACACGCGATTCCCCGTGGCGCGCCTGTTCCACATGCGCGTCGACTTCGCCGGCCTCGTGCCGATGGTCGGGCGCGACGCGTACCTCGGCGGGCTCGGCCGGATGCGCGGCAAGCTCCTCGGGCTCCTGCCCGTCGCCGACGGCAGCGGCGTGGAGTTCGACGTCAGCGAGCTCGCCACCTGGCTCGACGACGCGATCATCCTCAGCCCTTCGATGCTGCTCGACCCGGCCACGACCTGGTCGGAGATCGACGACGATGCGTTCGCCGTCGCCTTCACCGACATCGGCCTCCGCGTCGAGGCGCGCGTGCTCGTCGATCGCCGCGGTGCACCGCTCGTGTTCAGCACGACCGATCGCTACGCCGCGCTGCCGAGCGGTCCGCTGCGCGCCGAGTGGACGACACCCGTCGCCCGTTGGGACGTCGTCGCCGGCCGGCAGCTGCCCGGTCCGAGCGCCGCGATCTGGCATCTCCCCGAAGGTCCGTTCACGTACGTCGAAGGTGCCGTGGTGTCGAGCTCGGTCGAGTACGACGTCGCCCCCGACGGCACGCCACTCACCACCCGCGAGCACGTCGCCGACGTGCTCACACTCAGCGGAAGGACTGCATCGTGAGCCAATCCGAGGGACGGCCGCGGATCGTGATCCTGGGCGGCGGTACCGGGGGCACGCTGATCGCGAACCGCCTCCGCCGGCGCTACCGCGAGACGGGCGCCACGATCACCGTTGTCGACCGCGACGACCTCCACGTGTACCAACCCGGGCTCCTCTTCGTGCCGTTCGCGCTCGCCGACCCGGCCGACATCGTGAAGCCGCGCCACGAGCAGCTGCACGACGGCATCGACTTCCACGAGAGCGACGTCGAATCCGTGCGCATCGAGGCCAACGAGGTCGATCTCGCCGACGGCACCGTGCTCGGTTACGACGTGCTGATCGTCGCCAGTGGCGCACAGCTGCTGCCCGGCGAGACCGAAGGGCTCACGGGGCCGGGGTGGATGGAAGAGGTGTTCACCTTCTACACGCTCGAAGGCTCGACGGCGCTCCGCTCGGCGCTCAAGGCGTTCAGTGGCGGTCGCCTCGTGGTCAACGTCATCGACATGCCGATCAAGTGCCCGGTCGCGCCGCTCGAGTTCACGTTCCTCGCCGACTGGTACTTCCAGGAGCGCGGCATCCGCGACCAGGTCGACATCACCTACGTCACGCCACTCGACGGGGCGTTCACCAAGCCCGTCGCGTCGACGGCACTCGGAGGGCTGCTCGCCGAGAAGCACATCGACCTCGTCACCGAGTTCAACACCGGCGAGGTCGACGGCACCGGTCGTCGCCTGCTCTCCTACGACGGGCGCGAGGTGCCGTTCGATCTGCTCGTCACGGTTCCGCTCCACGGTGGCGCCGAGTTCGTCAGCCGCTCACCGGGCCTCGGCGACGACCTCAACTTCGTGCCGGCCGACCCGCACACGCTGCAGTCGAGCGCGGCGCCGAACGTGTTCGTGCTGGGCGACGCGGCCAACGTGCCCATCTCGAAGGCGGGCTCGGTCACCCACTTCGAGGGCGAGATCCTCGAAGAGAACGTCGCACGCTTCCTCGCCGATCTGCCGCTCGACGCGTCGTACGACGGGCACGCGAACTGCTTCATCGAGACCGGCTTCCACAAGGCCCTGTTGATCGACTTCAACTACGACACCGAACCGCTCCCCGGGCACTTCCCGGGCCGGGCCGGGCCGATGCCGCTGCTGAAGGAATCGCGCCTGAACCACCTCGGGAAGTTGATGTTCCAGTGGCTGTACTGGCACGCGCTGCTTCCGGGCCGCGACCTGCCCGGCATCACGCCCGAGATGACGATGGCCGGCAAGAGCAAGCACAACGAGGAGGACCCATCGTGAGCATCCAGACGATCGCGGGCTCCGAGGTCGAGCTCAACGACGAAGGCTTCTTCGTCGACCCCGACCAATGGAACGAGGCCATCGGCGTCGAGATCGCCAAGGAGGCCGGCATCGAGGAGATGACCGATCGCCACTGGCAGGTCGTGCACTACATGCGCGAGCAGTACCTCGCGAACGGAACGGCGCCGTCGATCCGGACGCTCGGCAAGGCATCGGGCGTCGACGTCAAGGAGCTCTACCAGCTGTTCCCCAAGGGCCCGGCCAAGCTCGCCGCCAAGATCGCCGGCATCCCCAAGCCACGCGGCTGCATCTGAACGCCGCCGCCTTCCGAAACGTTCGTTCTCTCCGACGACTGGAGCACCGATGGGCGCAGAGCCGATCACCAAGGTATCGATCATCGTGTCGAAGGGCTCCTTCGACGGCATCTATCCCGCGCTGATCATGGCCAACGGCGCGCGGATGGAAGGGATCGAGGCCAACGTCTTCTTCACGTTCTTCGGGCTCGACGCGATCAACAAGGCGCGCAACGACAACGTCAAGGTCGCGTCGGTCGGCAACCCCGGCCTGCACCTCGCGACCTGGCTCGGTGGCGTGCCCGGCATGTCGGCCATGGTCACGCACAAGCTGGCCAAGCGCATGGAGGAGCTCGACTTCCCGTCGATCCCCGAGTTCCTCGAGCTCCTGCACGACTCCGGCGCGGGCCTCTACGCGTGCAAGGCATCGGTCGACATGTTCGAGCTCACCAAGGCCGACTTCATCGACGAGATCGACGAGGTGATCACCGTCGGCGAGTTCTACGACAAGGCGGCCGGCGGCCAGATCATCTTCACGTGAGCACCACGACGAGGAGCGCAACGCAATGATCGAGGTCTTCGCGGACATCCTCTGCCCCTTCACACACGTGGGCCTGCAACGGCTCGTCGCGCACCGGCGCGAGATCGGTGCCAACACCGTCGTACGTGTGCGGGCATGGCCGCTGGAGCTCGTGAACGGGAAGCCGTTGGCGGCCGCGGTCGTGGCCGAGGAGGTCGCCGAGCTGCGCGCGCAGGTCGCGCCCGACCTGTTCACCGGATTCGCCGAGGCCCAGTTCCCCGCGACTTCGCTCCCCGCCCTCGACCTCGCGGCCGCCGCGTACCGGCGCAGCACGCCGGCCGGTGAACAGGTGAGCCTCGCCCTGCGTCACGCCCTGTTCGAAGAGGGCCGCGACATCTCCTCCCCCGCCGTACTGTCCGACATCGCCCGCAGCCACGATCTCCGAGCGACCGGTCCCGGCGACCGCGCGACGGTGCTCGCCGACTGGGAGGAGGGCCGCAAGCGGGGCGTGCTCGGTTCGCCGCACTTCTTCGTCGACGACGACGGCTTCTTCTGCCCCGCGCTCGAGATCACCCGCGTCGAGAACCACCTGCAGATTCGGCGTGACGACGCCGGTTTCCAGCGCTTCCTCGCCCACGCGTTCCCGCCGACCTCGGTGGGAATGTGACCTGAGGCCCTCGGACCCTCAGGTCGGTACTCCTGCGGGTCGACCATAGAGATATGAGGAGTACGCGAGACGGCGAAGCCCGGGCGGCCGCCGAGCCTCGCTGGAGCCTGAAACCCCACCAGCAGATCGCGATCATCTGGGTCGCAGCGCTGTTGGCGTTGGCGATCGTCGTTGCCTTGACGATCGTCCGGCTCGGCGCGGTCGAGAGCTCCTACCGGCGGGTCGCGGGTCGGGCCGTGCCGATCGCGCAGGCGTTGACCGAAGCCCAAGCGCTCTACCAATCGAACATCGCCGGGTCGTCTGCGCTGCTCCGGCCGCAGACCGACGCCCAACGCATCGCCTCGATCTCCGATCTCACCGCCAAGACGCGCAACGCCGACGCCGCCTGGGCGACGTACAAGCGGCTCGCGGGCGGTGCTTCGGCCGACCAAGCGCTGCAGCACACCGCGGAGGCGGCCGAGGCCGAACAGATCCGGCTCGTCACGCCTGCGCTTTCGGGCAGGACGTTCCCCGCGGGCACCGCCGATCGCCTCACGCAGGCGGGAGCGGCGCAGATCGCGGCGATCGATGCGCTCCGCGTCCGCTATTCCGGCAACGAGATCGCCGCGCTCTCCAGCCTGGCGACCGTCATCGACCGTGGCCGCCGCGACGTCGTGATCACGAGCGGTATCGAGCTCACGTTGCTCCTGCTCGGCTTCGGCGCCGTGTTCGGGTCGGTTCGCCGGCGGGACCGCCAAGTGCGCGCGAGCGAGCTCCAGCGGGCGGCCGATGCCGATCGGAACGATCTCGAGACCCGCCTCACGCGGTCGTTGGAGATGGTGCACGCCGAAGATTCCGTGTACCCACGCGTGAAGCGCGCGATCTTCGAAGTCGCGGCGAACCGCTCGGCCGAGACGTTGGTCGCGACCTCGAGCCGTTCGCGCCTGCGCCAGATCATCGCGCTCGGTGCGGCGGCCGACGGTGGCGGTTGCCTCGTCGGCGACCCGCGCGATTGCCCCGCCATCGCGCGCGGCCAGACCCAGGTCTTCGCCCACAGCAGCGCGCTCGACGCGTGCCCGTTCCTCGCCGACCGGAAGTCGGGCGCGTGCTCGGCCGCGTGCGTGCCCCTGTCGATCGGCGGGAAGACGATCGGGGTCGTCCACGTCACGGCGGCACCCGGCGCGGCGCCCGATCCGGAGACCGTCGCCCGCCTCGAGATCATCGCCCGCAAGGCCGGCGACCGCATCGGGATGCTGCGGGCGTTCAGCCGCTCCGAGACCGAGGCCCACACCGACCAGCTCACCGGGCTGCTGAACCGCCGCAGCCTCGAGGACGAGGTGCACCGCATCGCCGACTCGGGCCAGGCGTACACCGTGGCGTACGGCGACCTCGATCACTTCAAGCAGGTCAACGACGTGTACGGCCACGACGCCGGCGACCGTGCGCTGCGGGTCTTCGCGCGCGTGCTGCGCGACAGCGTGCGCCCGAACGACATTCCCGCCCGCTACGGAGGCGAGGAGTTCGTCGTCGTGCTCCCCGAATGCTCGATCGCCGACGCGACGCAGGTCCTGGAGCGGGTGCGCGAGAACCTCGCGCGTGCGCAGGCGACGGCCGCGTCACCGCCGGTCACGGTGAGCTTCGGGCTCGCCTCGTCGGGAGCCGGCACCCGCTTCGACGACGTGCTGAAGCTGGCCGACGGCGCCCTCGCCGAGGCCAAGGAGCTGGGCCGCGACCGCATCATCGCGTCGTCGGCCGGCCTGTCGGCGGAACGCTCCTAGCCCGGGCCGGCGCGGTCGCGGTCGCGGTCGCGGTCGTCAGGCGACCTCGACGACCGGCGACACGAACTGGGAGTTGTAGAGCCGGAAGTACGGGCCGTCGTGGCTCAGCAGCTCGCGGTGCGAACCCTGCTCGACGATCCGGCCGTTCTCCATCACGAGGATCACATCGGCACCGCGGATCGTCGAGAGGCGGTGCGCGATCACGAAGCTCGTGCGATCCATCCGGAGCGCGTTCATCGCCTCCTGGATCAGCACCTCGGTGCGGGTATCGACCGAGCTGGTCGCTTCGTCGAGGATGAGGATCGCCGGATCGGCGAGGAACGCGCGGGCGATCGTGAGCAGCTGCTTCTGGCCGGCGCTCACGTTGTCGGCTTCTTCGTTGATGAGCGTGTGGTACCCGTCGGGCAGCGAGTGCACGAAGCGGTCGACGTACGTCGCGCGCGCCGCCTCGAGGATCTGCGCCTCGGTGGCCGCGGGGTTTCCGTAGGCGATGTTGTCGTGAATGCTGCCGCCGAACAACCAGGTGTCCTGCAACACCATGCCGATCTTGGATCGCAGCTCGGCGCGCGGGATCGACGAGATGTCGCGCCCGTCGAGCGTGATCACTCCGCCGTTCAACTCGTAGAACCGCATGATGAGGTTGACGAGCGTGGTCTTGCCCGCGCCCGTCGGTCCGACGATGGCGATGGTCTGCCCGGGCTCGGCGACCAGCGAGAGCGACTCGATGAGCGGGCGGTCGGGGTCGTACGAGAACGTGACGTCGCGGAACTCCACGCGGCCGCGGGTCGGCGGTGGGGTCGCGCTCGCCGCCGCGTCCGCACTCTGGGGTTCGGCGTCGAGGAACTCGGTGACCCGCTCGAAGGAGGCGATGCCCGACTGGAAGACGTTCATCATCGATGCCAGCTGCGTCAGCGGCATCGAGAACGAGCGCGAGTACTGGATGAACGCCTGGATGTCGCCGATCGTGATCGCACCGCTCGCGAAGCGCAGACCGCCGACCACCGCGACGAGCACGTACTGGATGTTGCCCATGAACATCGTCAGGGGCTGCATCAAGCTCGACATGAACTGCGCGCCGAACGACGATTCGTACAGCTCGTCGTTGGTCTCGCGGAACCGCTGCTCGACCTCGCGCTGCCGGCCGAAGGCCTTCACGACCGCGTGGCCGGTGAAGGTCTCCTCGATCTGCGCGTTGAGGATCCCGGTGTGCTTCCACTGCGAGATGAACTTGGGCCGCGAGCGACGCGCGACGGCGCGCATGCCCCAGACCGAGAGCGGCACCGTGGTGAGCGCGACGACGGCCAGCAACGGCGAGATGGTGAACATCATGATGGCGCAACCCAGGAGGAGCAGCACCGACGTGAGCATCTGGCTGAGCGTCTGTTGCAGGCTCTGCGCCACATTGTCGATGTCGTTGGTCACGCGACTCAGGAGATCGCCGCGCGCCTGCTTGTCGATGTAGCTGAGCGGGAGGGCGTTGACCTTGTCCTCCACGTCGGATCGCAGCTTGTACATCAACCGCTGGATGACACCCGCGAGCATGTACGCCGCGACGATCGACAGGCCCGACGACGCTGCGTACAACCCGAACGCCTGGAGCAGCACCCGGTGCAAGGCACCGAAGTCCATGTGGTGCCGGAAGACGCCCCGCACGATGATGTCGGTGCCGTGCCCGAGGACGCGGGGCCCGAAGACGTTGAGCGTGGCGCTCGCGACCGCGACCAGCGCGACGATGGCGAGGACGATCCACATCGGCCCGAGCAGCCGCGCCATGCGGCGGAGCGCGGTCCTGAAGTCCTTCGAACGCTCCCCGGGGACCCCCGCCGAGTTCCACCGCCCCGCCGCGCGCGTCTCGGGCGCCGCGAAGTCGACCTCGTCGTGCCCGGTCTTCTCGTCCTGGTCCTTGTCTTCCTCGTGACCACGGATGAGCGTCATGCCGCGCTCTTCTCGCCGATCTGGGACTGCACGATCTCCGCGTAGGTCGGGCAGTCGCGCATGAGCTCGTCGTGGGTGCCCCGGCCGATGACGAGGCCGTCCTCGAGCACGAGGATGTTGTCGGCCGTCGAGATGGTCGACACCCGCTGCGCCACGATGATGACCGCGGCATCCTTCGTGTACGGCCCGAGCGCGGCGCGCAACCGGGCGTCGGTCGCGAGGTCGAGCGCCGAGAACGAGTCGTCGAACACGTAGATGTCGGGTCGCCGGATCAGCGCGCGGGCGATCGACAACCGTTGGCGCTGCCCGCCCGAAACGTTGGTGCCACCCTGCTCGATCCGTGCGTCCAACCCGCCGGGCATCGCGCGGACGAAGTCGGCGGCCTGCGCGACCTCGAGCGCGCCCCACATCTCCTCTTCGGTGGCGTCGGGCTTCCCGAAGGCAAGGTTGCTCGCGACGGTGCCCGAGAACAGGTACGGCCGCTGCGGCACGAGGCCGATCGTGCTCCAGAGCACGTCGGGATCGAGGTCGTGGATGTCGACCCCGCCGACGGCGACGGTGCCTTCGGTGCTGTCGAACAGGCGCAGGATCAGATTGACGAGCGTGGTCTTGCCCGCGCCGGTGCTCCCGACGATGGCCGTGGTCTGGCCGGGCGCGGTCGCGAACGACACGCCGCTCAGGACCGCGTGCTCGGCGCCCGGGTAGTGGAAGCCGACGTCGCGGAACTCGAGCGCGCCGTGCGTCACGACCTCGCGAACCGGGTTCTCGGGCGGAACGACGCTCGGGTCGGTGTCGAGCACCTCCTGGATGCGGTCGGCCGACACCGAGGCGCGCGGGATCATCGAGATCATGAAGGTGGCCATCACCACCGACATGAGGATCTGCACGAGGTACGTGAGGTACGCGATCAGCGTGCCGACCTGGATCTCACCGGAGTTGACGCGGCTCGCGCCGAGCCAGAGCACTCCGACGCTCGACGCGTTGATGAGCAGGTTGACCGTCGGGAACATCGACGACATCAGCCGCCCGGCCCGCAGCGAGACCTCGGTGAGGTCCTCGTTCGCACGGGCGAACCGGGCCGTCTCCTCCGGCTCGCGCACGAACGCCCGCACCACGCGGATACCCGTGATCTGCTCCCGCAGCACGCGGTTCACCTGGTCGATCCGTTCCTGCATCAGCCGGAACGCCGGCACCATCCGCGACACGAGGAGGCCGAGCACCACACCCGCCACCGGCATCGCGATCACGAGGATGATCGAGAGCCCGACGTCCTGGCGCAGCGCCATGAACACACCGACGACCATGGTGATGGGCGCCGCGATGGCCATCGTGCAGGCCATCACCACCAGCATCTGCACCTGTTGCACGTCGTTGGTGATGCGCGTGATCAGCGACGGTGCTCCGAACGTGCCGACCTCGCGGGCCGAGAAGTCGGTCACCTTGTGGAAGAGGTTCTTGCGCAGGTCGCGCCCGAAGCTCATCGCAACCTTGCCGCCGAAGAACACCGCAGCCACCGAGAAGACGATCTGCACCAGCGCGAAGAACACCATCACCGCGCCCCACGTGTAGATGTAGCCCTGGTTGTGGGCGAGCACACCCTTGTCGATGATGCGCGCGTTGATCGTCGGCAGCGTCAGTGCCGCGGTGGTCTGCACCGTCTGCAGCCCGACGATCAGCAGGAGCAGATGCTTGTACGGACCGAGATGCGATCGCAGGAGCCGCCTCAGCACGGCGAGGCCTTCTCGCCGGCGCTCTCTGTGCCGCCAACCCCTGTGCCGCCAACGCCGTGCAGGAAGAGGTGCACCAGCTCGTTCGGCTGGCGCGGTTCGCCCGCGAGCATCGGGTGCGTCATCGACAGCGTGAGCGCGTGCAGCAGCCGCGCCGCGACGATGGGCTCGACCGTGATCTCGGAGCGGTGGGCCTCGAACATGCGGACCAGCGCGTCGCTGTCGGCCATCGGGCGACGGGTGTGGAACCGCGTCCCGACGCTCGACACGAGGCGCCAGATGTCGATGACGCGCTGCTGCATGATCACGATCGCGGCCGCGAGGCCGTCCTCGAACGAGAGATCCCTCGCGATACCGGCCAGCGCGGCTTCGAGCGGCTCCGGATCGAGGGCCGACTCGACCACCGCCGCGATGACCTCGTCCTTGTCGGCGAAGACCCGGAAGATGGTGCCCTCGGCGATGCCCGCCGCCTCGGCGATCTGCTTGCTGGTGACCCGGTCGCCGTGCTCGATGAGCAGGGGCAACGTCGCCGCGACGATCATCGAACGGCGCTCGTCGGCGGGCAGGGCGCTCGCCCGCTTCGCCTTCGTCGCCGGGTTCGTCACCGGGTTCGTCGCCAGGATCGGGCCGCTCACGCCGGCGACGCTAGCTGAGTGAGCCCTCACTCAACCAATCGGGGGGCCGCTCCTACGTCGCCCCGGGCTCCGTCAGCCGCGGGCGCACGAGGCACCGAGCGACCGGTCGTCGGCCGTCCATCCGTGCGAGGCGGTCTCGGGCCAGAAGTCCCCGGTGGTCCCGTCCTGCTCGTAGGCGGCCACGGGCGGCGCGCCGCTCGCGAGTGCCGTGACCGCGTCGATCAACCGGTCGATGTCGGCCGGCGACGTCGAGAGCCCCGCGCTCGCGCGCACCGCGCCCGGCATCTCCCGCCGGTCGTGGCGCAGCACGGCCTCGCGGTAGGCGCGCGCTTCGGCGACCGACAGGTCGAGCAGTCGCAGGAGGTACGGGTGGGCGCAGAAGCAGCCGTGACGCACGCCGACGCCAAACTCCGCGCTCAGCCGGGCCGCGACGAGCGCGTGGTGCATGCCGTCGACGGTGAACGTCGCGACCGGCAGCGTCTCGGTCCCGAGATCCGGACCGAGCAGCGTCACGCCCGGAACCACCGCGAGCCGCGAGCGCAGCAGGTGCCCGAGCTCGCGGTCGTGCTCGCCGATCGACTCCCATCCGATGCGCTCGAACTCGTCGATCGCGGCGTGCAGCGCAACGGCACCGAGCACGTTCGGCGAGCCCGCTTCCTCGCGCTCGGGTGGGTCGGTCCACACGACCTCGTCGAGATCGACGAGATCGACCGCGCCCCCGCCGGCCAGGTACGGGTCGCCGTCGGCGAACGCGTGGCGGGGCCCGACGAGCGCGCCGGCTCCGAACGGCGCGTACATCTTGTGCCCGCTCCACGCGACGAAGTCGACCGAGGCCGGCAGCCGCCGATGCGGTGCCAGCTGCGCGGCATCGAGGAACACGGGGACACCGCGTTCGTGGGCCGCGAGTGCGATCTCGTCGATGGGCGGCATCCAGCCCGTCACGTTCGACGCCCCGGTGATCGCCAACAGCTTCGGTCGCGGCGTCGCGTCGAGGCCCGCCACGACGTCGTCGAGATCGAACCTGCCGTCGCGTGAGCACTCGACGAACCGGCGCTCGGCCACCCGCGCCCACGGAAGCAGGTTCGCGTGGTGCTCGACGACCGTCGTCAGCACGACATCGTCGGCCGCGAAGCGCAGCCGGTACGCGAGGTGGTTGATCGCTTCGGTGGTGTTCCGGCAGATGATGACGATGTCGTCGGAGTCGTCGGCCCGCCCCGCAAACCGCAGCATCGCGGCACGCGCGTGCTCGTACGCGTTCGTGGCCGTGCGCGATTTGTAGCCCGCGCCACGATGCACGCTGGAGTACCACGGCAGGAACTCCTGCACGCGCGACGCGACCTCGGGGAGCGCGCTCGTCGAGGCCGCGGCGTCGAGGTTCACGTACCGGCGAGACACACCATCGACGCACGGGACCGACACGTCGTCGCCCACGAGCGCGACGGGAAGCCCGCCATCGGGGCCGATTCGGCCTTCGGTCATGCCGTACTCTCCTGCGCCCGCGTTCCCCGGACGAGCACGTCGATCGCCGTCTTCTCGCCTTCGTCGGTCGCGACCGGCCGTTCGATCCGGGTCGCCTTCACGATCTCGAGTCCTTCGATGTCGGCGACGACGTCGTCGGGGCCGTACAGCACGGTCGTGTCGCGCGGGCCGCCCCAGCCTGCGTCGGGGTTCGTGATGTCGTGGCCCACCACGAGCAGCGTGCCGCCCGGCGCGACCGCGGCGGCGGCCCGGCCGAACGCCGTACGACGCGGCCCTGGGGGCAGATGCAGGTACATGACGATCACGAGATCGAAGCCTTCGGGCGGTGGTTCGTACTCGGTCACGTCGGCGAGTCGCCAACGCAACGATGCACCGCGTGCCGCGGCGAGGCGGCGCGCCTTCTCGAGACCGGCGCCGGAGAAGTCGACCCCGACCACGGTCCACCCATGCTCGGCGAGCCAGATGGCGTTGCGCCCTTCCCCACACGCGAGGTCGAGCGCACGACCCGGCGCCAGACCTTCCACCTCGGCGACCAGGAACCGGTTCGGCTCGGCCGACCACACCAACTCGTCGCCGCCGTACCGCTCGTCCCACGCGTGGCTGTCCATCACTCCACCTCCCGCACTGCCGGGGAACCGGGTCTGCGAAGTCGCACGCGTTCGATGGTGCCCTGCAACGCGAGCCGCTTCAAGACGATCGGGTCGTCATCGAGCTGTGAACTGTGACACTGGATCGCTTCGAGCTGCTCGCCGCGCCCGACGGGAAGATCGAAGACGTGTGGTCCGTCGACGATCGCGTGGAACCGCATGTCGTACTGCTCTTCGAGCCTTGCGACCGTGACCGGATCGAGGCCCCATTCGACCACCGGCAGGTCGCGTCGGTCGGCGATCCGTTCCGCGGCCGCGGTCGCGGCCCGATGGTCGGGGTGGCCGGTCACTCCTTGCGGTTCGAACACGATGAGGGCCGCGGTCGTGTCGTCGAGCCAGTTGTCGATGCGAGCGTCGAGCTCGTCCGCGGAGCACGTGTCGAGACCGCCGTCGGGAAGGTCGAGCAGCGCCACGTCCGCGACGCCGAGCCTCTCGGCCGCGGCCGCCATCTCCCGGCGCCGGATCCGACCCAGGTCGCGTGTTGCACCGATGGTGCTCGCCTCACCGCTCGTGAAGCACAGCACCCTCACCGTCCGACCCTCGGCCGCGAGCGCGGCAAGGAGCGCGCCGAGGCCGAAGCTCTCGTCGTCGGGATGCGCCACCACCGCGGCGACCGAGCCGTCCGGGATCGCCAGCAATTGCGTCACGATACGTGCCTGTCACACCGGGCCGAGGTTGCCGGGGCGAGCGTCACGAGCTGCAGCGTCGGGCGATGCCGAATCGCTGCAGCACGAAGGATGCCGGACAGTTGCCGACGGTGACGTAGAGCCATTGGTTGATGCCGACGAACGCGGTGAGGAGCAGGAACCACCGACTGACGGTCGCGACCAGCACGACGCTGAGCAGGGTCATGGTTCCCGCGAGCGCGAAGAGCAGTCGTTCCAGCGGCCAGGACGGTGAGACCTCCCAGGCGGGTCGGCGCACGGATGTGGCGGTCCCGAGATCGGACGGGTGAGGCATGGTGGACTCCTTCGGCTGGCGCGTCTTCATCAGTGGCTGAAATGCACGTTGGGGAGGATGCGGCCGAGCCACTTGGGCAGATACCAGTTGTGGTCGCCGATGAGGGCCATGGTTGCGGGCACGAGGAGCACCCGCACGATCGTCGCGTCGAGCAGCACCGCCATCGCGAGCGTGAGCCCGAGCTCGGTGGGTGGGATCGGTCCGGTCACACCGAACGCGATGAACACGACGATCATGATGAGCGCGGCGTTGGTGATGGGCCGACCCGTTCGGGCGATCCCTTCGCCGATCGCCCGGCGGGTGTCGCCGGTCGCCTCGTAACGCTCCCGGATCGCGGCGAGCAGGAACAGCTGGTAGTCCATCGAGAGACCGAACAGCAGCGCGAAGAAGAACAGCGGTGCCCAGGCATCGACGAACGGTTGATGCTGAATGCCGAGCAGGCCGGTTCCGAAACCGTGCTGGAACACCAAGGTCGCGAACCCGAACGCCGCGCCGACGGTGAGCACGTTCATCAGGATCGACGTGATCGCGATCACGAGGCTCCGGAACACGACGAGCAACAGCAGGAACGCGACGATCAGGATGAGCCCGATCGCGTACGGAGCGCGTCCGGTGAGCACCGCGGTGAGGTCGCGGTTCTGCGCCGCCGGGCCACCCACGCGCGCGCCGGAAACGGTGCCCGCGAGGCGGCTCCGCAGTGTGTTGACCAGGGTCGCCGTTCGGGAATCGTCGACCGCGGTCGAACCGGTGACCCGCACGACGACCCGGCCGGTCGCGGCCGGTGGCG
>DAIQOP010000268.1:0-5450 GCA_036787815.1 Actinomycetota bacterium
CGCGTTCGTCTGGTCGGCGTTCAACTCCTTCGCGCCGACGCCCGCGATCATGGAGACGAGCGACGAGGGCGTGACCTGGCAGGCGCGCGTGAACCCCTGCGGCCCGCTGTTGGCCAGTGTCGCCGGAGTCAACGCCTTCGACCTGTGGGTCTCGTGCAGCGGAGCGGGGGCCGCGTCGACGCCGAAGGAGCTCTTTCGTTCGCCCGACGGCGGGGCCACGTGGGTGCTGACCGCGCGTGTCAGCATGCCGCAGCTCCCTGATCTCGGCCGGCTCCCGGAAGCGGGGTACGGGGCCGATCTCATCGCGATCAACGACCAGGTCGCGATCCTCACGTCGGGCCGCGGCACGGTCTCGGTGTCGACCGACGCCGGTCGCACCTGGCGCCCGGCCATCGCCTTCGACGAGTTCAACGGAACCATCACGCGGCTTCGCGGTTCCGACACCGTGTGGGTGGGCTCCGCGCACAATGGCGGTCCGCAATTCGGAGTCTGGCGAGCGACCGACGGCATCCAGTTCCAGCTCATCGCGGTCGGGACGCCCTACTAACTACGCTCCCGCTGATGGAGACGACCGCGATCGACGTCGTGCTGTTCGATCTCGGGGGCGTGCTCATCGACTTCGGTGGTGTCGCCCCGATGAAGGCGCTCGCGGGCATCGAGAGCGACGACGAGCTCTGGCAGCGCTGGCTCACGTGCCCGTGGGTCCGCAGCTTCGAGCGCGGCGAGTGCTCGGCCGCCGATTTCGCCGCGGGCATGGTCGAAGAGTGGGCGCTACCGCTGGCGCCCGGCGCGTTCCTCGACGCGTTCGCGAGCTGGCCGGGGGGCCCGCTCGCCGGCGCCGACGCGCTGCTGGCGCGGGTGCAGGACGCAATGCCGGCGGGTTGCCTCAGCAACACGAACTCCCTGCATTGGGAGCGCCAGTTCGCGCGCTGGTCGATCCTCGACGCGTTCGATCACCGGTTCCTGTCGTTCGAGCTCGGCATCGTGAAGCCCGACCACGCGGTGTTCGATCGCGTCGCGGAACTGCTGGCGGTCCCGCGGGACCGCATCCTGTTCCTCGACGACAACCTGCTCAACGTCGAAGGCGCGATGCGCGCGGGATTCGCGGCACGGCACGTGCGCGGTGTCGCCGAGGCCGAACGCGCGCTCGTCGACGCGGGGGTGCTCCGGTGATCAGCCCTCGGGAACGTAGAGCTCGCGGGGGAGCTTGCCGTCCATCCACACGAAGTGCTCGACCCGCTCCTTGATGCGCCATCCGTCGGGCGTGCGCACCATCCGGTCGGCGTAGATCCCGCCCATGAAGAAGAAGTGCAGCGGCCCTTCGCGCGTCGCCGCGCCCATCGGGTTGTACACCGCGGTACGCGCGGTCGCGGTGTCGCCGTCGATCGTCACCTGCGAGTTGGAGAGGAGGTGCTGCGTCGCCGGGAACGCGGCCAACGACTCCGCGAGCCACGGCTTGATCTCGGCGAGCGAACCGGCGATGCCACCCGTCGCCGTGTAGTCGATCTTCGCGTCGGGTGTGAACACCGTGTCGAGCGAGTCCCAGTCCTTCGTGTCGATCGCCCATGCGTAGCGGACGAGGAGATCGTTGATCGCCAGCCGGTCGCGCAACTCCAGGAGGTCGTCGCTCACTTGGCGAGCGGCTTGGGCTCGGCGGCGTCGGGCTTGCAGTTGATCGCGAGGATGAACTTGGTCGTGACGACGGGCAGGCCGGTCGCCTCGTTCTTCCACGTCGTCTCGGTCACGTAGAACTCGAGCTTGCCGCCGTCGGACTTCGCCTTCTCGTACACGTCGGAGATCACGCCCTCGCCCACCAGCACGTCGCCGACGTGCGGCCAGCGGCCGTCGTGGTACTCGAACTCCTGCTCGCCGTGGAGGATCGCCCGGCCCTTGCCGCGCAGGTTCTCGATCGGCAGGCCGGCCGCGCCGCCCTGCCCGAGCGAGCCCCAATAGGGCATCACGAACGGGAACGTCGGCGGCACGGGTGCGGCGTCGCCGTCGCTGTACACCGGGTCGGGATCCATGAGGGCCTGCGCGAAGATCCGCACGGGACCCCGCTCGATGACCACCTTCTGGGTGCCGAGGGGGCGCCCCTTCAGCTCGTCGAGTGCCAATGCCGTCTCCTCCGCATGACGCAGACGTCAGGAACGGGCCGCAGGCTACCGCCGGGCCCGGGAGTGGCGCCGGTCGGCAGGTCAGCAGGGGACGGGGCGGCCCGGGTCGGGGTCGGTCATGACGATGATGTCGACCGTGCCGACGAGCACCGAGTGCCGGCGGAACCGGCAGGCGACGCGGCTCAGCAACGGCCCCGAGGTCTCCGGCATCCCGAACAGCAGGTCGCAGTGGTCGACCAGGCCCGGCTTCGTCACCCGCTTCACCGCAGTGGTGTACCCGGAGAGCACCTCGGTGTTCGACCCGGTCGCGCACGGTTCGAGGCCGTGGGCGCGCGCCTGCTCGACGACGTGCGCGATCTCGCGCGAGGCGATGGGATCGGTGGTCCACGAGCCCACCTGCGAGAGCACCATGACGGCGGCACCGAGCGCGACGGCCGCCGCGAGCTTCGGTCTCCGCCCCACGGCCCGCGCGGCCGCGAGGGCGACGGCGGGCACGAGCCACACGACGAAGCGCGGGTACAGGTCGAGCGGGTGGAGCACCACCCAGATCACGAGGAGCGCCGCGGTGATCGTGGCGACCGCCGGAGCGAGTGCGCGACGCCACCCCATGGCGGCGAGCGCGAACGCCGCGAACGCACCGAACACGACGACGGCGACGAGCTCGTGGCCGAGTACCTCACGGGCCGCGTCGCCCGGGAACGAGCCGAGGAACACACCCTTGCGGGCCCGGGAGGTGGTGATCAGCATCTGCATCATGCCGACGTACGGAAGCACGCCAACCACGACGACCGAGGCGACGCGCTTGCGCCACGCGGTGTCGAACCGGCGGTCGCAGAGCAGCGTGACGACGTGGGCTCCGAGCACGATCACCGCGTAGGCCTGCGTGCCGATCGCGACTCCCATCGCAACGACGTAGCCGACGCGGCGCGCGGTGGTCATCGACTCCGGACGTTCGCGGGCATCGGCGAAGATCAGTGTGGCGACCGTGCACCCGAGCACCATGAGGCTGTAGCCGCGAACGCTGCGGGCCAGCGACGCGAACATCGGGTTGGCGGCCAGCACGGTGCCGGCCACCACTCCCGCGGCGAGACCCCATCGCGCCGTCGCCCACGCGGCGAGGAGCCCGACGGCCGCGGCCGCGGCGACGATCGGCACGACCCGCAACCACGCCTCGGAGTGCCCGCCGAGGTTCCACACGATGTGCTCGACGAACGAGAAGTACGGCTGGTTGTTGTACGCGTAGACCGAGCGGAACACGTCGAGCAGCGAGCCGTGCTTCACGAAGAGGCCGGTGGTGATGCTGCCGTCGTAGTCGAGCGCGCGCCCGGCGCCGAGGAAATAGAGCGCGGCCGTCACCGTGGCCATCACTCCGCCGACCGCCACCCCGCCCACGACCGCGCGCTCCGACCCGCCGCCGCGGGGCCGCGCGGCGCGAACCGACGCGTCACCACCGGCCGGTGCGACGACCGGCGGGTGAGGCTGGGAACGGGATGGGGTGGCGACGGCGGTCACTACCAAGAGCATCGTCACCCGCCCCGCCGGGTTGACCCTCGGGGCGCGGCCAGGCCGCTCAGGTGCCGGTCACGGCCCGGGCGACCTCGGCCCAGCGGTCGCGGATCTCGGGCCGGCGCTCCCACGACGCCGTGGCGAAATAGCACACCACACGGTCGGCGACGCCGGTGTAGCGACCGAGGATCGCCTCCGCGAGCCCGTCCCACGGCGCCTCGAGCGCGAACACCGAGAGCATCTCGTCGGTCACGGTTGCCGCCATCCCCGGGATGTCGCCGCGCGCCTGAAGCTCGTGCAACCGCTCCGAAGTGCCCGGCCATCCGTGCAGCTCGAACACCTTCGCGTAGGTGCGGGTCGAGCCGTAGAACGCGAGCTGCAACCGCGCGCGTTCCCGCCACTTCGCACGTTCTTCTTCGGTGTCGCCCACGATCGTGAGGAGTGGGCAGACGAACGCGATCTCGTCGAGCGACCGTCCGGCCCTCTCGGCTCCGGCCGCGATGCCCGGCCGCACGATCTCGTCGATGTAGCGCACCGAGTGCAGCGGGTGCACGTGCACGCCGTCGGCGACCTCACCGATCATCGAGCACATCCACGGGTTCACCGCGGCGACGTAGACCGGTGGATCGGGCGGCGCGATCGGGCCCGGCGACCACATGTCGGGGAGCAGCGAGAGCGAGTAGAAGTCGCCCGAGAACGCGAGCTTCTCGGTACCGCGGAACGCGCGAAAGATGGCCTTCACCGCGAGGACGTACTCGCGTACGCGCGGGCCCGGATGCTCGAACGCGCTGCCGTAGCGCCGCTCGATGTGCGCCTTCACCTGCGTGCCGAGGCCGAGCACGAACCGGCCGCCGGTCGCCTCCTGCAGCTCCCACGCGATCTGCGCGGTGACCATGGGGCTGCGCGGGAACGCCACCGCGATCGCGGTGCCGAGATCGAGGTGCTCGGTACCGAGCGCCGCGGCCGTGCAGAGGTTGTAGGCCGAGCGTCCGCCCTCGGTGATCCAGAGCCCCGAGAACCCTGCCGCCTCCACCTCGCCCGCGAGCTCGTGCATCCGGCGGATGGGCAGGCCCCCGGACATGGCATCGATCCTCATACGCCGAGCTCCGTCATGCGCGCAGCTTCTCCTCGAGCAGTCCGACCGGATCGAGATCTTCGATCGCGGTAGTGGTGCGGCCTCTACCGCGGTGGCCCGTGATCCACGAGGGTGCGACTCGCGTCGAGCGCGTCGCCGGGGCGGATCGACGCGAGCCACCAGGTGACGCCCGCTTCGGCGTAGGCGGCGATGTCGGTGCTGGTCGCGGCCGTGCTCGGGAGGGCCACCGCGAACGGGTCGGCGATGGTGCGGTGGCGCGCGATCTCGGCGACGACGGTCTCGACGTCGGCGGGCGACAGCTGCCCGACGAGCGCCACGCCGTCCCAACGGGCGGCGCGCCGGAGCGGGAGAAGATGGGGCCAGGCCGCCGCGCACCAGATCGGGATGCGTGGCCGTTGGAGCGGACGTGGTGTCTGCACGACGTCGGTCGCCTGGTAGCGCGGGCCGTCGTGGGTCACGCGCTCGCCGCTCCACAACGCCGTCACGATGTCGAGCGCTTCGTCGAGCAATGCCGCGCGCGTGCGATCGTCGGTCGCGCGCTCGGCGAACGCGCTGAACTCGCGGTAGTGGTCGGTGCCGATTCCCGCGCCGAGCACCGCGCGACCGTTCGACAAGCGGTCGAGTGTCACCGCTTCGCGTGCGACCTTCCACGGGCGGCGGCGGGGGAGGGGAGTGACGAGCGGACCGAGCAGGAGGCGCTCGGTGACCGCAGCGATGGCGCCGAGCGCGACCCA
>DAIQOP010000042.1:0-19141 GCA_036787815.1 Actinomycetota bacterium
CGATGGGTGGTGGTGATGCGCCGGCGGAGCTCGCGGCTGCGGTGTCGGAGGCAGGCGGTCTCGGGCTCATCGGAGGGACGACGATCGGGGGTACCGAGTGGTTGGTTGCCCAGATCCGGCGAGCGCGTGAGCTGACGGATCGTCCGTTCGGCGTGGGGTTCATCAGCCATCTTCCCGGCACCGCGAAGCTGATGGCCGCGGCGCTCGACGAAGGAGTCCGGATCATCGCCCATTCCTTCGCGGATCCTGCCCCGTTCGTCGAGGCCGCGCACGAGGTTGGTGCGATCGTGGTGTGCCAGGTGCGCACGGTCGACGGTGCTCGACGTGCGGCCGCTGCAGGTGTCGATGTCGTGACGGCCCAGGGCACGGAGGCGGGCGGTCACACCGGCCGGGTCTCGACGCTGCCACTCGTTCCCGCCGTCGTCGATGCGGTCACGCCGCTGCCGGTGGTCGCCGCAGGTGGGATCGCAGACGGTCGCGGCATCGCCGCAGCGTTGATGCTCGGCGCCGAGGGGGTTTGGATCGGTACCCGGTTCCTCGGCACGCGCGAATGCGGTGTTTCCGATGCGTACAAGGCCCGCGTGATCGCCGCGACGGCGGACGACACGAGCCTCACCGATGTGTTCGACATCGCTGTCGGTATGCCGTGGCCTGAAGGGGTGTCGGGCCGTGCGATCCGAAATCGGTTTGTCGAACGTTGGCAGGGCCGCGAGCAGGAGCTTCGGACTTGGGCGGGTGAGCATCGCGACGAATACGTCTCGCTCGCGCCGGAGACCGAGACCGACGAGAAGGCGATCTGGGCCGGTGAAGCCGCGTCGTTCGTGACCGGCATCGAGCGCGCGGGCGACGTGGTGCGCGATCTCGTCGCCGACGCCGTGGACGTCTTGCGAAAGCGTCCACTCGCCGTGCTGCGCACGCGCTGAGGGGCTTCAGGCTTCTGCCGACGATTCACCGGGGGTGGCGACGTTGTAGATGACCCGACCGTCGAGCAGGCGAGCTTCGGGCGTCGGCGGGTGTTCGGCGAGGCGTCCGTTGTGGAAGAGGTGCTCGACGCGCGTCTGCTCGACAAGGAGCAGATAGTCGGCGAGCAGGCGACGGTGACAACGCCACCAGACCGATTCGGCGCACATGACTGCCACTCGGCGGATCTGTGCCAGGGCGAGGAGATCCGTGACCCCTTCGGCGAACTCGTCGGACATCATGTAGTCGGCATAGGCGCGGAACTGCTCGTTGCGTAAACCCCCGTTCGGCGAATCCGGTGCCGGCTTGCGTCGACCACCGAGCGAAGGAAGCCACTGGTAGTCCACCCCGTGTTCGGGGAGCCAAGCTGCCATCTCTTCTCGCCCGAAGTGCGGGTAACGCCGGCTGCCGGGGTACCGCCGGATGTCGACGACGACCTCAACTCCGGCGTCGTGAACCACGCCGACGAAGTCTTCCGCGGAGAGGGTGCCGTGTCCCAGCGTTCGGATCGTGTGCACGACCTTGCTACGTGAGCGAGAGACCGCGTGCGTGTTCGAACCGGGCTGCGACGTCGGTCCAGTCGATGACGTTCCAGATGGCATCGATGTAGTCGGGCCGACGGTTCTCGTATTGCAGGTAGTACGCGTGCTCCCACGCGTCGATGACGAGCAATGGCACGCCACCCTGGCCGACGTTTCCTTGGTGGTCGTAGATCTGCTCGATGAAGAGGCGTTCACCGAGAGGTTCCCACGTGAGTGCGCCCCAACCGGAGCCCTGTACGGACGCCGCCGAGGTGGAGAGCTGCTTGTGGAAGGCGTCGAACCCACCGAAGTGCTCGTCGATTGCGGCTGCGAGCTCACCGGTCGGCCGGTCGCCGCCGTCGGGGCTGAGGTTCTGCCAGAACAGCGAGTGCAGCACGTGGCCCGAGAGGTTGAACGCGAGCGCCTTCTCGAGGCCGACGATCGCGCTGAGGTCGTCGGCGGCGCGTGCCCCGGCGAGCTTCCCGAGCGTCGTGTTGACGCCGTCGACGTAGGCCTTGTGATGCTTGTCGTGGTGCAGTTCGAGGACGCGGGCCGAGTAGTGAGGCTCGAGGGCGGAATAGTCGTAGGCGAGGTCAGGCAAGACGTAAGGCTTCATCATTCCTCCTGTGCAATACGGGCATGCATCCTTGGGATTCGCCGTTTGGCCCTTTGCTCGAGGGTGCGCTCGCGCTCGTGCGCTTGGCGGTAGATCGCGTTGTCGATGATGCGGCGACCCGCGGTGGACAAGGCGACGACGAACTCGTCCGCGTCGGTGGCAGCGGGAACCCTGACCACGAGCCCTCGGGTCACGAGCCGACTACAGAGTCGATCGATCGCGATTTCGTGCGAGCTCAAACCTTCGGCGAGAGACCTCACGGTCTGTGCGCCATGGGTCGAGAGCAACAGAAGCGCGCGCACCTGCGGGAGCGACATCTCCTCGCTCGTGGACAGAAGCGACCGAAGGGTTTCGAGCTTGATCGACCGGCTGGTTCGCAGTTCGAGCTCGCGTGCGGGACCGGTGGTCGGTCTGCCGAACATGTCGCGCCGCCTTCCGTTCCCGTAGTGCCCCTTGTCAGTTGCTATCGTACAACTGTTGTGTTGCAACATGCTAATCTGCAGGCATGTCGCCATCGAGAGCCGCTTTGGCCCCGTCCGTTCGTGAAGACATCGATGATCTGACGAATGCAGTGTTGGTCGCGTCGCGTGCGCTGATCGGCGTGGCCGTGCGGTCGATTGCGGTCGTGGAGGACGAGCTCACGCTCGTGCAGTACCGAGCGTTGGTGCTGTTGGTGTCGCCGGGCCAACAGAATGTGTCCGACTTGGCCGAAGCTCTCGGAGTGCATCCATCGACCGCTACTCGGTTGTGTGACCGCCTCGTAGCGAAGGGCTTGGTCCATCGCGCGACATCGACCGAAAGTCGACGCGAGATCAACTTGACGGTTACCCCGGCCGGCCGCGCGATGCTGCGCTCGGTGACCGCGCGCCGGCGCAAGGAGATCACTCGGATTGTCGAGCGGCTTCCGGCGGTCGAACGGACGCGACTGCGAGCGGCCTTCCATGCATTCGCTGAAGCTGCCGGGGAGATCGCACTTCCCGATGACGCGTGGAAGCTCGGCTGGTCACCATGATTCGTCACGCCTTGACCGTTCATTCAGGGAGATTGGATCGCACCATGAGCCCGATCGTTGTGGGTGTTCCAGTGGCTCGGCGCCGAGCCGTCGGCGCGCGATGAGCGTGGGCCGCGTCGAGATCGTCCTGCCCGACCGGCGCGTGGAGTCGCTGGAGGAGTGGTTCGCGGCCGGCGGCGGTGAGGGCCTGGCGCGCGCGAAGGAGCTCGGCCCGGAAGAGACGATCGCGGAGCTGGAACGGTCCGGTCTGCGCGGTCGCGGCGGCGCCGGGTTCCCGATCGCGACGAAGTGGCGTTCGGTGCGTCGTGCTGCCGGTCGGCACCGCTATGTCGTGTGCAACGGGGCAGAAGGCGAGCCGGGCACCTTCAAGGACCGGGCGATCCTGCGTGCCAATCCCTATCAAGTGGTCGAGGGCCTCGCGATCGCCGCGTTGGTCCTCGAGGCGCGTGAGGTGTTCATCGCGTTGAAGGCGAGCTTCGAGCCCGAGCGCGAGCGCGTCCTGACCGCGGTGACGGAGATGGAGCAAGCCGGGCTCGTCGGCGACCTCTCCATCGTCGTCGTCGCCGGCCCCGAGGAGTACCTCTTCGGCGAGGAGAAGGCACTCCTCGAGGTGATCGAAGGCAACGACCCGCTGCCACGCTGGCTGCCGCCCTTTGTGCACGGCCTGTTCGCCACCGCCCCCCAACTCGGATGGCAGGCGCACGAGCCCGAGGCCGGGCACTCGGGAGGCCACGAGTCGAACCCGACCTCGGTCAACAATGTCGAAACGCTGGCCACTGTCGCGCACGTGCTCGCGAGGGGTGCGCAGTGGTATCGGTCGTTCGGCACGCCCGGCTCGCCGGGAACGGTCGTGTGCACCGTCGTCGGCGATGTCGAACGCGTGGGGGTCGTGGAGGTGGAGTGCGGTACCCCGCTGCGCGATGTGCTCACGACGTTCGGTGCACCGCGACCGAACCGGACGATCCGTGCGGTGCTGTCTGGCGTGACGAACGCGGTGTTGACCGAAACCCAGCTCGACACCCCGCTGACGTTCGAGACGTTCGCCGCGACCGGTAGCGGGCTCGGTGCCGCCGGGTTCATCGTCTACGACGACACCGCGTGCATGGTCGACGTCGCAGCCGTCCTCTCGCGCTTCTTGTACGTCGAATCGTGCGGACAGTGCCCGCCCTGCAAGCTCGGTACCGGCGCGATCACGCAGGCCCTCGACGACATCGCGACCGGGCACGGCACCGTCGGGAGCCTCGAGAGCATCGAGCACTGGCTCGGGGTCGTGGCCGACGGCAACCGCTGCTTCCTGCCCGTCGAGGAGCAGCAACTCATCGGAAGCATCCTGCGCACGTTCCCCGACGACTTCGAGCGGCACCTCCGAGGCGAATGCGCACGTCCGCACCGCGCGATCGTGCCGAAGCTCGTCGACATCGACGACGGGCGAGCCGTGTTCGACGACCGCCAGATGCGCAAGCGACCCGACTGGACCTACGAACCGTAGAGCCGGCGTGACCACTGCGCGCCTATGTGAGCGTGTCGAGTGGTGTGTCCGGGTCGGCGAGGCGGTCGGGGTGTACGACGACCTGCTCGCGAACGAGCCGCTGGATGTCGTCCGCGACATCCCAAATGTTGACGTTCATGCCGGCAACGACGACGCCGCGGGAGAGCCAGAACGCGATGAACTTGCCGTCGGCGGGATTGCCTCTGAACACGACGCGGTCCCAGCTGGTTGCGTGGCCGGAATACTCCATGCCGAGCTCGTACTGGTCGGAGAAGAAGTACGGGACGCGGTCATAAGCCGTGGGAGTGCCGAGCATGTTCCTGGCCGCCGCTGCGCCTTGATGCGCGGCGTTCGCCCAATGTTCGACACGCAGGCGCGCGCCCATGCCCGGGTGGTACGCGGACGCGACGTCTCCGGCTGCGAAGACGTCGGGGTTGCTCGTGCGCAGGTAGGCGTCGACGATCACACCGTCACCGACCGCGAGCCCGGCGCCGGCCGCCAGCTCGACGCGCGGCTGCGCGCCGACGCCGGCGACGACGAGATCGGCGGGGATTCGTGACCCGTCGGTGAGGCGAACCTCTCCGACGTGTCCCCTGCCGCTCAGGGACTCGACGCCCGATTCGAGGTGGAGCTCGACGCCGTGGTCGGCGTGCAGGTCCCGATAGATCGAACCGACTTGCGGGCCGAGGACGCGCTCGAGCGGAACCGTCCCCGGGTCGACGACGGCCACGGCATGTCCGAGTTGGCGCGCCGAGGCGGCGACCTCGGAGCCGATCCATCCGGCGCCGATGACGACCACGTTCGTCGCCTCGTGGAGCGCGTGGGCGAGGCGGTCGGCGTCGGCGATGCTTCGCAGGTAGTGCACGCCGTCGAGGTCGGCGCCGTCGACGTGGATCCGGCGGGCCCGGGCGCCGGTCGTGAGCAGCAGCCGGTCGTAGGCGAGTGACTCGCCGCCCTCGAGCTCGAGGGCGTGCTCGTCGGGTCGCAGCGCGACGACGGTGGTGGCCGTTCGAAGCTCGATGGATTGGTCGGCGTAGAAGCTCTCGTCGTGGACGAACACGGTCTCGCGTTCGACGTCGCCTCGCAGATACCCCTTGGAAAGTGCGGGACGCTCGTAGGGACGTTCGGCTTCGGCACCGATCAGGACGACGCGCCCGTCGAAGCCTTCCGCGCGTAGCGTCTCGGCGGCCTTGGCGCCGGCCAGGCTCGCGCCGACGATGACGAAGGTGCGTGGTGTTGCCACGGTTGTCTCTTTTCACGTGTTGGCCGGTGGACGGCCGGCTCGTCAGGGCCGGGTGCCGGCGAGGGCGAAGAACTCTTGGCGGGCTTCGCGCGAGAGGGCATGGAGATGCTTATGCGATGAGCTCCTTTGCCGGCGCGGCCGGCGCGTCGCATGTGTGTGCGACCGTGCTCGGTTCACCGCGCGCGTGGTGATGCAGCGACAAGAAGCGGCTGGGCGCCGGTAGTGAAGGGCCGCCGGCGTCGATCCACATGGCGGTGGCTCGGCGCGCCCGTTCGATGAGCTCGCCGGCGTGGCCGAAGTCGGTCGGCGACACCGCGAGCGGGCACAGCGGAGGGAGCACCTTGATCGCGCTCAGGTCGGCGAAGTGCGCAACGTCGATGATCAGGCGTTGCTCGATCAGCAGCGTCAGGGCCTGCATTGCGGTGGCCAGCGCCGTGGCGGGTGCGCGCTCCAATGCGCACGCGAAACCGGCCGGGAGGATGTAGATCTCGTCGGCGCCGAGCGCGACCGCCTGCGACAGCGCCGCGTTGTCGGCGACGCCTCCGTCGACGAGGGTGAAGTTCTCGTGTTCTACGGCTGGGAAGATGCCCGGGATCGCCGCGCTCGCGAGCACGGCAGTGACAGCGTCGCCTGCCGAGAGGAGCACCTCCTCGCCGCTCAGCAGGTTCGTTGTCACGATGTGGATGGGGATCGTCGCGTCCTGCAGGGTGCGGTACGCGAGGTGCGTGTCGAGGAGGCGCCGGAGACCGCGCTCGGAGCACAACGACGGCTTCGCGCCGGCAACGGCGAGCACGTGGCGAAACGGGTTGACGGGAAACACGTCCTTGCGGCGCAGGCGACGCCAGATCGCAGCCAGGTCGTCGAGGGCCTGCGTGCCGGTGCCGTGTCCCGCGACGTAGGCCGCGTTGACGGCACCGACCGAAGTCCCGATCAGCAGGTCGGGATGGACGTCGCGGTCGGCGAGCGCTTGGAGCATCCCGACCTGGACGGCGCCCAGGCTGCCGCCGCCGGAGAGCACGAAGGCGATGGTCACCGTCAGACCCGTGCGTTCGCGCCGCGGCGTGGTGTCGTGGCGAACGCGGTGGCCAGTCGGGCCAGGGCAACAGCAGCGATGAAGAGCCCGAAGTCGCGCAGCGCGACGTCGTAGAAGCCGGGGACGAGAAGCAGGTTGACGATGATTCCGGCGAGCCACGCGGCCACGAGATAGCCGCCGAATCGGGGCCTCAGGGCGACGACGAGGCCGGCGACGATCTCGATGGCCCCGACCACGTACATGAGCTGATGAGCAGTCCACGGAGTCTGGCGCACGATCACCGGAGCGAGATAGCGGTCCCAGTTGACGAGGACGTGGAAGTACTTGTCGAGACCGAACAGGATGGGTGCCACCGTGAAGCCGACCCGCAGCAGCCAAAAGGCCTGGTAGGCCGGGTCGCTGAACCGATCGCGGGCGGTCACGCTCGCGGTGTGCTCCCGTGTGACAAGGGGTGAGGTGGCGAGAGTGCTGGTCATTCGGGGTTGCCTCCATCTCTAACGGATAGTAGAATTGACTTTAGAGATGCGGAGGCACTTCGTCAACATATTCCTCTTTTAGAAGGAAGGGCCATGCCGGCGGACGACACCACGGTCTCGGACGGGAGGTCGGAAGGCGACGACTTCGACGCGCGGGTGAGCGGCATCGCGGCCCTGGGCGAGCCGGTGCGACGGGCCCTCTACCGATACGTGGTGGCCCAACCCGATCCGGTCAATCGTGACCAGGCAGCACAGGGTGTGGGTGTGGCCCGGCATGTGGCCAAGTTCCACCTCGACAAGCTCGTCGACGACGGTCTGCTCGAGGTCGAGTACCGACGGCTGTCCGGACGACGCGGACCCGGCGCCGGGCGGCCGGCGAAGTTCTATCGGCGCTCGTCGCGAGAGCTGACGGTCAGCTTGCCCGAACGTCACTACGAACTGGCCGGCAGTCTCCTCGCCCGTGCGATCGTCGATGCCGAGCGCGACGGCGCTCCCGTCGGTGATGCGCTGCGCGACGCGGCCCGAGCCGCCGGGCGCGAACTCGGGCAGCGGGCGCGCCAGAAGGCGGGAGCGCGCGCGAGTCGATCTGCGCTTCTCGCCTCGACGACCGATGTGTTGAGTGAGTGCGGCTACGAACCTCGAAGCGACGCCGACGGCATGACCTTGGTCAACTGTCCGTTCCACGCGCTCGCGCAGGACTACACCGAGCTCGTCTGCGGCATGAACTTCGAGCTGATGAACGGTCTGGTCGACGGCCTCGAGCGCTCGGCGCTCGAACCTCTCCTCGACCCGGCGCCGGGCCGGTGCTGCGTGCGCCTGCGAAAGGCGCCGCCCGCGACGGACAAGGCGCGCTGATGCGCCGTCGGCGACACCAGGAATCTCTGGAAGAGCGACAACGCGAAAGGTGGCCACGATGACCGACCGCAAGACACCGCCAGATCACGCCGAGCCCATCGAAGGTGTGGCCGACGAAGGTGTGGCCGACGGAGCGATCGACAAGAAGCCAGTCGACGTCCGCCCCCACGTTGCCATCGACGACGTTGCCGCCGTGGTGACCATCCAGGCCGGCGCGGTCGTGTCGAAGGTCGTCTTCCGCGACGAGATCGTCAACGTGACCGTGTTCGGCTTCGGTGCCGGTGAGGAGTTGACCGAGCACCGCACGGCTCGACCTGCCGTAGTGCAGGTTCTGACCGGCCGGCTGACCTTCACCGCCAACGGAGAGGAGCTCGACGCCGAGCCGGGATTCTGGCTGTACATGCCGTCGGGAACTCCTCACTCCCTCGTGGCTGTCGAACCCACCGTGATGCTGCTCACTCTGCTCCGGCCCTGACCGCCGACGCGGTGCGGTGAGAATGATCGGCATGGACGCCGCTCGTACACCCCGCCCGCTGGGAGCGCCGGGTCGAGTGGCCGAGGCGCAGGCGCAGATCCGCCCGACCCTGATCTTGGTCGCGGTCTTCCTGATGGCGGCTGCAGTGGCGGGCGCGGTGCCGCATCGCACCGGTCGCTGGCTGCCGCTGCATCTCGCGCTGGTCGGCGCGCTGGTGCTCGCGGTGTCGGGTGCCACTCAGTTCCTGGCCGTGACGTGGGGCGCCGCTCCCGCCCCGCGACGTGGCGCGGTCGTGGTGCAGCGCTGGCTCGTGGTCGCGGGTGCGGTGTCGATCGCCGTCGGACGAGAGGCCCGGGTCGATCCGCTCACCGGACTCGGCGGCGTCTCGGTCGCCGCCGGTCTCGCGGTCCTCGTCGTGATCCTGGCGGGCATCGGTCGCGGTGCCGTTCAGCCGCGGGTTCGCCCCGCGATCGTCGCCTATCTCGTCGGCTCGGTGCTCGGCGTGGTGGGAGTCGGGCTTGGGGCGGTGCTCGGCTCGGGCGGTGGCGGTCATCTCTCCGGGCGGCTGCGCGACGTGCACGAGACCCTCAACCTGCTGGGCCTGGCCGGGTTCGTGATCGCAGGCACGTTGCCCTTCTTCGTCGCCACCCAGGCCAAGACGAAGGCATCGCCGCGCTCCACGCTGGCCGCGCAGCTCGGCGTGCAGACCGCGATGGCGGCCGGGCTGGCGGTGACGGTGGCCGGGCTGTTGGGTGAGTGGCGGGCGACGGCGGCTGCGGGCCTGGCCCTGTACGGCGCCTCGCTCGTCTTCCTCGTCACCCTGCTGCCCCGGCTCGGCCGAAAGCAGTTCCGTTGGGCCGGACCCCGCCTGGTGCAGGCGGGTGCCGCGATCGCGTGGTGGATCGCCGCCGTCGACCTCGCTGCCGCGCACGCCACCGGTGGTCGATCGCCGTTCTCGGGTGCGGTGGTTCCGGCATTGGTCGTCGGTGGGTACGTGCAGCTGCTGGTCGCAGCGCTGTCGTACCTCGGGCCCGTGATCGTCGGTGGCGGCCACGAGCGGCTGGCGGCGAGCTTCCGGCTCACCCGGTCGTGGATCGGGCTGGTGGCCGGCAACGTCGCCGCGCTCGCCGCGTGCATCGGCGTCGCGCGAGCGGTGTACGTCGCCGCGGTGACGGTGTGGGCGGTCGACGGCGCCGTGCGGGCCGGGCTGCTCGTGGCCTCACGCGTTCGGTCCACGGCGTGAGACCACCGGCGCGCGTCCGGACGATCAGACCGTGGCCCCTCACTCCGAGACTCGGCGCGTGGCGGCTGCGGTAGCGTCCGCCCGACGACAGACGGAGCGGCGAGCGGACGCGCGGCAACGAGGACGAAGTCCCGTGCCGAGGCGGAGCGAGCGCGAACAAAAGGAGCAGCGTGGGTCATCTCGACGGCAAGGCGATCGCGATCACCGGATCGGGTCGAGGTATCGGCAGGGCGGTCGCGCTGCTCTGCGCGGCAGAGGGGGCGTCGGTCGTGATCAACGACTACGGCGTCACCATGGACGGCAGCGAGCCGCAGAGCGACGTCGCGGATGCCGTCGTCGCCGAGATCACCGCGGCGGGCGGCCGGGCGGTCGCCAACGCGAACTCGGTGACCACGATGGAGGGCGGCGCGTCGATCGTGCAGTCGGCGGTCGACAGCTTCGGTCGCATCGACGGTGTCGTCTGCGTCGCGGGCATCTTGCGCGAGCGCATGCTCTTCAACATGTCGGAAGCGGAGTGGGATCCCGTCATCGAGACCCACCTCAAGGGCACGTTCACGGTGTTTCGCGCCGCGGCCCCGATCTTTCGCGCCCAGCAGTCGGGCAGCATGATCGGCTTCACCTCGGGCGCGTTCGCGGCGTCCGTCGCGCAGGCGAACTACTCGGCGGCGAAGGGCGGCATCGTGTCGCTCGTGCGCAGCGCCGCGGCCGGGATGAACAAGTACGGCGTCACCGCCAACTGCATCGCCCCGGTGGCCAAGAGCCGCATGTCGGGCCAGGTGCCGTTCGGCATCGAGATGGGTGAGCCCGAAGACGTCGCGCCGATGGTGGCGTTCCTCCTCGGCGATCAGGCCCGGCACGTGACGGGGCAGGTGTACACGGCCAACGGCGGCCGGCTCGCGGTGTGGAACCAGCCGGTCGAGGTACGCGAGATGCGCACCGAGGGGCGCTGGACCCCCGACGGCATCGCGGCCCGCTTCGAGGAGCTGGGCCAGGAGCCGATGCCGATCCTCGAGCACCTCGCGGCGCGGGCCGCGGCCGCCGCGACCGGCGAGAAGCCGAACCAGTAGCGGCGGGAAGGGCAACGGGCATGGCGGGCGCACTCGAGGGCATCAGGGTCGTCGATCTCTCGTGGGGCATCGCGGGCCCGCTCGGTGTGCTGCTGCTCGCCGAGCACGGCGCCGACGTCGTGAAGGTCGAGCCGCCCGGCGGCGACCCGTTCCGCGCGTACGACGGCGCACGGGTGTGGAACCGCAGCCGCCGGTCGCTCACCGTCGACCTCAAGAACGACGACGGCCGCGACGTGATGCGCCGGCTCCTCGCGAGCGCCGACGTGGTCGTCGAGAGCTTCCGCCCCGGTGTCATGGATCGGCTCGGGTTCGGGTACGAGACCGTCCACGCCGACCTGCCCCGCCTCATCTACCTGTCGGTGCCCGCCTACCCCGACGGTCACCGCATGGCCCAGCGCCCCGGGTACGACGCGCTCGTGCAGGCCAGCAGCGGGCAGATGTGGGAGCAGCCGGGCTGGCGCATGGGTCCGGTGTTCCTGCACATGCCGATGCCGAGCATGGGTGCGTTCTTCCTCGTGAGCATCGGCGTGACCACCGCGTTGCTCGCACGCGAGAAGACGGGCGAGGGCCAGCACGTCGAGACGTCGTTGTTCCAGGGCGCGCTGCTGTACACCACGCAGATCTGGCAGCACCTCGAGAAGTCGAACGCGCAGACGCACGAGCTCATGGGCAAGACGTACCCGCCGGGCGTGCACCAACCGATGATCTTCGAGTGCGCGAACCACCAGTGGATCCACGTGTCGGTGATGAGCGGGCTGCCGCCCCTCAAGAGCATGGACGAGATCCTGCAACTCGAAGACGCCCCCGATTCGATGACCTTCCTCACCTTGCCGCCGGAGGAGCGCGAGAAGTTCACCGCGCAACGGCGTGAGAAGTTCAAGGTGTGGGACCGCGACGAGCTGGTTGCCGCGTTCCTCGCGAACAATCACGCGGCCGAGGCGATCATCCCGATGGAAGAGGCGTTCGCGCACCCGCAGGTGATCGCCAACGACATGGTCGCGACGGTCGTCGACCCTGATCTCGGGCCCACCACGCAGATGGGTGTGCCGATCCACATGCTCGGCACACCGGGCGCGATCCAGGGGCCGCAACCGCGGCCGGGTCAGCACAACGCCGAGATCCTCGGCGAGCTCGGCTACTCGCCCTCCGAAGTCGACCAGCTCGCTGCGGCGGGCGTGCTCTAGGAGGTCGGCCGTGTTCGCGCTCGAAGGAGTCACGCTCGTCGACTTCGGTCAGTATCTCGCCGGCCCGTTCGGGCCGATGATCATGAGCGACCTCGGCGCCGACGTCATCAAGGTGGAGCCGGTCACCGGCGACGGCATGCGCATGGCCACGAAGCCGTTCTTCGGCTGCCAGCGGGGCAAGCGCGACATCGCGCTCAACATCAAGACGCCCGAGGGCCTCGAGATCGCACAGAAGCTCATCGCCCGCGCCGATGTCGTGCACCACAACATGACGCGCGGTGTCGCGACGAAGCTCGGCATCGACTACGCGGCATGCCGCGCGATCCGCGCCGACATCGTCTACTGCAACACCTACGCGTACGGGCTCGCCGAACCACTCGGGAAGTTCGGTGGGCTCGACCCGCTCTACCAGGCCGCGGCCGGGCTCGAGTACGAGGCCGGCGCCGCGCACGAGGGCAACGCACCGCTCTACTACCGCTTCGGGATGTGCGACGCGTCGAACGCGTTGCTCTCGGTGGTCGGTGTGCTCATGGCGCTCTTCCACCGCGGGCGCACCGGCGAGGGGCAGGAGCTGTGGACCTCGCTGCTCGACGGCGGCGTGATCTTCTCCTCCGACGTGTTCCTCGCGGGCGGCAAGCCGTGGGACCGGCCCCGCCTCGATCGCGACCTCACGGGCCTGTCCGCGCTCTACCGCCTCTACCGCACCCAGGACGACGACTGGATCATGATCGCCGCGGTGAAGGACTCGGAGTGGCGGGCGTTGTGCGGCGTGCTGCGCGTCGAGCACCTGCTCACCGACGAGCGCTTCGCCACCGCGACGAGTCGCCACGAGCACCGGCGGCAGCTCTCGACCCTGCTCGAGCCCGTGTTCCGCACGAAGACCGCCCGCTTCTGGTCGCGGACGCTCGACGACGCGGAGGTGCCCAACGAGGTGCCGATCGACACCTGGGACGGCGAGCAGGTGCTCTACGACGCCGACAACGAGCGGCTCGGGCTGGTCGCCGAGTACGTGCACCCGATCGTCGGCGTCATGCGCCAGTTCGGCGACCTCGTCCGATTCTCGGAGACGCCCGGCCACATCAACGGCCCGCCGCCGCTCGTCGGGCAGCACACGCGCGAGATCCTGCACGAGCTCGGCTACCGCGACGGCGACGTCGACGCGCTCAACGCCGCGAACGTCGTCTACGTCGCCGACGACGCCTACCTCACGCGCTTCTCGAATTGACTGGTCGGGCTCGCAAGCTCGCCCTCCATGACGCGGGGTGGGAAGCAACGAGGTCGCTCGCTCGCTCCGCTCGCCGCTCGACGTGTTGGTCGGGCTCGCAAGCTCGCCCTCGATGACGCGGGATGGGAAGCAACGAGGTCGCTCGATGTGACGGAAGGATCGTGAGACTCCGGTTGCTGGCCCCGGCGTCGGAGGTGCGGTTCGTCGGGCCGATGGCGATGCCCGCGGAGCTCTACTTCCTCGCGCGCCAACCGGTGGCCCTCGCGGGGATGGCCTACCCGTCGCGCGTCGACTGGAACGCGCTGCACGCCGAAGGCCTGCGGCACGTGGTCTGCCTCACGCACGACGACGCGCCGTACGACCCTGCGCCCCTCACCGTCACCGCGATCGCGTTGCAGGACCTGTACGCGGCGATCGGGCCCGACGATCCCGTCGGCGAGCGCGAACGGGTGATGCGCGCGGCCACGGTGGTCGTCGACTCGCTCGCGTCGGGTGCCGGCGTTGCCGTGCACTGCCGGGGCGGGCGCGGTCGCGCGGGCACCGTGCTCGGCTGCGCGCTCGTGATGCTCGGCCACGAACCGGATGCGGTCGTCACCCACCTCGACCGCATCCACCGCATCCGCGGCAAGGGCGGCTGGCCCGAGAACCCCTGGCAGGCCGACACCGTCGTCAGCCTCGGTCGGTGATTCCTACGACACGAGGGTCATGAGGTCGACGGCGGGGCCCGCGGGAGAGACCGTCGCGGACCCGAAGAACCGCGCGCTGCCGAAGCTGTAGACGCCGCCTTCGCGGCTGAGCACGAGGTATCCCCGACCGCTCGGCATCGAGCGGATGCGCACGCCGACCACGGAGCTGATCCCCAGGCTCACCACGCTGCCCTCGAACGGCACGCCGAAGGTGAAGATGCCGCCGTCGCGGGCCACGATCCAGTACCCGCTGCCCACGTTCGCGGCGGTCATCGACGTTGCCGGTGAGTTCAGGTGCAGCGCGCCGGTCGAACCGTGGAAGGCCGCGTCGCCGAAGGTGAAGATCCCACCGTCGGCCGCCACCATCCAGTAGCCGTGGCCCGAGGGCGTCGCGGTCATGTCGAGCACCGGGGCGTTGAGGTGCCGGCCTCCGGTCGAGCCGTGGAAGGCCGCGTCGCCGAAGGTGAAGATCCCGCCGTCGCGGCCCAGCAGGAAGTAGCCGTGGCCCGACGGTGTGGCCGCCATCCCGACGATCGGGCTGTTGAGCGCACGCCCGTGCATCGAGCCGTAGAAGTGGGCATCGCCGAACGCAAAGATCGAACCGTCGGCCGCGGCCAACCAGTAGCCGTGCCCCGAGGGCGTGCGCGCCGACGCGACGATCGGAGCCGACGTGCGGTGCAGGATGTCGCCGTAGAAGTGCGCGGCACCGAGGGCCCGCACCGCGCCGTCGGCACTCACGACCCAGTAGCCGAAGCCTTCGTTCGCGTCCGCGGTGTTGGCGCGGAGCAGGGAGCGGGTCGAGGCGAGGCCGTATCCGTAGGTGTTGTCGCGGCCGGGAGCGCCCAGATCACGCGCGGTGATCTCGACGACGTGGCGCACGCTCGGCGGGTCGAGCTTGGGATTGGTCGCGAGGATGAGCGCGACCTCGGCCGACACGTAGGGCGCCGAGAACGACGTGCCTTCGCCCACCGCGTACGAGTGGGTGGTGGCGTTGTAGGTCGACATCACGCCGACGCCCGGCGCGACCACGTCGACGTAGTCGCCGACGTTCGAGAACGCCGCGTGCTGATCGTGCGAGTCGATGGCACCGACCGCGATGACTTCGGGAAACGCCGCGGGATAGACCCGTGGGCTCCCCGACTCACCGGCGTTGCCGGCCGCGGCCACGACGACCGCGCCCTTCGAGACCGCGTACTGCACCGCGAGGTGCACTCCAGGGTCGGCGGCGGTGCCGCCGAGGCTGACGTTGATCACCCGGGCGCCGTGGTCGGCCGAGTAGATGATGCCGGCGGCGACGTTCGACGAGCTGCCGGAGCCGCCTCCGTCGAGCACGCGCACGGGCAGGATCCGCACGCTCGGCGCCGCGCCGGCGATGCCGCGGCCGTTGCCGAGATGGGCGGCGATGAGGCCGGCGACGAAGGTGCCGTGCCAGAACTGGTCGTTCCAACCGTTGCCACCGGGGCTCACGTAGTCGGTGCCCGAGAGCACCGAGCCGGTGAGGTCTTCATGGCTCGCGGTCACACCGCTGTCGACGACGGCGACGGTGACGCCCGCGCCCTTGGTCGTCGCCCACGCGTCGGGGTACCCGACTGCGGGGAGCGCCCACTGGCCGGCCCGGTACGGGTCGCCGAGATCGAGGGCGTGGACGGCACTGTCGACGCTCACGACCTCGCCCTGCAACGCCCCCCGGGCCTGGAGCGACTGGGCCGCGAGCCCGTCGGCGGCCTCGAAGTGGACGACCTTCAGGCTCGAGCCGTCGGGCACGACGGCGTACATCGCGACCGGGCGATCGAGGACCGACCGCCCAGCGGCATGGGCGGGAACGGCCATCGGGACGGAGAGCCCGAAGGCGGCGAGCGCCGCCAGCATCCATGTCCGACCACGTACCGCGCGTCCCTGCCGTCCCATACATCACGCATCGGCGCGCTCCGTGGTCGCCTCAAGGGATTCCCGTGACGATTGGGCTCTCAGCGTGGTAATGCCCTCAGTCGGAGTCGGCCCCGATCTCACGCAGGGCGTCGGTGATCGCCCGGCGGAGGCGCCGGGCCGTGACCGGGCTCAGGTGCGCCACGACGCCGGTTCCGGCCCGATCCACCTCCTCGACGGTGAGGACGACCCGGGGCTCACCCTCTCCGCAGGCCTCGCAGTCGTCGGTGAGGGCCACCGCCCACGACACCGGCGGGCGCTCGTCGTCGCCGGGCGGGTGGTCGTCTCTGGCATCGTCGATCGATCGGCGCACGCGTGCTCCCGGATCGGAGCCGGCCGCCCTCAGCGCAACAGCGAGAGGACGAGACCGGCCTGGGCGAGGTGGTAGGTGACCATGATCGCGACGGGAGCCGCCTCGAAGTCGGAGACGAAGCGGCTCCACGCGATCATCGAATCCGAGGTGACGAACAGCGCGGCGCCGACGGCCGCGAGCACGTTCCCCGACGCGACCGCGAACGCGAGCATCGTCGCGATCACCACGAGGTAGGCGACGACCGGCGGGCGCAACGCGGGTTCCTTGGCCTGCACGCCACGTAGGATCCGGCGTGCGACCGGGGCGATCACGATTGCGGTGCCCACGAGCGCGAGTACGACCGCCGGGCCGCGCAGCCCGCGCGCGACGAAGCCCGCGACATAGCAGACGTGCGCGAGGAGGAACGCCGACAGGCCCCCGACGAACTGCTCGCGCGGCAGCATGAGCAGCACGTCGCCGAGGAGCGACAGCACGAGCGAGGCGACGAACCACGCGCGCACCGAACCGTGCCGGGGATCGAGCAGTGCGGCGGCCGCGACGAGCGCGATCAACGTGCCCGGCTTGCACACGTATTCGAGGCGCGCGCTGTCGCGCCAGCGCGAGTACCAGTCGCCCAGCGCCAGCAGACCCGCCACCACGAGCGCGACGGCGGTGAGCGCGGTCACGGCGCGAGCCTCTCGACGATCCAGGGCCCGTCGACCGGACCATCCTCGGCGCGGCGGTAGCGCACCCGGTCGTGCAGCCGCGCCTCCCGCTCCTGCCAGAGCTCCAGTTGCCCGACCACGACCCGGAACCCACCCCAGAACGGCGGCAGTGGCGGCTCCGAACCGGCGAACCGTGTCTCGGCCTCCGCGAGGCGGCGCTCGAGCTCGGCGCGCCCGGCGAGCACCGTGCTCTGCGGCGACGCCCAGGCACCGATCCGGCTGCCGCGCGGCCGGGCGGCGTAGTACCGGGCCGCGTCGTCGCGCGGCACGGCCACGACCGCGCCCGTCACCCGGACCTGGCGGCCAATCTCGCGCCAGTGGAACACCAGCGCGGCGCGCGGGTTCTCGGCGAGGTCGCGGCCTTTGGCGCTCTCGAGGTTCGTGTAGAACGCGAAGCCGCGCTCGTCGAAGCCCCGGAGGAGCACGACCCGCGCGGCCGGACGGCCGTCGGCCCCGGCCGTCGCCAGCACCATCGCCTCGGGCTGGTCGACGCGGGCGGCCTCGGCATCCCGGTACCAGGCGCGGAACTGGTCGATCGGGTCGGCCGCGACGAACCGTTCGTCGAGATCGGCAGCGCGCAGCTCGCCGCGCAACTCATCCACGGGGCTCCCCATCGGCGAACCCTACCGAGCCGCGCGAGAATCTCGTCACGGCCCGATCAAAGGATGCCTGCATGGGATTCCATCACCTCGCGATCGCGACCCGAGACCTCGACGCCACCCATCGCTTCTACACGGAGGCGATGGGGTTCGAGCTCGTCAAGGTCGTCGCGGCCCCCACGCCCGAGGGCGGCGGCTGGGCCCGTCATCTGTTCTACGACGCCGGCGACGACGGGATGCTGGCGATCTGGGACATCCACGACGTCGAGCACATCCCGCCCGACTTCTCGCCCGCGATCTCGACCGGGTTGGGCCTGCCCTCCTGGGTCAACCACATCGCGTTCAACGCGACCGATCTCGACGACATCGCGCGCCGCCGGCAGCACTGGATCGCGCTCGGCCACGACGTCGTGGAGATCGACCACGGCTGGTGCACCTCGATCTACACCAACGACCCCAACGGGATCGCGGTCGAGTTCTGTACCACCACGAGCAGCTTCACCGAGCACGATCGGGCCGAGGCCGCCGCGCTGCTCACCGCGACCGACCCGCCGCTCGAGACGCCGCCCGACGTCAAGTTCTTCCTCGCCCGCGAGCAGGGTGCGCCCGCGGCGTCCTGACCACCGCGCCGACCCGGCGCTCGGAACGCGCGCTCAGCCGACGACGCCCGCCGCGCGGAGCTCGGCGATCTCGGCCGCGCTCGAGCCGGCGAGGTCGCGCAGCACCACGTCGGTGTGCTCGCCGAGCTCCGGCCCGGTACTGCGGATCACACCCGGAGTACGCGAGAGCTTCGGAACCACACCCGCCATCGGGATCGATCGTTCGAACCCGGCCGCCAGGCGCACGATCATCTCGCGCGCCGCGATGTGATCGTCGACGGCGATGTCGGGCGCGGTGTTGATGAGCCCGACCGGAACCGCGTGCTCGCGGAGACGCGCCAGGACGGCCTCGGCGGAGTGCTGCGCGGTCCAGCGCGCGATCTCGGCATCGAGCTGTACCTGGTTGCGCCCGCGCTCGGCATGGAGCGCGTAGCGCGGGTCGGTGGTCCACTCGGGCCGCCCCATCGCGATCGCGAGACGGGCGAACACGGCATCGGCGTTCGCGGCGATCACGATGTCGTGACCGTCGGCGGTGGGGTACGCGTTCGCCGGCGCGACGCCCGGGAGCACCCCGCCACTGCGGCCCCGCGCCGCGCCGGTGATCTCCCAGTCGGCCACCGTCGACTCCATCAGCGCGAGGACCGACTCGTAGATCGCGACGTCGACCTCCTGGCCCCGACCCGAACGGCCGCGCTCGGTGATCGCGGCGAGGGTGCCGATCACCGCGAAGAGCGCGGCGAGCGCGTCGCCGAGGCTCACGCCGGCCCGGGCCGGAGGCCGGTCGGGGTCGCCGGTGGTGTGGCGGATCCCGCCCATGGCCTCGCCGATCGACCCGAACCCCGGCTCCTGGGCGCGCGGGCCCGTCTGCCCGAAGCCCGACACGTGCACGAGCACGATCCCGGGGTTCGCCTCGGC
>DAIQOP010000269.1:0-5355 GCA_036787815.1 Actinomycetota bacterium
TCGGTGGCGTAGGTCAGGCGCTGGCCGATCCCACGCGCGACGGAGTGTCCCGCGACACGGATCCGACCGACGCGATCGCGGTGCGGTGCGCGGTCGCCACGCTCCCGCCCCGGCAGCGGGCCACGATCGTGCTCCGGTACTTCAACGACCTGTCGGTGGCCGACACCGCCGAGGTGCTCGGCTGCGCGGAAGGAACCGTCAAGGCGCTCACGAGCCAAGCCGTCGACAACCTCCGGCGCTCGCTCGGTACCGACCTGAACGACGAACGCGAGGACACCCATGCCTGATCTCTCCGAGCTCCTGAAGGGCGCGGTCGGTGAGGTGCCGCCCTTCGATCCGCGATCGATGGCCGCGAAGCAACGCCGGCGCCGCCAGGTCCAGCTCGTCGGGGTCGCGGCGGCCGTGCTCGCGATCGCGCTGACGCTCGCCGTCTGGAACCGCACCGCGAGCGACAACGTGGCGGTCTCGACACGGTCACCGAAGGCGACCGACGGCACGTCGACCACGGCACCGACCTCGAGTGGCGCGTCGACCACCTTGCCGCCGGGCAGCACGAGCACCGGGTTCGCGCCCCCGCCCACGGGAACCGGCACGACCACGACGCCGAGCGACCCGTCGACGACGCTTCCGCCTTCGCGCGCGCCGCAGCCCGACGACTTCACCGGAACGCTGACCGCCCGGCCGGCCACCGTCACGGTCGGCTCCGTCGGGAGCACCGTCGACCTGTCGATCCACAATGTGTCCGGCCACGTCGTCGACGCGTCGTCGGGCGCGCAATCGACGACCGTCGCGACGATCTGCACGAAGCTCGGCCCCGACGGGCAGTCGATCACGCCGCTGCGATCCGACGTGAACTTCTGGTTCATGACGAACATCGCGATGCAGCCCGGCGACAACGACGCTCGCACCGCGACCTACTTCCCCACCGCCGCCGATGTCGGGTCGGTCACCTGCGAGGGCGTCATCGCGACCTCGACCGACCAGTGGCAGACGATCAGGTTGGTGGGGCGCATCACCGCAATCCCGGCGGTCACCGTCACCGTCCTCCCCGAAGGGGGCACCACGACCGTCGCGTCGACTCCCTGACTCGTACGCGCTACGCAGGCCGCTCCACGGCAAGGCGCGGCTCGCGCGCCGGCGGGAGATGGTCGTAGAGATCGGCGACGAGCTGCTCACGAATCGCGCGGTAGTCGGGATCGGCCCAGAGGTTCCGGAACTGGTACGGATCTTCGTCGACGTCGTAGAGCTCGCCCTCGGTACCGTCGTAGCCGATGCTCGACTGCGGATCCATGTGCATGAGCTCCAGGAACGGCTCGAGCCCGTTGGGCTCGCCGCGGTTCGACGGCTCGTACGCGGTGCACAGGAACCCGTCGCGGTAGATCGAACGCAGATGCATGCCGTAGCCGGGGAACTGGCTGTCCCACTCGCAGAGCACTCGCTCCCGACCGCCGCCCGCCGCGGTCGGTAACGAGTCCCCCTGCATCCACCCGGGCGCCTCGATGCCCGCGATCGCACAGAACGTCGGGGCGAGATCGACGTGGCCGACCGGCTCGCTCACGTCGGCCGGCGCGATGCCCGCCGACGGCGCCGGACGCCACACGAAGGGCAGCCGCATCAGCGCGTCGGTGTGGAACGGCCCCTTGAACACGAACCCGAAGTCGCCCTGGAGCTCGCCGTGATCGGTCGTGAAGAACACGTCGGTGTCGGCGTCCCATCCACGCGCCGCGATGCGCCCGAGCACGCGGCCACAGGCCTCGTCGATCAGCTCGTTCTCGATGTGGGTCATCGCGTTGATCTCGCGGATGTTGTCGTCGGTGAGCGATTGCGGCCGGTAGGTGCCGGGACCGCCCTCACGGTTGACCCAGGTGCCCTCGTAGCACGCCAGCCAGTGCGCCGGCTTCTGTGCGAGGACGGCCGCGATCTTCTCGGCCGACCCGGGATGACCGGGTGGCAGATCGAGATCGCGCCAGTCGACGCGGGAACGCTCCGACGCCGGGGGATCCCACGGGTGGTGCGGATCGGGGAACGACATCCACACGAACCAGTCGGCGTCGTCGGGCAACGAATCGAGGTACGCGATCGTGCGATCGGCGACCCAGTCGGTGTGGTACCAGTCGCGGGGGATCGGGTTGATGCTCGTCTCGGGCGCGCCGGTGTCGCCGCCCGGACGCGCCGACAACAACGGCGAGAATCCCGCGCACGCCTCGACACCATGGGTGTCGATCAGCCACTTGCCGTAGTGCTGGATCGGACGCTTGCCGATGTTGGGGGTGTGCATCGCGAGCTCGACGTGCTCGAACCCCCGCATCGGTCCGGTGCTCCCTTCGCGCGCGAGCCGGCCCTCGGCCCATCGCCCGTCGAGATCGAATCCCGGGTCGAAGTGCGCCTTCCCGAGCAGCGCCGTGCGGTACCCCGCGCGATCCTTGAGGTGCGCGGCGACGCTCGGCGCATCGGCGGGAAGCGGCACGCCGTTTGCGAACACTCCGTGCGTGCGGACGTACTGGCCGGTGAGCATGGTGGAACGGGCCGGCATGCACACGGTGTTCTGGTTGTACGCGCGCCGGTACACGATGCCCGTGTCGGCGAGCGCGTCGACGACCGGCGTGCGCGCGACCGTGCCGCCGTTGCAGCCCAAGGAGTCGTAGCGCTGCTGGTCGGTCGTGACGAAGAGGATCTTCCGGCCCACGTCAGCCCCCGAGACCGCGGAACTGCTCCGTCATCGCGACGAGAACCGTGCGCTCGAGCCCGGCCTCGCGGTGCTCGTGGGCTTCCTCGTACTTCGGCTTCGTCACCATCTCGATGAAGGCCTTGCGGCTCGGGTACTCGACGAGCACAACGGAATCCCAGCTCTGCTCGGGGTCTCCGATGAGGATCTGGTCGGCGCGGCCCTGCCACAGCACGCGGCCGCCCTGCTCCTCGACCATCTTCACCGCGGCCTCGCCGTACCGCTTGTACGCGTCGGCTCCCGAACCGGCTTCGCCCTCGGCGCGCGCCTTGAACTTGAGCAGGTTCAGCATGACGACCGGACCTTCGTCGGGGCTCGTCGCCAGCTCGACGAACTGGTCGCGATTGGGCCGGATCGATGACTGCGTACCTGGTGCCATGCGCTACTCCCTGGGTGGATCGAGCAAACGGACCAATGCGGTCGAGAGCACGCGGCGGGCGCGCGCCGGCGAGCACCCCTGTTGCGTACGCAGGCGCTCCCACGACTCCCACGCGAGCAGGAGATCGACGGCGTCGAGCAACTCGGTGCTATGTACTCCCCCGCGCTCGAGCTCGGGTTCGAAGGTCTTCGCGACCTGGGTGCGCAAGTGCCGCGCGAGCGTACGCAGGTTGGTCGCGATCGTCTCGCTGCGGTGCACGTAGATCATCCCGGCGCGCCGCACCGGCGTGATCGCCTCGAACAGCGCGGCCCGCCGGGCCACCAGCGCGTCCGCGCGTTCGGCGAGGGTTCCGGAGACCGGCTCGACATCCATCGCGCGGAAATGCAGCTGCCATTGGCGCTGCACGACCTCGGAGGCGAGCGTCTCGACATCGCCGAAGTGGCCGTAGACAGAGCGCACGGCGACCCCGGCCCGCTCGGCGATGCGGGCGGCCGTCGGCGTGAGCTCGCCTTCCCCGTAGAGCGAGACGAGGGCCTCGACCAGCGCGGCTCGGTTCTCGACGCCGCGGCGGACCCGCCCGTCCGTCGCTCCGGAAGCCACCACGTGTGCGTTCACCGCACCATCAAACACTACTTGCAGATAATCTGCAACTACTTTCGCGACGAAGCCGCGACGGAGGTCACCTCGACGGGTGGGTCCCCGGCGACAGGCTCACCGCGGGCTCACCGCGCTGCCGGTCGGCCTCGGTCGCCCGGTCTCGCGATCCCGCGGAGCGTCATGGGTGGCGGGGTCGGTTCGTCCACCCGCCCTCTTCGGTGGGGAACCATCCGCCGGCGGCGAACGTGCCGCCGTCGACGTGCACGGTCGTACCGGTGACGAAGCGCGAGAGGTCGGAGGCGAGGAACAGCGCCGCGCCTGCGACGTCGTCGGGCAGGCCGAAGCGACCGAGCGGCACCCACGTCGGCACCATGTGCTCCTGCTCCGGAGGCACCCAACGCGAGTACGGCACCTGCAGCGTCTCGACGACATCGGGGGCGATCGCGTTCACCCGAATTCCGTGCCGTGCGTACTCGACGCCGAGACTCCTCGTGAATCCCGTGATGCCGGCCTTGAACGCGGAGTACACGGCGCGCGTGGGGATCGCGCGGAACGCCTCGACCGTCGAGATGTTCACGATGCTGCCGCCCGCGCCGCGCGCCAACATCGGAACCAGCGCGGCGCGCGAGCATCGCAAGACATGACCGAGGTTCACGCGGTAGAGGTCGTCCCACTCTTCGTCGGTGTTCTCGTGGAACGCTTTGCGCACACCGCCGAAGTGGCCGACGTTGTTCACCAACACGTCGATGCATCCGTACTCGTCGATCGCGCGCTCGACGGCCCGTGCCGCGCCCTCGGGCGTGCACACGTCGACGACCTCGGCAACGGCGGTTCCGTGCGCGTCCGCGATCGCGGCAACCGTCTCTTCGGCGCGCGCGCCGTCGACCTCGGCGACCACCACCGCGGCTCCTTCGGACGCGAACCGCGTCGCGATCCCGCGACCGATGCCGCCCCCACCACCGGTGACGACCGCGACCCGACCGGCGAGCAAGGCGTCCACGCCCGGAGGCTACCGAGCGGCACCGGGTACCGAGACGCGGAAACAATCGGGGGGCTCCCCGGACCGACGGGCGGTTCGATCCAGGAAGCCCCACCGATTCTGCGGCTATCCCCACTGCCGCCGATCAACCGTCACTGGGGCCCAGCAGACGGTTGAGTAGCGGACACCTCATCCCCGAGATGGCGACCGCACCACGCGCAGAGTACCGCGAGCGACGAGTGGATGCGATGGATGCCGGAATCGGGCCCGCGGCACGGACGCGACGGACGGCCGAGCACGGGCCCTCGGAGCATGACCGCGCGAGCCGAGCCATGCGATGCTTCACCGCGTGCTGCCCAATGTGCTCTTCGTGACGGCCGATCAGTGGCGCGGCGACTCGCTCTCGTGCGCGGGCCATCCGGTCGTGCGCACGCCGAACCTCGACCGGCTCGCCCGGCAAGGGGTGCGTTTCACCAACTCGATGGTGACCAATTCGATCTGCACGCCGAGCCGGGCCGCCATTCTCACCGGCCAGTACAGCCACAAGAACGGCGTCTACACGCTCGCCGACGCGCTCAATCCGGCGCGCATCCACCTCGGGCACCTGATGCGCCGCATCGGCTACCAGACCGCTCTCATCGGCAAATGGCACCTGCAAATCGATCCCACCGGCTT
>DAIQOP010000043.1:0-18967 GCA_036787815.1 Actinomycetota bacterium
GGCCGCGACACGCTGCGGCGCTGGCTCGACGAGCCGGTCGACCACGTGCGTGAGGTGCGGAGCGAGCTGCTGGTGAAGCTCGCGTTGCTCGCGAGGGCCGGGCGGCCGCACGACCGCCTCGTCGAACGTCAGCTCGAGCGGCTCGCCCCGGTGTTCGCGGCCGTCACCCGCCGTTCCCGTGCCGACGGGTTCGAGAACGTGCTCGCGACCTGGCGGCGGGAGCAGGCCTTGGCCGTGCAGCGCTTCCTGCGTTCGCAGCTGCACTAGTCTCAGTTCGACTAGTTGGGTGCGAGCTCTCGGGGGTCTCGATGTCTCCATCGTCGCGCGGGTCTGTCGCGTGGGCTCTCGTCCTGGTCGGAGCGATGCTCGGCGCCGGGTGCGGGAGCAGCGGGTCTGCGAAACCGACGGCGACGGCACCCGCGTCGAAGTTGCGCGGACCTCTGACCGTGTTCGCCGCCGCCTCGCTGACCGAGGCGTTCACCGACGAGCAGGCCGCGCTCGCGACCAGCGATCCGGCCTTGAAGCTCACCTACAGCTTCGCGGGTTCGCAGGCGCTCGTGCAGCAGATCGAGCAGGGCGCGCCGGCCGACGTCTTCGCGTCCGCGGGCGCGAAGAACATGCAGGCGCTCGTCGATGCCGGGCTCGTCGAGGCGCCGAAGACGTTCGCGCGCAATGAACTCGAGATCGCGGTCGCCCCCGGCAATCCGAAGCACATCACCGGGCTCGCCGATCTCGAGCGCGCCGGCGTCGTGCTCGTGCTCGAAGACCCGTCGGTACCCGCGGGCGATTACGCGCTGCAGGCGTTCGCCAACGCGGGCCTTCCGGTGCCGCACGCGAAGTCGTTGGAGCTCGACGTGAAGGCCGCGCTCGCGAAGCTCACGCTCGGCGAGGCCGACGCGGTCGTCGTGTACGTTACGGACGTGAGAGCCGCCGGCGCGAAGGTGCAGGGCGTCGAGATTCCCGGGGCCGACAACGTGTTCGCCACGTACCCGATCGCGGTCGTGAAAGCCTCGAAGCATCGGGCGGCGGCCGAAGCGTTCGTCGACGCGATGGTGCGCGGCAGTGGTCAGGCGGTACTGAAGGCGAGAGGGTTCCTCCCTCCGAGCTGATGACGACCCGCCCGTTGACGACGGCTCGGCGCCGCGAACGCGAGATCGCGCGGCCCCCGGTCGTCGCGCTCGTCGGGGCGGGGATCGCCGCGCTCTTCTTCGTCGCTCCACTCGCCGGTCTCGTGTGGCGCGCGCCGTGGTCGGCCTCGTGGGGTGTGTTGTCGAGCCACGACTCGCGCGCCGCCCTGGTGCTCTCGTTGGAGACGTCGATCGCCGCGACGATCGTCGCGGTGGCGTTCGGCGTTCCGCTCGCGTGGGTGCAGGCGCGGGTTGCGTATCCGGGCCGGCGGATCGTGCGCGCGATCACGCTGTTGCCGATGCTGTTGCCGCCGGTCGTCGGCGGCATCGCGCTGCTGCTCGCCTTCGGCCGTCGCGGCCTGGTCGGCCAGTACCTCGGTCACGCGGGTGTGCAGCTGCCGTTCCACGTTCCGGGTGCGGTCGCGGCCGAGGCCTTCGTGTCGATGCCGTTCCTCGTCCTGACGGTCGAGGCGGCGTTCCGTTCGGCCGATCGCCGCCTGGAGGACGCGGCGCGCACGCTCGGGGCGTCGAGGGCGAGTGTGTTCCGCCGGGTGACCCTGCCGTCGATCCGCCCGGCGCTCGTCGCCGGCGCGTTGCTCTGCTGGGCGCGCGCGCTCGGCGAGTTCGGCGCGACGATCACCTTCGCCGGCAACCTCCAGGGCAAGACGCAGACGCTGCCACTCTTCGTGTATGTGACCCTCGAGCGCGGCGACACCGATCAGGCGGTCGTGCTCAGCCTGCTGTTGTTCGCCGTTGCGGTTGCCGTCCTGGTTGGTCTGCGCGACCGCTGGCTCTCGGCGTTGTGACCGTCGACGCGTCGATCGGGATCACGCTCGGAGACTTCTCGCTCGAGGCCGATCTGCACGTCGCCGACGGCGAGATGGTCGCGGTGCTCGGCCCGAACGGCGCGGGGAAGTCGACGCTGCTGCGGGCGCTGGCCGGACTCGTGGCGATCGACCACGGCCGCGTCGCGATCGGCGGGCGGGTCGTCGACGACCCGGACGCCGGGGTGTTCGTCGCGCCCGAAGATCGTGGCGTCGGCTTCGTGTTCCAGGACTACCTCCTCTTCCCGCACCTGTCGGTGCTCGAGAACGTCGCGTTCGGTCTGCGGGAGCGGGGGATGCGTCGGGGTCCGGCGCGCGAGCGGGCGGCGGAGCTGCTCGCCGACGTCGGTCTCACCGGTAAGGCCGCCGCGCGCCCCGCTGCGCTCTCGGGCGGCGAGGCCCAACGCGTCGCGCTGGTGCGGGCCGCGGCGATCGAGCCCGCCGTGCTCCTGCTCGACGAGCCACTCGCCGCTCTCGACGTGCAGACCCGCGCGGACACCCGGGCGATGCTGCGCCGGACGCTTGCCGGCGTTGGTGGCGCGCGTGTGCTCGTGACCCACGATCCCGTCGACGCGCTCACGCTTGCCGATCGACTGTTGATCCTGGAGTCCGGCCGGGTCGTGCAGTCGGGGACCCCCGACGAGATCGTCGCGCACCCGCGCTCGGCGTACGTGGCCGACCTCGTGGGCGTGAACCTCTACCGGGGTCGCGCCGAGGGCGATGTCGTGCACATCGACGGTGCGCGCCTCACCGTCGTCGAGCCGCTCCGGGGCCCGGTGCTCGCGATCATCGCCCCGCACTCGGTGTTCGTGTATCGGGCGCAGCCGAGTGGGAGTGCCCGCAACGTGTGGGCGGGAACCGTCGTGGCCGTGGATCGCCTCGGGTCGCGCGTACGCGTGCGCATCGACGGCGCGCTGCCGATCGTCGCGGAGGTGACGCCGGCCGCGGTCGAAGCGCTCGACCTTCGCCCGGGTACAGGGGTGTGGGCCGCGGTGAAGGCGACCGACATCGTCGTCTTCGCCGACTGACACCTCGGTGGGGCGGGCAGGGCGTGCGGCCTACGCTGGCCGCCGTCGCGCGGCGAGCGGGGGATTCGTGGGCAGGTTCGAAGGCAGGGTCGCGATCGTCACCGGCGGCGGATCGGGCATCGGACGCGCGACCGCGCGGCTGTTCGCGTCCGAGGGTGCGGCGGTCACCGTCGCCGACCTGCGCGGCGATGCCGCGGAGGCCGTGGTCGCCGAGATCGCAGCCGCGGGTGGGACCGCGAGGGCACAGGCGGTCGACGTCTCCGACGCCGATGCCGTGGCGGCGACGGTGGGGGACACGGTCGCGGCGTTCGGCGGCCTCGACGTGCTCCACAACAACGCCGCCGCGCTCGACCAGAACCAGCGCGACCAGGACGTCGTGTCGATGGATCTCGACACATGGCGTCGCGTGCTCGACGTGAACCTCACCGGCGCGATGCTCGGATGCCGGTTCGCGATCCCCGCGATGCTCCGGCGCGGCGGTGGCTCGATCGTGAACACCGCCTCCGCGGCCGCGTTCTACGGGGGCACCTCGCTGCTCGCGTACAGCACTTCGAAGGCGGGCCTCGTCGCGCTGACCCGAAACGTGGCGACGGCGTACGGCGCGCGTGGGATCCGGTGCAATGCGGTGGCCCCAGGAGTGGTGGTCGCGCGCGACGCGCAGGACGCCCTGGGCGGACCGATGGGCGATCGGTTGCGGCGCTACACCACGAGCCATCTCATCGGCCGGCTCGGGTATCCCGAGGAGATCGCGCGGGCCGTCGCGTTCCTCGCGTCCGACGAAGCGTCGTTCGTCACCGGCGAGACGCTGAGGGTCGACGGAGGCTTCACCGCACATTCGCCGACGTATGCCACCGACCGCGAGCTCGAGCGGGGAGACGCGCGATGAGAGACGTTCCGGATCCTCCGTTCGCGGGCTGGGATCCACCCGACTACCGCGTCGACACCGACGGCAAGGTGGTGGGTGCGGCGCCCGGCGAGCGTCACAACTGGGGGCGGTTCGGCGACCTCGATCAGATCGGCACCGCGAACCTGCTGACACCGGAGCGGATCGCCGCCGCGGCCGCGCTCGTGCAGACGGGCAAGCGCTTTTCGCTCGCGCTGCCGATCGGGCCCCCGACGCCGGGCGGCTACCGCTCCGAGCCTCTGCACTTCTACGGCATGGCGGCCGGTGACGCGGTGCTCGGTGGCGGTCGGAGCGGCGACGCGTTCCCGGTGTCGGACGACTACGTCGTGATGGCATTGCAGGCCTCGACCCAGATCGACGGCTTCGGCCACGTCGGCGGCGACGCCACGCTGTACAACGGCTATTGGGCCGGGCTCGTGACCGCCACCGGCGGCGCACGCCGGCTCGGCATCCATCACCTCGCGCGCGGCATCGTCGGGCGCGCGGTGCTGCTCGACGTGGCGCGCCACCTGGGCGTCGACCGGCTCGAACCGGGATTCCCGGTCGGGCCCGACGAGCTGGACGCCGCCGCGAGCGCGCAGGGTGTGACGGTGGGGGCGGGCGACATCGTGCTCGTGCGTACCGGGCACCTCGGATGGAAGATGGGCCTCGCGCCGACCGATCCGCACGCGCGGAGCCGGCACGAGCCGGGGATCGGGATCGAGGCGATCCCGTGGCTGCACGATCACGACGTCGCGATGATCGCGGTCGACAACGCCGCCTGCCAGGTGGTGCCGGCCGAGTCGGGTGCCCCGTTCCTCACCTGGCACGTGGCCGCACTGCGCGATCTCGGGCTGCTGGTCGGAGAGTTGTTCGACCTCGACGAGCTCGCGGCCGACTGCGCGGCCGACCGCGTCTTCGAGGGGTTCTTCGTCGCCGCACCCATGCCCGTGGTGGGGGCCAGCGGCTCACCCCTCAACCCGATCGTCATCAAGTAGGCGATTGGTTCCCGGCGGTTGGTGCTCGACCGCTCGGTCGGGCGATGATGGCGCGATCGTCCGGTACCAGGAGGGCTTTGGGTGCGAACTCCGATCTGTGATCGACTCGGCATCGAGTTCCCGTTGTTCGCGTTCTCGCATTGTCGAGACGTCGTCGCGGCCGTCACGAACGCCGGGGGCTACGGCGTGCTGGGCGCGCTGGCGTTCAGCCCCGACCAGCTCGAGATCGAGCTGACCTGGATCGACGAGCACGTCAATGGCAAGCCCTACGGCGTCGACTTCGCGATGCCCGAAAAGTTCGTCGGCAAGGGCGAGCAGTTCGACTTCGGCTCGTTGCAGTCGCTGATCCCCGAGGAGCACCTCGAGTACGTCGAGCACGTGCTCGCCGAGTACCACGTGCCCCCGATGCCCGAGGGGCTCGAAGGGGTGATGAAGGCCGCCGGCCTCGGCGTCGAGCTCGAAGGCCCGGGCCAGGTCGAGATCGCCCTGCGCCATCCGGTGTCGATGCTGGTGAACGCGCTCGGTCCGCCGCCGGAGTACGCGGTCGAGGCCGCGCACGCGAAGGGCGTGCTCGTCGGCGCGCTGTCGGGCGCGACGCGGCACGCGCAACGCAACCTCGAGCGCGGCGTCGACGTGATCATCGCCCAGGGCACCGAAGCCGGTGGCCACACCGGCGAGATCTCCACCATGGTGCTCGTGCCCGAGATCGTCGACGCCGTCGGCCCGGACGTCCCCGTGCTCGCGGCCGGCGGCATCGGGCGCGGTCGCCAGATGGCCGCGGCGATGGCACTCGGCGCGCAGGGCGCGTGGACGGGCTCGATCTGGTTGACCGTCGCCGAATCCGATACCGAGCCCTGGGTGATCGAGAACCTGCTCGCCGCGGGGTTCGGCGACACCGTGCGGTCGCGTTCGATGACGGGAAAGCCCGCCCGCCAGCTCCGCACCGGGTGGACGGAGGCGTGGGAGCGCCCGGAGGCGCCGGCTCCGTTGCCGATGCCCTTGCAGGGGATCCTCTACGCGCCCGCCGCACACCGCTTCATGCGCGCGAAATCGAAGGACCTGTCGGGTTCGCCCGTGGGTCAGATCGTCGGTCGGATGAACCAGGTGCGCCCCGCGAAGGACGTCGTGTTCGACATCATCGAGGAGTGGATCGAAACGACGCAGCAGATGTGCGCGGGTCTGGGAGACGACGCGACGGCCTGAGCGTCACCAACCGAGGAGCGCCTCGATCCTCGACGAGCCAGTCGCGTAGCGCGGCGTCGGGCAGCTATCCCACTTCGACGTCGTGAAGATGGTGGATCGGATCGTGGATCAGGTATCGCGCGAACGACTCGATCGTGAAGTGCGCGCCGTCGCTGCGCGACCCGGGCCGCGTCCACTGCTCCCCGGCCACCGTGTCGAAGCGGTGGGCGAGGAGCACCGCGCCGGCCTCGAGGTCGACGGCCACGCGACGCGGGTTCTGCTCCGCGTACCGATCGTCGATCGCCGTCGCGTCCTGATCCCAGTTCGCGTACTGCGGATCGTCCTCGGTGAGCATGGCCCGGAGCCGCTCGTCGTAGATGCGAAAGACGTCGCGCACGTGGCACGCGTACTCGAGCGGCGACCACACGGTGTGGGAGGGACGCTGCGCGACCCCCGGGCGCTCGAGCACGGTGAGCCACGCGGCGGCATTGCTGCGAATCATCGACCCGACCTGCTCGCGCGCGAACGCCGACGCGTCGAACCCGCATTCGGGGCATGGGCGCTCGAGCACCCATGTCCAGTCCTTCGTGTCGGGCGTGATCACGCGCGTTGCTCCGCATTCTCGACCAGTGCCTCGACTTCGTCGGAGAACACCGGCGGCACGCCACCGAGACCCAGCTCGGCTGCCTCCTCGAAGGCTTCGAGCGGTCCGTGCATCGCGCCGGTCGGCGCGAGCGAATGGGGAAGGTACCGGTACACGATGCCGGCGCTCAGGATCGCGAGGGTGGCGCCCACGTAGACGGCGAGGTGGAGGCCGTTCACGAACGAGTCGTGCGCACCGGCGATGAGCGCGGTGCGGGCAGCGCCGTGGAGCTGGTCGGCAACGTGCAGCGCTCCCGCGATCGAGGAGCGGGCCGCCGAGCGGTTCGCGGGGCTGAGCCCGGTGAGCAGATGCGTGATGCGCGAGTTGTATCGCGATGCGGCGACGCTGCCCAGCACCGCGATCCCGAGGGCGGCACCCAACTCGCGCGAGGCGTCGTTCATCGCGGATCCCGCGCCGGCGCGCCGGGCGGGCACGGCCATCATGATCGAGGCGGTCATCGGCGACATCGTCATCGCGATCCCGGTCGTGAGCGGGATGACGCAGAGGACCACGTACGCGTACGGCGTGTGCGTCGACAGCCCGGAGAACAGTAGGAACCCGGTCGCGATGCAGAGCATGCCGAAGGCCACGACGCGGTGCGCGCCGAACCGGACGCTCAGGCGGGGGGTGAACGGTGCGACCACGAGCATGATCATCGCGATCGGCATGAGGCGCAACGCCGCGGAGAGCGGGCTGTACCCGAGCACGAGCTGGAAGTACTGGGTGATGAGGAACATCACGCCGTACATCGCGACGAACACGAGGATCATGCCGCCGGTACCGGTGCTGAACGCCCGATTGCGGAAGTAGTGCATGTCGACCATCGGCTCTTCGACGCGGAGCTCCCACAGGACGAACACGGTGAGGACCACGAACGCGATCGCGAACGAGCCGAGCGTGCTCGCGCTGGCCCAACCCTTGGCGGGCGCTTCGATCAACCCGTAGACGAGCGCCACGACGCCGACGATCGACAGCACCGAACCGCCGGGATCGAAGCTCGCCTGCTTGGGATCGCGCGACTTGGGCACGATGAAGTGCCCGGCGACGAGGGCGAGGACGATGACCGGGACGTTGATCAGGAACACCGAGCCGTACCAGAAGTGCCCGAGCAGGAAGCCGCTCGCGACGGGCCCGAAGGCACCGGCGGCTCCGGTGACGCTCGCCCAGATCGCGATGGCCTTCGGTCGCTCGTGGGGCGGGAACACGTTGATGATGATCGAGAGTGTCGACGGCATGATGAACGCGCCGGCGGCACCCATGAGCGCGCGGCAGGCGATGATCTGCCACATCGCGGTCGACATCGATGCCAGGCCCGCGCCGACCAGGAACAGCACCAGGCCGAACTGCAGCGCGCCCTTGCGCCCGAACCGGTCGCCGAGCGCCCCCGTCGAGAAGAGCAGCCCCGCGAAGACGAGGGAGTAGACGGCCACCACCCATTGGAGCTGCGACTCGGTCGCGTGGAGCTCGCGCGACAAGGTTGGGATGGCGACGTTGAGGCTCGAGTTCCCGACGAACACGATCAGGAGGCTGAGGCACAGCACCGCGAGCGCCCACCACCGCCGGGCGTGCAGCAGCTCGGCGGCCGTTCGGGTGTCGGGCTCGCCGACATCGTGGCGTCGGGCGTCGGGCGTCGGCGGCGAGACGGGCATGGGTACTCCGGTCGGGGGGGGAGGGCGAGAGCAGGCGGAAGTGGAACTGGGCTTCCGGATAAAGGAGTATATTCGGAACCATGCTTCCGGTTAAACGGGGTTTCGTGGAGTCGCCCGAGCCCGAGCCCGAGCGCCAACTCCGCGCGGATGCCCGGCGCAACCGCGAGCGGGTGCTCGCCGCGGCCGAGCAGGTCTTCGCGGAGTCGGGGCTCAAGGGCCAGATCGAAGAGGTCGCCCGGCGCGCCGGCGTCGGGGTCGGCACCGTATGTCGCAACTTCCCCACGAAGCAGGCGCTCGTCGAAGCCGTCCTCACGTCGATGTACGAGTCGTTGGTCAATCAGGCGCTCGTGGCGCTCGAACATCCCGACCCCGGTGCGGCGTTCGAACAGTTCTTCGTCGCCCTTCCCGAGTTCCAGGCCCGGCACCGGGCGCTCGGCGAGCAGATGGCCAACGAGCTCGAGCTGCCGTCGAGCGCCCAGCCGCTTCGGGAACAGCTCACGGCCGCGCTCACCGAGTTGGTCACCCGCGCCCAGGCCAGCGGCGCGATCCGCGCCGACATCGGCCCCGCCGACGTGTCGATGCTGTTCGCCGGCATCGCGCACGCGACGGCGATCGCCGGTGAGCTGCAGCCGGTGCTGCGAGAACGCTACGTGCGGATCGTCCTCGACGGGATGCGGCCGCGCGATGCGTCGACGCTTCCCGGCCGCCCCCTCGATTTCGCGCAGTTGCGGCGCATGAAGCAACGACGCAAGCCATGACCCGGGTGAGATGAGCGCACCGCTTCCGACCGAGCCGGCATCGTCGGAGCACCTCGATCCGGCGCGTTGGGTCACGTTGGCGATCGTGCTGACCTCCGCGTTCATCGTCGTCCTCGACAACTCGGTGCTCAACGTCGCGATCCCCACGATCCTGCGCGAGTTCCGCACCACGTTGCCGGCGCTCGAATGGGTGGTGACCGGGTACGCGCTCACCTTCGCGACCCTGCTCATCATCGGTGGTCGCCTCGGCGACATCTACGGGCATCGCCGGATCTTCATCATCGGCGCGGCACTGTTCGGTGCGGGCTCGCTCCTCGCGTCGGTGTCGACGTCGGTGCCGGAGCTGATCCTCGGCGAGGCGATCATCGAGGGGATCGGTGCGTCGCTCATGCTCCCGGCCACGCTCGCGCTGCTCTCGGGCACCTTCCACGGCCGGGAACGGGCGACGGCGTTCGCCGCATGGGGCGCGAGCGCGGGTGTCGCCGCGGCGTGCGGGCCGGTTGTCGGCGGCTTCCTCACGTCGTACTACTCGTGGCGCTGGTCGTTCCGGATCAACGTGATCATCGCCCCGTTGGCCATCGTCGGCGCGATCGTGTTCATGAGCGACGGGGTGAGCACGCGCCGGCGGGTGAAGATCGATCTCCTCGGTGCGCTCCTCGTCGCGAGCGGCATGTTCCTGTTCGTGTTCGCGCTGAGCGAAGGCGGCACGTACGGCTGGATCGCACCGGTCGAGGCCTTCTCGATCGGCGGCGTCGTCGTGTGGCCCGCGAGCCGTTCGGTCTCGATCATGCCGCTCGTGTTCGCGGTCGCGCTCGCGATCCTCTGCGTGTTCTACTTCGTGGAACGCAGCAAGGAGCGGCGCGCCGCCGCGCCGCTCTTCGAGTTCGCGCACCTGCGGCTGGCGAGCTACCGCTACGGGCTGCTCACCGGCCTCGTGCTCGCGATGGGCCAGCTCGGCCTCAGCTTCGTGTTGCCGGTCTTCCTCCAGAACGGCAAGCACCTCACTGCGGCGCGCAACGGGCTGTGGCTGCTCCCGACGGGTCTGTTCGTGATCGTCGGCGCGCAGGTCGGAGGCCGGTTGATCCGCAACGTCGGCGCGACGGTCGTCGTGCGGATGGGGCTCGTGCTGTACGCGATCGGAGTGGCGCTCGTGCTCCGGTCGATCGACCTCGACCTCACGGTGTGGGGCCTGCTGCCCGGGCTGGCCTGCTACGGCGCGGGCATCGGGTTCGCGGGCGCGCAGCTGACCAACGTGGTGCTGTCGGAGATCCCCAACGAGAGCTCGGGCGTGGCCAGCGGCGCCAACACGACCGTGCGCCAGGTCGGGAGCGCGCTCGGAGTCGCGGTCATCGGCTCGCTGCTCACCGCGCAGACGATCAGCCACACGATCCGCGGCGTCAAGGCCGCGGCGCTGCCCGCAGCCGTGAAGGCGCAAGCGCTCGCCGGAGTGCACGCGAGCGGCGCGAACTACCGGCCGCCCGCGTCGACGAGCAGGCACGACGCGGCCCTGCTCACGAGCGCGCTGGAGCACGGAGTCGCGACGGGGACGCGATTCGCGCTGTCGTTCGCCATTGTCGTGGTCGCGGCGGGGGCGATGCTCTCGTTCCTCATCCCGCGGGCGCCGGCGCAACCCGGTGAGCGCGGGTTCCGGACGGTCGACGCGTTCGAGCCACTCGAGCCGCTCGACGCCGATCCCGCGCTGGTCGACGGCTGAGATTCTCCCGGCAACGCGCCGTGATCCGGGGCATGCTTCTGTGATGTCGGGACGGGTCGCGCTCACGATCTTGCTCGCGCTCACGGCCGCGTTCCTCGACGCGTTGAGCAATGTGCTCGAGATCGCGGAGGCCGAGCTCGTCCCCGCCGAGTTGGTGATGCGTCCGTCGTTGATCACCACACTCGCCCGGCGCAAACGGTGGCTGATCGGGCTGGGATGCGACGCGTTGGGCTTCGTCGCGATGGCCGCCGCACTCGGCCTGGGCGCCGTCGCGTTCGTGCAGCCGATCCTCGCGTTGGCGCTCCTCATCTCGCTCCTCCTCGGTTCGCTGTTGCACCATCGCAACATCCGCCCGAGCGACTGGCTCGCGGCATTGACCTTGTGCGCGGGCCTCGGCACGTTCCTGTACGAGGTGCCGCCGCGGGGTGGCCACGATCTCGTCCCCCTGACCCGTTGGGTGATCGCGGGTCCGGCGATCGGGGGAGCCGTGCTCCTCTGTCTCGCCGGGGCCAGGGTCGCGAGCGGCCCGGCGCGAGGTCTGCTGCTCGGAGTCGCCGCGTCGATCGCGTTCGCGACGTCGGCCGTGCTCACGAAGGCGTTCATGCACTACCTCGGCGAGGGCGCCTTCGCCTGGGTCGCGCACTGGGAGCCCTACGCGATGGCCGGTGTGATCGTCGGGGGCTTCGTCGTGATGCAGAGCGCGTTCCAGACCGGCCATCTCGCGGCGTCGGTCGCCGGGCTCCAGGCGCCGGGTCCGGTCGTGGCGGTGATCCTCGGTGCCCGCCTGCTCGACGAGACGATCAGCGTCGACACGGCGGCCCAGGTCGCGCTGGTGATCGTGTCGCTGACCGCGGTGGTCGGCTCGATCATCGTGCTCGCGCGAGCGGAGAGCCGCCTCGCGTCGTGGCGGCTCTCCGGGGAGGCCTAGGTGCTCGCGCCGAACGCGCCGTCGGCGCGCAGCGCGTCGATGCGCGCTTCGTCGTAGCCGAGCACGTCGGCGAGCACGGCCTCGGTGTGCTGGCCGAGGGTGGGCGCCTTCTCGGGCCATGCGAGCTGCCCGTCGACGAGCTTGATCGGGATCGGCATCTCGTCGGCGCCGAGCCGCGAGGCCGGGATCCAGCCGAGCCGGTCGGCGAACTGCGGGTCGTTGGCCACCGATGCCGGATCGTTCACCGGCGCGAGCGGGAAGTTCGCCTGCCCCGACAGCTCCAGCCATGCCGCGCTCGTGCGCGTGCGAAAGACCTCGCGCAGCTCGGCGCGCAGCTCGAGGTTGCCGCGCGCGTGGTCGGCGTAGCGGGAGCCGGGCCACCGCTCGAAGAGGTCGAGCCGATCGACCGCACCGCAGAAGTTGCGCCAGAACTCCTGCTCCGAGCACATCAGCATCACGTACCCGTCCGAGCTCTCGTAGATCTGGTAGCGCACGCCCTCGGCCATGCCGGCCGTGCCCGGAGCTCGGCGCTCGTAGTTGTCGGACTTGTTGCCGGTGACCTCGCTCTCCGGCCGCTCGTACGAGCGCACGGTCTCGATCCGCAACCAGTCGACCGCCGCGGCCGCGTCGGATTGCGCGATCTCGAGGAACGAGCCGTGCCCCGTCGCCCGGGCGCTCACGATGCCCGCGAGGATCGCGATCGCGCCGTAGAGCGGGCCCGCGTTGATGCCGACCGACACGTGCTCGGGGATCGCCGGGAAGCCGTCGGGGGTGATGTCGGGTTTGAACACGCCGGCCCACGAGTCGTACGCGATCCCGTGGCTCGGCAGGTCGCGGTACGGGCCGGTCATGCCGTACCCCGAGATCGTGCACATGACGATGCGCGGGTTGACCTCCCGCAGTCGGTCGAATCCGAGGCCGCGGCGGGCGAGGCCGCCGGGGCGCATCGCCTCGACCACGGCGTCGGCCTGGGCGACGAGAGCGAGGAAGGTGTCGACGCCGGCCTCGGTGCGCAGGTCGAGCACCACGCTGCGCTTGCCCCGGTTCAGGTGCAGATGCATGAGGGAGACGCCCTCGATGATCGGCCAGGTCATGTCGCGCACGTAGTCGCCCGACGGCGGCTCGATCTTGATGACGTCGGCGCCGAGGTCGGCGAGGGAGGTCGAGATGCCCGCGGGCCCGAGCATCGAGCACTCGACGATGCGAACGCCTTCGAGCAGCTTCTGCGGTTCTCCGGTCACAGATCCGTCCTCCAGCGAGCGTGGGCGCCGTCGCGGCGCGGGTGAGTGCGGAGGAGGACGCTAACCGAGCGGCGAGGCGGCGCTCAGACCCGAGGAGAGGGGGCGGTCGGCCTCAGCGACGGGGGCGAGGGAGGCCGACCGCCCACCGAACTGGACGGATTGGGACAACGTGCATTGATGCTCTCGGAGGTTGCGGGGTCTCCGGTCCCGCGGGTGGCCTATTCGGTGTCCGAGACCGGTTGACGGCGTGGGAGCCGTGAGAGCGCGGGCGCGAACCCGGCGGCGGCGCGCTCGATCTCCGATTCACCACCCCAGACTCCGTACTCGCGGTGCATCCGGGCCCAGTCGCGACACGGTGTGACCACGTCGCAATGGGCGCAGAGACGCGTCTTGACGTCGTTCTCGCGGATCAGACGCTCGGTCGCGTCTTCGCCGAACGGCGCGTGGAACTGCTTCGGGTCCTCACCGCGGCAGCGGCCGTGTTCTGCCCACCCGGTGGATCCGAATCCGATGCTGAGCGGAACCTCGATCGACTGTGTCATGAGACCTCGATGCTGGAGAGGAGCGACGTGTGCGCCGCGGCGGAGAGCGGTCGCGCGAGCAGGAAGCCCTGGCCGAGGGCGCAGCCGTACGCTCGGAGGAGGTCGGCCTCTTCGGCGGTCTCGATCCCTTCGGCGATCGTGCGCAGACCGAGGGTCGTGCCGAGCTGGGCGAGTGCCGCGACGATCGAGTTGCCGCGCGCCGCGGGTCCGTCGGCACCGTGCAGGCCGGCGACGAAGGTGCGGTCGATCTTGAAGAAGTCGATCGGGAGCCGTTGCAGATTGGCGAGTGACGCGTATCCCGTGCCGAAGTCGTCCATCCCGATGTGCACGCCGAGCTGTTGCACCGCCGTCAGCTCCACGGTCGCCGAGTGCCCGGCCCGGAGGAGCGCCGCCTCGGTGAGCTCGAGCCACAGGCGGTCGGGCTCGAGTCGCGAGCCTTCGAGGACGGTGCGCACGGTCGCGGCCAGGCCGCGCTCGGAGACCTGGCGGGTCGAGAGGTTGACCGAGACCCAGCCTTCCCAGCCGAGCTCGTCGCGCCACCGGCGGGCCTGGGCGCTCGCCTCGCGGAGCACCCACGTGCCGAGCTCGACGATGATGCCGGTCTGCTCGGCGATCGGCACGAAACCCTGCGGTGCGATCTCGCCGCGCGTCGGATGGTTCCAGCGCACGAGAGCCTCGGTGCCGACAACAGTGCCCGACTCGAGATCGAAGACCGGCTGGTAGTGCAGGACGAGCTCGTCGCGCTCGACTGCGCGGCGCAGCGCGCTCTCGAGCTCCAGGCGTTGCTCGACCTCGTCGACCAGCGCTTGGTCGAAGAACTGCCAGCGCGCCTTGCCGTTCTGCTTCGCCTTGTACATCGCGGCGTCGGCGTTGCGCAGGAGCATCATCGGATCCGCGTGCACCGCGGCGTCGCCCTGCACCGTCACGATGCCGACGCTCACCGAGAGCACCGCCTCGGTCCCGTCGAGCACGATCGGCAGCTCGACGGCGTCGCGGATCTTCTCGGCGATCGTGGCCGCGTCGTCGGCGCTCTGCAGCCCCTCGCACAGGATCACGAACTCGTCTCCGCCGGTCCGGGCGATCGTGTCGGACGCCCGTCCGGTGTCGGTCAACCGGCGGGCGATCTCGACGAGCACACCGTCGCCGATCGCGTGGCCGAGGGTGTCGTTCACGTGTTTGAACTCGTCGAGGTCGCAGAAGAGCAACGCAAGGAGGCCGCTCGAGCGCGCGGCGTGGGCGAGCGCGACGCTCAGGCGGTCCATGAGCGCGACGCGGTTCGGGAGCCCGGTCAGCGAATCGCGCAGGCTGAGGTCGATGAGCGCGTCGGCCGCCTCCCTGCGCGCGCTCACGTTGCGGGCGTTGGTCACGACGCCGTGGACGGCCGGGTCGCCGAGCAGCGTCGTCGAGGTCGTCTCGAACCAGTGCCACGAGCCGTCGCGGGCGCGCAGGCGAAGCTCGATCGAGGGTTGCGGATCGTTCGCGACCAGGAGGCGCTGCACCACTGCCTCGTGCACGGCGAGGTCTCCGGCGTGGATCAGGTCGCGTTCGTTCGTTCCGGTGAGCTCGCTCGGGAGATATCCGAGCGCGGCTTCGACCGACGGGCTGCAGTACGTGAACGTCCCGTCGATATCGGCGACGAACACGAGGTCGCGCATGCTCGCGATCAGCGCTTCGTGCCACGGCTCGCTCGCGGGCACGAGCCGCGAGCCTCGGCGCCGGTGCGCGCCGGCGGGCTGCGGCCGCCGTTTCGCAAGTGTCCGCATTCGGCGCTCCCACATACCCGGGTCTCGGGCATTGTCAGGGTGCGCGCCGCGGGGTCTCGACGAGCGCAGGTGACCTCAAAGAACTTCGCTACCCGTCATTCTCTGCCGCGTGTCAAGTCGCGCACGGTGATGGGGCGGACGCGCAGACTAGTGCCGCGGATCGAGCCCGTGTACGCCGAGCGTTCCGGCGACGACGCCGCGCGCGACGTCGACCAGCTTGAGGTTGTGGTTGCGCGCGTGCTCGCGCATCAGCGCGAAGGCAGCTTCGACATCGAGCCCCGCCCGTTCCGCGAGCACACCCTTCGCCTGCTCGATGACGATTCGGCTGCGCAACGCGTGGTCGAGCTGGGCGTTCACGAGTTGCACCTCGAGCACGGCTCGATGCTGGAGGATGGCGATCGTCGCCGCGTCGGCCAGGGCCTGGCCCGCGACGACGTCGTCCTCCGCGAGGTCGGCCCGGTCGGCCCGGAAGAGGTTGAGCGCGCCGATGACCTCGCCCCGGAGCCGCAGCGGCAGCGCGTGCACCGAGTGGAAGCCGGCCTCCAGCGCGACGGGCTCGAAGCGGGGCCAGCGTGCGCGGTGGACGCCGAGGTGCTCGTTGAGCACGGGCCGGCGGGTCCGGTAGCAGTCGAGGCATGGGCCTTCCTGGCTCTGGAGCTCGAACAGCTCCACCAGGCGCATGGCCTCGTCCGACGATGCCACGACGCGGAGCTCGCCTTCGGCCGCAGCCAGCATCAGGCCGGCCGCCGACACGTCGAGCACCTCGACGCAGCGGTCGGCGAGCATGGTCAACAGATCGACCACGTCGAACTCGTCGACGAGCGTGTCGGCGAGCTGCACGAAGGTGCTCGTGAGTAGCGATTCTCTCGACATATTGCGCCTCATCTTGCGCCTCCCCACGGTACGCCCGATCTCTCGATCTCCCTGCGCTCGACTGTGGTGCGTACGTCTCGCACTCGCCGCCCGTTCCTGACGCTCACGTCAGGGGCTGCCCGGCTCAAGAAGCGTGGGCGGTGTGACGAAAGCATTGCACAGAGCCTCTCTCGAGACCCCGGCGAGGTTGCCGACTTCCGAGAGGACGAGCGCGATGCAATGCAACGTTCGGCCGGCGTGACATCTTCCGGTGCGGTCCTGTGCCGTTGACCGCGATCCTCGGTCGGCGCGAGCGGTTCGAGGTCGACGTCGCGCCGTGGTACGCCGCGCTCGTCGAGTCGACCGACGACGCGATCGTCACGACCGGCCTCGACGGCACGATCCTGAGTTGGAGCGCCGGTGCCGAGCGGATGCACGGCTTCACGGCGACCGAGGCGATCGGGCAACGACTCTCGCTGATCGTGCCGGCCGATCGGGCCGGCGAGATCCTCCAGGTGCTGCGTTCGGTGATTCGCGGCGACCGGGTCGGTCGGTTCGAGTCGATCCGTACGCGTCGCGATCGAACCCGCCTCGACGTCTCGGTCGCGGTCTCGGGAGTGCGCGACTCGACGGGGCGCGTGATCGGCGCGTTGATGGTCGCCCGCGACATCGGCGAGTCGAAGACGACCGAGTCGTTGCTCCACGCCAACCGCGTCGCGCTGGACGAAGCGCGCGAGCTCCTGGAGCGGGCCGAGCGCTCGAGTAGGACCGGCAGCTGGATCTACGAGACGGCGGAACCGACGTCGCTGCGATGCTCTCCCGAATGCGTGCGGGTGCTCGGGCCCGCCGCCGGGACGCCGATCACCGTCGAGTCGTTCTTCGCGATGGTGCACCCCGACGATGACGAACGGGTACACGACGCGCTCGAACGCGCGCTCGATGATCACCGCTCGTACGACATCCACTACCGGATCGTGGATCCCGACGGGTCGGTCCGATGGCTCCGCGCGTGGGCCGACCCCGAGTGCGACGAGCGTGGCGAACCCGTGCGCGTCCTCGGGGTCGTGCAGGACGTCACCGAGCGGCGCGCGGCCGACGAGGCCCTCCGCACGAGCGAGCGGCGGTTCCGTCTGCTCGCCGAGAACGCGCGAGATCTCATCTTCCGCATCGCGGTGTTGCCCGAACCGCACTTCGAGTACGTCAGCCCGTCGTCGCTCGCGATCACGGGCTTCACGCCGGAGGATCTCTACGCGGACCCGAGCCTGACGACGAGCCTCATCGCGGCCGAGCACGTGGTCGAGATCGAGACGCTGCTACGCGACGGTGGCATGACGGCACCGCTCGATGTCGAAGTGCGCCGCAAGGACGGCTCGGTCGCCTGGGTCAACGAGCAGCTGACGTTCGTTCGTGACGATGCCGGCGACGTGGTCGCGGTCGAAGGGATCGTGCGCGACATCACCGAACGCAAGCGCGCCGAGGCACAACTCGTGCACGTCGGCCGGCACGACGCGCTGACCGGGTTGCCGAATCGCGCGGCTCTCTGCGATCTCGTCGAGGAAGCCCGCACCCGGGCATCGGCCGCGGGGCATGCGGTCGTCGTGACTGCCCTCGACCTCGACGACTTCACCCTGATCAACGACACGCACGGGCACGACGTCGGCGACGTCGTGCTCCGCGCCGTATCCGAGAGGTTGTCGCACGCGTCGCGGGACGGAGCGTCGGTGGCGAGAACCGGAAGCGACGAGTTCGTCGTCATCGGCTCCGCCGCCACGGGCGAGCAGGCCGCCGCCGCCTTCGTCGAGCGCGCCCGAGTGGCGCTGCTGCAACCCGTCCGGTCGGGCGACGTGGAGTTGTTCGTACGCGCGGGTTTCGGCGTCGCGGTCGACGCGGCGTCTGCGGCTCCACGGCTGCTGTTGCGCAACGCCGACATCGCGCTGGCTCACGCCAAGCGAAACCGCGCGGGTGCGGGAGTCGAGTTCTTCAACTCCGAGATGCGCACGCGCACCAACGCGCGGTTCGCGCTCGCGAGCGACCTGCACCGAGCGCTCGAGCGCGACGAGTTCGAGCTCCGGTACCAGCCGATCGTGAGGCTGGCCGACGACGCGATCGTCGGCGCGGAGGCGTTGATCCGCTGGCGGCATCCGCAGCGCGGATTGATCGGTCCGACCGACTTCATCCCGTTGGCGGAGGACACCGGTCTCATCGTCGACATCGGCGCTTGGGTGGTCACCTCCGCGTGCACGGCGCTGCGGCGCTTGTCGGACTCCGACCCGAAGCTCGCGGAGCTGGGCCTCTCGGTCAACGTGTCGGTGAAGCAGCTTCGCGTTCCGGGCCTCGTGGAAACCGTGGCCGCCGCGCTCGCCCGCTTCGAGATCGCGCCGGGCCGGCTGACCGTCGAAATGACCGAGAGCGTGTTCGCCGACGACCTCGGCGCCATCGATCGCGTGCTCGGTGAGCTGCGGGCCCTCGGCGTGCGCATCGCCGTCGACGACTTCGGAACCGGGTACTCCTCGCTCGCGTACCTGAAGCATCTCCCATTCGACACGCTCAAGATCGACCGCAGCATCGTCGAGGGGCTCGGTTCCGATCCCTGCGACGAAGCCATCGTGGCGAGCGCTCTCGGCGTCTCCCGCGCGCTCGGCCTGCTCGCGGTCGCCGAAGGCGTGGAGACGGCGGAGCAGCTCGCGACACTGAAGGCACTGGGTTGCGAGGCCGCGCAGGGCTTCTACTTCTCCGAGCCCGTGAGCACCGCCGACCTCGCTGCATTGGTGGTCGGCCGGGTCGACTGACGATCCTCATCCGACGAAGGGGCAGTGGCGGCAACCGGAATCGCAG
>DAIQOP010000044.1:0-18964 GCA_036787815.1 Actinomycetota bacterium
GCGGTACCGCCACCTCGACGGTGAGGTCGTAGTGGACGCGGGTCGAGCCGTCGGGCTCTGCTTCGAAGCGGTACGTGCCGTCGAGCCGGCGCAACATGTCGCCCTCGACGAAGTGCCACGAGAACGACGACGGGGCCTCGGAGTAGTCGTACCCGAGCACGTAGCGCACGCTCCGTCCGAGCGCGGCGGCTCGGAACTCGACCCTCGTGCCCCGGCCTTCGTCGTCGAACTCGAGCACGGTCGCGCTCTTCACGTCTTTCGCCCACTCGGGATACGACTCGAAGTCGACCGCCACGTCGAAGCAGCGGTCGGCCGGCGCCTCGATGCGAATGCGCTCACTGGCCTGGTCGGCCATCGGACCTCCTGGGGGACGACGATCGAACCGGTGGACGGGGGCCCGACGCACGCGGCGCGCCCGGACGGGCAGCGGGTCGGCGGGGTGGGAACGTGCCGTGCCGCGCGGCCCACAACCCGGCGAGGCCGAGCGCGAGCATCGGCACGAGCGCGCTGAACGGGTTCGCCTTCACGGTCGCGACCGCGATGACGACCGACGCCGCGAGCGAACCCATCAGCTGACGACGCACCGGGGTGGGTGCAGAGCCCGACGACAGGAAGAACAGGGTGGGCACGCTGATCTCGTCGCCGCGTGAGCTGCGCACGACCGCGAGCCCGAACGAGTAGGCCCAGACACCCAGCGACGCCGCGAACAGCGCGAGGCTGATGACGATCGTGACGCCCTCGAGGCTCGATGCACCGAATGTCACCGCGAGCGCCGAGACCGCGAACAGCGCGGTCGTGGCCCACGACCACGCCACAATCCGGTCCCGTCGACGCGGACGCTCGGACCGCTGACCCTCGGACGACGGCTCCCCTGGCACGGGCACGAGGCTAGCGACGTCGGCGCGGCGAGCCACCGAGGCCCAGACCGTCGAGGTGACCGCGGGTGAGCGGGAGCAGCCGCTCGGTGAGCACGTCGTAGGAGAGCTCGCGCACCGCCCGCTCGCGCGCCGCGGCACCGAATCGGGCCCGCAGCGTGTCGTCGCCGAGCAGGCGGGCGAGCGCGGCACGAACCGACTCCACGTCGCGCGGCTCCACGACGTACCCGGTCTCGCCGTCGACGACCGCCTCGTGCGACCCGCCGCTGCGTCCCGCGACCGACGGCACCCCGCACGCCGCGGCCTCCACGAACACGATGCCGAAGCCTTCCGCTTCGAGTCCACCCCACCGATCGCGGCAGAGCATCGAGAACACGTCGGCCGACGCGTAGAGCGGCGCGATCTCCTCGTCGGCAACGCGGCCGAGGAACCGCACTCGCGGGTGCACCTGGTGCGAGACCGCGAGGTCCATGAGCCGGCGCTCGTCGCGCCCGCCGCCCGCGATCGCGAGCTGGACGGAGTCGTCGAGGCCGGCCAGCGCGCGGATCAGCACATCGAAGCCCTTGCGCGGTACGAGGCGGCTCAGCCCGAGGACGAGCGGGCGCTCGGGATCGAGCCGGTACCGGCGCCGCACGTCGGCGCGCTCGGCCGGATCGATCGGGTGGAAGCGCGCCGGGTCGACACCCGGCGGGATGACGACGCGCGGCACCGGTCGCCGCGCGGTGCGGACACACGCGTCGGCCGCGTACTCCCCCGCCGCGACCACGCCGGCCGCGCCTCGCAGCACCCGACGCCCGAGCGCCGCCGATCCCGGCAGCCGGCCCGGCACCGTGATCTCCGCGCCGTGCGCGATCACGATGTAGGGCGCGCCGCGCAGACGCGGGCCGATCAACCCGAGCGGGAGCATCGGGTCGACGAAGATCACGTCGGCGCCCACCTCGCGGGCCAACGCGTCGACCCGGCGCGAGACCGCGCGCGACGGCCAGAGCACCTTGCTCTGCACCCGCTCCACGCGGAAGGCGAGGCTCGCGTCGAACTCCGCGGCGTGGGGGTGCGGTGTGGTGAGCACCGTCGTCTCTTCGGGCGGCAGCCGTTGCCAGAGCTCCGAGAGGTACGACTGGATCCCACCCACCTTGGGCGGGAAGTCGTTCGTGACGAGGAGCGAGGCCACGGCTGCGACCTACGCGGGTGTGGGTTCGGCGGCGACGCCGACGGATCGCCGGCGTGCCGCGCCGGCGCGCAGCACCACACATCCGAAGGCGGCAAGCACGGCTCCCGTCGCGAACGCGGCGCGGTACCCGAGCATCTGCTGGGCTACACCGCAGATCAGCGCGCCGAGACCCTGCGACAGATCGAAGAAGCTCGAGAACGTGCCGACCACCGCCCCCCGTTCGTGGTCGGCCACGCCGGCGAGGGCCATCACGAGGAGCGCCGGATACAGCAGCGACATCCCACCCGCGAAGATCATCGTGCCGACGATGAGACCGGCGACCGAGTGCACCGCCGAGATCACCGCGAGGCCGACGGCACCCAGCACCAACGCGTATGTACCCGCACGGATCGGGCCGAGGCGGTCGGGCAGGCGCGCGCCGAAGACGCGGACGATGAGGATGCACACGCCGTAGACCAGGAAGATCATCCCGGCTCCGCCGAGATGGAGCTCGCGTCGTGCGTACAGCGACACGAACGTGCTGAACCCCGCGAGGCCGATCAGGCCCAGCATCAGCACGATGCCCGGCCGGATGGCCGCCGGATGCAGCAGCTTCTGCTTCGCCGCGTCGGGGTTCCGCTCGCCCGCCGGCACGCGCGTCCCCGTCTCGCTGAGGGTGCAACCGACGATCGCCGCGACCAGCGCGAGCCCACTCGACACCAGCCACGTGAGCACGTAGCGGTGGTCGCCCAGCACGACCTCGCCGAGCGCGGGGCCGAACGCGAGACCGCCGTACACCGCGATCGACCAGTAGGAGACCGCCTCGCCGCGTCGCTCGACCGGCGCGAGATCGGTGATCATCGTCGCCGCGCCCACGAAGAACGCCGCTTCGCCGATGCCGGTCACGAACCTCGCGACCACGAGCCAGGCGAGCGAGTCGATCAACCCGTACGACGCGATCGAGATCGAGACGATCACGGCGCCGCCGATCACGAGCCACCGCCGGCCGGCTCGATCCCCCAACCTCCCGGCGAACGGCCGGAGCGCCACCGCGCCCACCGCGAACGCGCCGACACCGATGCCGACCGCGACGCCGTTCCCGTGCAACCGCCCCTTCACGTACAGCGGCAGCACCGGGGTGAGCATCGCGAGCGCGAAGAAGTACGCCAGCCCCGACGCGACGATGAGCAGGAATCGCGGGGTGATCAGCGGCGGCCGGGGGTCGGACGCGGCGGGGTCGGACGCGGGTTCGGCCATCGTCTCGCTCAACCGAGTGCCGCGTGCTCGAGCGCGTCGGCGAACGATCGCCGCTCCGAGATCATGCGCCGATACTGCATGACGGGGCGGGGACGGCCGAAACCGAGCGCGCCCACGAGCCGCCCGGCACGACCGAACAGCGCGACGAAACGCCGTTCGTCGAGGGTTCCGTGCGCGACGTGCAGCTCGTCGCCGGCATTGAAGCGCCCGACGCTCTGAATCTTGACGTCGTACTGATCGGACCACACGAACGGCACCGGCGCGAACGCCGCCGCCGTTCCGTCACCCACGAGCAGCCGCTCCGCCGCGGCCACACCCTGCTCGGTCGCGTTGGTCCAGTGCTCCAGCCGCATCGACTCGCCGTCGAACAGCGGGTTCGGCCAGCGGGCCGCGTCACCGGCCACGACGACGCCCGGCGCGGCAAGGCACGTCTCGTCGCACACCACACCGTCGGAGATCGCGAGACCGCTGCCCTCGAGCCAACTCGTCGCGGGGGTCACCCCGATGCCGACGACGACGAGATCGGCCTCGATGAGCTCCCCGCCGGCCAGGCGAACGCGCTCGACCCGCCCTGCGCCTTCGATCGCCTCGACCGAAACCCCGAGCCGGAGGTCGACACCGTGATCCCGGTGGAGCGCGGCGCAGACCGCACCGATCGACGGCCCGAGGCCGCGAACCATCGGTTGAGGCAACGCTTCGAGCACGGTGACGTCGAGATCGCGGCCTCGACACGTGGCCGCCACCTCGGCGCCGATGAACCCCGCGCCGATCACCACCACACGCGGTCGCGCGTCGAGCCGAGCCCGAATCGCCAACGCGTCGTCGAGCGTGCGCAACACGTGCACACCTTCGAGCTCGCGACCGCTCGCGGGCGTGGGCAGTCGCCGAGGTTCCGAGCCGGTCGCGATCACGAGCCCGTCGAAGTCGACGAACTCTCCACCCTCGAGCTCTACCTTGCGGTCAGCCAGATCGAGCGCGACGGCGCGCCGCCCCAACCTCCAGTCGAGGTCGAGGTCGTCGACTCCCTGCTTGCGCAGGACCACTCCGTCGGGCTCCCACTTGCCCGACAGGAGCTCCTTCGAGAGCGGTGGCCGGTCGTACGGCAGGTGCGGCTCGGCACCGATCGCGCTGATGCGCCCGTCGAACCCCGCGCGCCGCAGCGTCTCCGCCGCCCGCAGCCCGGCGAGCGACATGCCGACGATCGCGACGGAACGCACAGCAGTCCTCCCGCGCCTCGCCCGGATCAGGTCGGCGCCGACACTACCTCCGGCCTCGCCCCCAACCTGACGGCCGCGTCATACTGGCGGGCCTTTTCCGATCGCACGACCGCTTCCCGGAGCCGCGCCATGCCCAGCCCGACCGACCTGCCCCGAGACGTGTCGGGTCGACCGCTCGCCCTGCGCGACGTCGACCTCGACGTCTTCCTGCACCCCCGGTCGGTGGCCGTCGTCGGCGCGTCCGACGCGTCGCGCAAGCCGAACTCGCTCATGACCGCGCGCATCAAGGCGTTCGCCGACGCCAACGGTGCCGCGTTCTACCCGGTCACGCCCTCCTACCCCGAGGTGCGCGGGGTGCCCACGTTCGCGTCAATCGCCGACGTGCCCGGCGACATCGACCTCGCGGTACTGCTCACGGGCGCCGAACGCGTGGTCGACAACTTCGAGGAGGCGGTGCACAAGAAGGCGAAGTTCGCGGTGATCTTCTCCGCCGGCTTCTCCGAGATCGGACCCGCGGGCGAGGCGCTCGAAGCGCGGCTCACCGGTCTCGCCTCGAGCGGCGACACCCGCCTGCTCGGCCCCAACACCAACCTCAACGCCTTCTCCGACTTCCGCACCGATCTCACCGGACCGGCGATCGCGCTCGTGACGCAGAGCGGGCATCAGGGCCGGCCGATCTTCCAGGGCCAGGAGATCGGGATCCGGCTCTCGCACTGGGCGCCCACCGGCAACGAGGTCGATCTCGAGTTCGCCGACTGGGCCCGCTACTTCGCCGACCAGCCCGAGGTCGGGGTGGTCGCGGCCTACATCGAAGGCTTCAAGGACGGGCGCTCGCTCATGCTCGCCGCCGATCACGCGGCCAAGCTCCGCAAGCCGATCGTGATCGTGAAGGTGGGCAAGACCGACGCGGGCGCGTCCATGGCGCAGTCGCACACCGGCCACCTCACCGGTTCCGACGCGGTCACGTCTGCGGTGTTCCGGCAGTTCGGCGTCACCCGTGTCGACGGTCTCGACGAGTTGCTCGACGTCTCCGCCACCTTCGCCCGCACGCAACGCCCCAAGGGCGATGGCGTGTGCGTGTACGCGATCTCCGGGGGTACCGGCGCGCACATGGCCGACATGGCCTCGGCCGCGGGGCTGCGGATCCCCGAGCTCACGAAGAAGACCCAGAAGGTGTTGCACGACGGCCTCATCCCGTCGTACCTCCGCGTGTCGAACCCGGTCGACTGCGGCGGCCCGCCGGTGATGACGCCGGCGGGGCGCAAGATCCTCGACGCGATCGTCGCCGACAAGAACGTCGACGTGTTGATCGTGCCGATCACCGGTGCGCTCGAGTCGATGAGCGCGCCGATGGTGCGCGATCTCGTCGCGGTGAGCGAGTCGACCGACAAACCGATCTTCGTGGTGTGGGGCTCACCGGTCGGCAACGAGCCCGCCTACGTCGACGGGCTGCTCCAGAGCCGCATCCCGGTGTTCCGCACCTTCGCGAACTGCGTGCGGGCGGTACGCGCGTACCTCGACTACTGGGCCTTCGTCGATCGCTACGAATCGCCGTTCGACGACGCGCCGACCACACCGCTCCCCGCAGCCAAGAAGGCGCGGGCGATCCTCGCGAAGGCGGCGCCCGGCACGGCACTGAGCGAGTACGCGAGCAAGCAGGTGCTGCGCGCGTACGGCATCAAGACCACCCACGACGTGCTGTGCCAATCGGAGGCCGAGGCGGTGAAGGCCGCCAAGGCGACCGGGTTCCCGGTGGTGATGAAGGTCGCGTCACCCGACCTCCTCCACAAGAGCGACGCCGGGGTGGTGAAGGTCGGTGTCGGTTCGCCCAAGGAGGCGCGCGCCGCGTACGCCGAGCTGCTCGCCAAGGCCAAGCGGGCCGACCGCACGGCGCGCATCGAAGGCGTGATCGTGAGCGAGATGGTGAGCGGCGGCGTGGAGACACTGGTCGGCATCTCGAACGACGCGCTGTTCGGTCCGGTGGTCACCGTCGGCCTCGGCGGTATCTTCGTCGAGGTGCTGCACGACGTCACCTTCCGCGTTCCTCCCTTCCATCGAGACGAGGCTCAACACATGGTCGACGAGTTGCAGGGCGCGGCGGTGCTGCGCGGCGTGCGGGGCGCGAAGCCCGTCGACGAGCAGGCACTCGTCGACACGATCATGAAGGTGCAGCGCCTCGCGCTCGACCTCGCCGACGACGTGGCCGAGCTCGACGTGAACCCGCTCGTCGTCCGCTCCCGCGGCGTCGTCGCCCTCGACGCATTGGTGGTGCGCAAGTGAGGGGCCAGGCGCAGACCGGAGGCGGGGGCATGCCGGAGGTTGGAGCCGCATGAGCACAGAAGACGTGGACACCGAGCTGCTGTCGCGCATCGAGGATGGCGTGTTGTGGCTCACGATCAACCGCGCCGACGCGGGGAACGCGATCCCCTATTACGTGCGGGACCGGTTGATCGAGCTCTTCCTCGATGCGCACAGCAACCTCGAGGTGCGCGCCGTCGTCATCACCGCCGCGGGCGAGAAGCACTTCTGCACCGGCGCCGATCTGCGCACGCGTCCGCCCGCGGCTCCCAAGCCCGAGGGTGCGCCCGAGATGGTCGTCGGCACGGCCGTGAACATGATGCGCACCGGATTCCAGCGGCTCATGGAGGCGATCCAGGACTGCCAGAAGCCGGTGCTCTGCTCGCTCAACGGCACCGCAGCCGGCGGCGGTGTGATGCTCGCGCTGGCGGCGGATCTCGTCGTCGCAGCCGACACCGCCCGCTTGATCCACGTGTTCGTGCGTCGCGGCCTCATCCCCGACGGCGGGGTCGCCTACCTGCTGCCGCGGCTCGTCGGTTTGCACAAGGCGAAGGAGCTCGTGTTCTTCGGCGACGACCTCGGCGCGGCAGACGCCGAGCGCATCGGCATCGTGAACAAGGTCGTTCCCGCCGCGGAGCTCGAAGCGACCACGCGCGAATGGGCGACACGCCTCGCGTCGGGCCCCACCAAGGCCATCGGATGGTCGAAGCAGTTGTTGAACGACGCGATCGACGTCGACCGGCGCACGCTGCTCGTCACCGAGGCGATGCTGGTGGAGATGAACGTGCAGACCCTCGACTCCAAGGAAGGCGTCGCCAGCTTCATGGAACGTCGCCCCAGCGAATTCAAGGGTTGGTGATGGCTCAATCCCACGCGGCGAAGGCGGGAGCGAAGCGAGCGTCGAGCTCGCCAGCGAGCGCCAGCGAGCGAGAAGGCACCGTTTGGTAGGTCCGAGGTGACGATCCGAGGCCGTACCGCGGTGGTGGGCATCGGGCAGACGGCGTACGGCAAGGGGCTGCCCGACACGGAGCTGTCGCTCGCGTGCCAGGCGATCTCGATGGCCCTCGACGACGCGGGCATCGCGCCGTCCGACGTCGACGGTCTCGCGTCGTACACGATGGAGTTGAACCGCGAGGTCGACGTCGCCCGCAACGTGGGCCTCGGCGACATCACGTTCTTCACGCAGGTCGGCTACGGCGGCGGCGCCGGCTGCGGCACGGTCGGCCAAGCCGCGATGGCGATCGCGACCGGCCAGTGCGAGGTCGCGGTCGCGTGGCGGGCCCGTAAGCGCGCCGACCCGTCGAGCCGGCCGTGGGCGCAGGCCGACGCCCGGCTCGTCGACAGCCAGCAGTGGAGCCGGCCCTGGGGGATGATCCGCCCGGTCGACGAGATCGCGATGCTCACCCGCCGGTACATGCACGAGTTCGGCGCGACGCGCGATCACCTCGCGAACGTCGCGATCGCCTTCCGCAAGCACGCCGCGCGGAACCCCGTCGCGATGATGGGCCACAAACCGATGACGCGCGAGTCGTACATGAACGAGCCGTGGATCTCGGAGCCGCTCTGCCGCCCCGACAACTGCCTCGAGACCGACGGCGCGCTCGCGGTGGTGCTCACGTCGGCCGAGCGGGCGCGCGACCTGAAGACCACGCCCGCGTTCATCCACTCGTTCGCACAAGGGCTGCCGCCGCAACACCAGACCATGACCAACTTCTTCTGCGACGATCCACTCCGCGGCCCCGCGTGGAGCGCGGCGCGGCGCCTCTACGCGAACGCCGACGTCGGCCCGGCCGACGTGAAGGTCGCGCAGCTCTACGACGCGTTCAGCCCGTTGATCCCGCTCTCGCTCGAGGGCTACGGCTTCTGCGGGCGCGGCGAGGGCGCGGCGTTCACCGACGACGGCGCGCTCGAGTGGCCGAACGGCCGGCTCCCCACCAACACGTCGGGCGGCGGCATGTCGGAGGCGTACGTGCACGGCTTCAACCTCGTGCTCGAAGGTGTCCGCCAGATCCGCGGCACCTCGACGTGCCAGGTCGAAGGCGCCGACGTGTCGCTCGTCACGAGCGGCGAAGGCGTCCCCACCAGCGCCATCCTCTTCACGGGAGAGCCGTGAGTATCCAGAGCGGCTTCCTCCTCCCCGATCTGTCGGAGCCCACGGCGGCCGGGTTCTGGGCCGGCACCGCGCGCGGCGAGCTGTTGGTGCAGGCGTGCGGTGCGTGCGGTGCGTGGCGGATGCCACCGCGCCCGATGTGCCCCGTGTGCCGCTCCACCGAGGTGCGGTGGGAACCGACCTCGGGCCGGGGCACGATCTGGTCGTTCATCGTGCCGCATCCCCCGCTGCTGCCCGCGTACTCGGCGCTCGCGCCGTACAACGTGATCGTCGTGGCGCTCGAAGAGCGTCCCGAGATCCGCTTCGTGGGCAACCTGCTCGCGTCGGCCACCGGCGCGATCAACGAGATCGACCCTGCGACGATCCGTATCGGCGAACCGGTACGCGTCGTCTACCAGCAAGTGGAAGACGTGTCGCTCCCGCGGTGGGTGCGCGCCTAGGACCGTCTGCTGCCGGCTGCTAGCTTGCGCGCCGCGGTGCGAAAACGGGGGGTTTCGAGATGCAGCTGAAGGTCGTTGGTGCCGGCGTCGGCCGTACCGGCACGCATTCACTGAAGGTCGCGCTGGAGCAGTTGCTCGGCGGACCGTGCCACCACATGGTCGAGATCCTCGGCGATCCGGTACAGATTCCGGTCTGGACGGACGCGATCGAGGGCCACCCCGTCGACTGGTCGGCGTTGCTCTCGGGCTACCGCTCGATCGTCGACTGGCCGGGAGGCGCGTTCTGGCGCGAGATCGCGGCCGCGAATCCCGATGCCCTGATCCTGCTGTCGGTGCGGGATCCGGAGTCGTGGTACTGCAGCGCGACGAACACGATCTTCCTCATGTTCGACAACACGCCGCCCGAGCTTCAGCCCTGGATGAGCTCGGTGCGCAAGCTGCTCCGCGACCGCTTCAGCGACCGGTTCGACGACCAAACCGCGATGATCGACGCCTTCGAGCGCCACAACGCGGCGGTACGAGCAGAGGTGCCCGCGAGCCGGTTGCTCGAATGGACGGCCGGGGACGGCTGGGATCCGATCTGCGAACGGCTCGGCCTCGCCGTTCCCGACGAGGCGTTCCCGGTGACGAACACGACCGACGACTTCCGCGCGATGGCCGGGATCCCGCCGCTCGCCTGACGCCGGCTTCACGCCGACGTGGCATCAACCGCTCAGGCGGCCTTCTTCGCGGCGCGCGCGTCGAGGGCCTGCTTCACCGTGCCCACCTTCGCCGGGCGGTCGCCGGAACGCAGCTCGACGAGGCGCTGCTCCCAGACCAATTGGGTTGCGAGCCAATTCATCGCGGTCATCGCCGCCTCCTCGGTGCTACCTTCGACGTGAGCCCCTGCTCCTTCACTTTCGGCTCTGTGAGTCGATCATAAAGGACCACGTTCTCCGAATGTCACAACACTAGCAGTTGTGACACTGTGAGTAAACACTCCCAGCATGGGGGGTGTCAAGATCTGCCGAGGGAATCCCGGGGGGAACCGGATGGCCGACGACGGCTGGCGCATCGACGATCTGGCCCGTGAGGCCGGGATCACCGTCGACACGATCCGCTATTACGCCCGGGAGGGCCTCATGCCGGCGCCCACCCCGGCCGGGCGCCACCGCCTCTACGGGAGCCGGCACCTCGACCGGCTGCGCCGGATCCGGGAGCTCCAGGAGCGTCGCTTCTCGCTCGCGGCGATCCGGGCCATCGTGGAGACCAACCGACCGGGCATCGACGACCTCTTCTCCGGCTCGGGCCGCACCTACACGCTCGACGAGCTGATCGAGCGCTCCGGCGTCGCGCCCGAGCTGGTCGAACGGATCCGGGCCGTCGACCTGCTCCCCGACCCCGTCGAGTTCGGCCGCGACGCGTACGACGAGACCGATCTCGTCCTGCTCGACGCGCTCGTCGAGCTCCAGCGCATCGGCATGCCCGCCGAGGTGCTCGTGGAGCTGGGCACGATCTACGTGCGCAACTTCCAGGTGCTCCAGCGTGAGGTGATCGACATGCTCGCCGGGCGCACCCGTCCCGACTGGCAGCCCGAGCTGCTCGACGCCGTGCAGATCAAGCTGAGCGCGAGCGCGGGCAAGCTCATCCCCGCGATCGACCGCGTCCTCAACTACGTGCACCAGCGCACGTTGCAGCGCTTCACCCTCGACGCCATCCGGCGCGCGCAGGACCACGGCGTCGAGGTCGACCTCGACCCGTCGTAGGCCGCGTCCCTCCACATCCAACCGAGACCGAACGCGCTACAGGCCCCAGATCCGCTGTGCGTTCCCACCGACGATCCTGGCCTTCTCGTCGGCCGGGATCGCGCCCATCGTCTCTTCGATCACCTTGCGCGAGTAGGGCCAGTCGTTGCCGTGGTGCGGGTAGTCGGAGGACCACATCATGTTGTCGACGCCGACCCGGTGCCGCAGGTCGATGCCCGACCGGTCGGTGATGAACGTCGCCGCGTTGTTGCGGTACCAGTAGAACGACGGCGGTTCCTGGATCGGCAGCTGACCCCACGACCGGTTGCGCCAGTAGCGGTCGTCGAGGCACTCGATGAAGTGCGGCAACCAGCCGACACCCGTCTCGATCCAGCAAACCTGGAGCTCGGGGAACCGGTCGAACACACCGGTGAACAGCATCGACGTGATGTTGCCCGCGGCCATCGAGAACACGTGGCTCATGCCGCCGATCGCCTTGGCGCGGGTCGCTTCGCTGCGCATGTCGTAGAGCGCGTTGCCCGACTTCGCGGCCGCCTTGCGACCCGACGCGCGCTGCGCCCGGGAGATGATGTTGATGTGGATCGACACGGGCATGCCCTCGTCGACCGCCGCGGCCCAGAACGCGTCGTCGTCGCGCGACAGGCTCCCGCTCCCGGCCGGCCAGTTCGAGATGAGCACGCCCTTCGCGCCGCGCGCCTTGGCCTTGCGCAGCGAGTCCACCGCGACGTCGATCCCCAGCGACGGGATCTGCGCGAGTCCGACGAGCCGGTTCGGGTCGGCAGCGCAGAACTCCTCGAACAGGAAGTTGTTGTAGGCCTCGACGCCCGCGAGCACGAAGTCGTCGTCGTCGTCGCCCAGGAAGTGGCTCATCGTGCGCTGCGGGGGGAACAGGATCTCCGCGTCAACGCCGTCGATGTCCATGTCCTTGAGCCGCTCGGCGCCGTTGTAGCAACCGGTGCGGGCCTCGTCGTAGGTGACGCCGAACCAGCGGAACTTGTCGAAGGGCATCCCCGGCGTCGACACGAGCCCGATCGGGTCGGGGTCGCCGCCGACGGCGGTGAGCCACGCGTCCCCGCCGTCCATGTCCTTCACGAGGCGGGGCGCCTTCTCCTGCCACTTCGACCCGAGCCAGTTGGTCCAGATGTCGGGTGGCTCGAGGATGTGGCAGTCGGCGTCGACGATCCGAAGGTGCGACATTGCGCCTGGCCTCTCTTCCGGAGACGGGTAGACGGCTGCAACGGCGGCGGCCCGCCGTTCGCGCCCGATGGCCGATTCTAGACTGACACTCACGTCATATTCATGGGCGCGCACTCCAGGCGGCGCCGGACACGGGGGAACGCATGCCCGAGGCGCTGCTCGCGGGGCTCGAAGTGGTGGAGTGCGGGCTCGAACCGGTCGCCCGCGCGGGCCGCGTGCTCGCCGATCTCGGTGCCGACGTCCGCCGGTTGACCGGACCCGGCGGCGACCCGCTGGCGGCGCGACCCTCGGCCGCGCTGGCGTGGAACGCGGGCAAGACGATCGTCACGGTCGACGACGGCGCGGCGGTGGCCGCCGCACTCGCGGGCGCGCACGTCGTGCTCGTCGAGCCCGGCGCCGCCGGCGTGCCGCTCCCCCGCCGCGACGACGCGGGCGAGTGCGTCTGGGTCGCCGTCACACCGTTCGGCGCGACGGGCGAGCGTTCGACATGGAGGGCGAGCGACCTCGGCGTGATCGCCGCGAGCGGCAACATGTACTGCACCGGCGACCCCGATCGCGCGCCGGTGCGCGCGGCCGAACCTACGGCGTACGCGCACGCCGGCGCGGAGATCGCGTTCGCGGCGCTGAGCGCCCTCGCTTCCGGACGACCGCAAGACGTCGACGTGTCGATGCAGGAGGTCGTGTTCGTCGCGAACATGACGACACCGGCGGCGTTCCCGCGCACCGGGTTCCGCGGCTCGCGCCGGGGCGCGAACATCGGCCGCACCCGCGAGATCTGGCCGACGCTCGACGGCTTCGTCTCCTACGGCCTGCGCGGCGGCAAGGCACGGGTTCCCTCCCTGCAAACGTTGACCCGATTGATCGATGCCGACGGCCTCGGCACACCCGCGCTCAACGATCGCGACTGGTCGGAGTTCAGCCCCGCGACCGCGACCGACGAAGAGCTCGCGGCGATCGAGGAACCCGTCGCCGCGTACTTCGCCCGGCACACGATGCGCGAGCTCTACGAGATCGCGTGCGAGACGAACCTCATGCTCGCGCCCGCGAACTCACCCCCCGAGGTGTACGCGAGCGAGCAGCTGGCGTCGCGCGGGTTCTTCGGGCCCGTCGGCGAGATCGCGCGGTTCCCCCGCTCGTTCGTGGTGGTGCGCAGCGCCGACGGCGAAGCGTCGCCGGCGCGGCCGTCGGGGCCCGCACGCGTCGGATCGGTCGCGCCCGCCGCGCCCCCGGCGCGCGCGACCGGCGGCACCGACTCCGGCACGGGCGCGTGGGACGGCGTGCGCATCCTCGAGTTCGGATCGGGAGCCGCGGGCCCGATCGCAACGCGGTACTTCGCCGAGCACGGTGCGACGGTGCTCCGCGTGGAGTCCAAGACGCGGCCCGACTTCCTGCGCGTGTATGCGCTCGGGCCGAAGAACCCGCACGGGCTCGAGGGCGCGACGATGTACGACGGGCTCAACGTCGGCAAGCGCAACGTCACCTTCAACCTCAAACACCCCGAGGCCGTCGCGCTCGTCACCCGCCTGGTCACCGAGTGGGCCGACGCCGTCGCCGAGAACTTCGCGCCGCGGGCCATGAAGGGCTTCGGGCTCGACTACGACGCGCTGGCCGCGATCAAGCCCGACCTCGTGATGGTGAGCGCGTGCCTCAACGGCCAGACCGGCCCACACAAGGACTACCCCGGATTCGGCGGCCAGGGTTCGGCGCTGTCGGGCTGGAACTGGCTCACCGGCTGGCCCGATCGCGAACCGGTCGGCCCGCACGGCACGATCACCGACTCCCTCGCGCCGCGCTACGTCGCGAGCGCGCTCGCCGCCGGCCTGCTCTATCGGCGGCGCACCGGTCGCGGCGTGTACCTCGACGTCTCGCAGGTCGAGAGCGCGCTGTGGAGCCTGTCGCCGTGGCTCCTCGACTTCGAGCTCGACGGCGTAGTGGGCATGCGGGCCGGCAACCGATCGCGAGACGCCGTGCCTCACGGCGCGTTCCCGTGCGCCGACGAAGACGGCGTCGGCGACCGGTGGGTCGCCATCGCAACCTGGTCGGACGCCGAATGGGAACGCCTCGCCGCGCTGATCGGCATCACCGACCCGACGCTCGCGACCCTCGACGCTCGCCGCGCGCGCGTCGACGAGGTGGAGGCCGCGGTCGCGGGCTTCACCCGCTCGCGCACGCGCCTCGATGTGGCCGAGACGCTGCAGGCACTCGGGATCGAGGCCGTGCCCGTCAACGACTTCGGCGACGTGCACTCCGACCCGCAGGTCGTGGCACGCGAGCACTTCGTCCCCCTCGAGCACCCGTTCATGGGGCCCGGGCTCTACGAGCGCAACGGGTTCCGCCTCTCCGATGCGCCCGGCGGGTACACGCGGTCGGGCCCGACGCTCGGCCAGGACAACGACTGGGTCCTGCACGATCTCCTCGGCCTCACCGCCGACGAGGTGGCCGCGCTCCGCGAAGCCGGCGCCGTCGAATGAGCTACCGAGCGGCCATCGACGCCCGACCGACCGTCTGCGACACTCTGGGCGCGGTGGCTGATTCGTGGGAGGCACCGAATGAAGGGGCTCGGTCGAGAGCAGCTGATCGAGGTGGCGGTGCTCGTCGCCGGCCTCGTCGTGAGCTTCGGAGTGATGTCGGCTCACCATCCGTACACCGCGACGATCCTCGGCATGGCTGCCGCGCTCCTGGTGGCGGCGCACATCGTGGTGGTCGCGAGGCGCTGAGTCAGCCGCCGGCCCGGGCCGCTTCCTCCCACCCTTCGGGCGGGCCGACCGTCGCGGCCGCGGGTCCGAGGCGGTCCACGTAGACGGCGTTGATCTCGCGCCAGCCCTCGCCCCACGTGGCTTGTGGAACACCATCGAGCTCGTCGGCGAGACGACCGAGACACTCGTGCCACCCCGCACCGTCGCGCGCGGCCTTGCCGAGCTCTGCGAACGTGTCGGTGAAGACGAGCAGGGTGCCGGCGCCGTCGGGCGTCAGCTCGAAGCGCAGGCGGTCGGTTCCCCAGAGCAGTTCCATCACCGCCGGCGGGTCGAAGACCGTCATCTCGCCGTCGAAGCCGTCGCCGTGCGCCTGCATGAACCGCAAGGGCGCGCCGGCGCGCCGCTCGCCGACGATCTCGTCGGGGAACCACGCGCCGAGGTGCTCGGGCTCGGTGAGCGCGCGCCACACCTTCTCCGGGGGATGGGCGAACCGGCGCGTGAAGGTGAGCGTGACGGTCTCGCCGTCGCGGGCCAAGGTGCCGAGGTCGGCATCGAGCATGTGTGGTCTCCTCGCGGTCGTCGATCTCAGTCGGGCATGTCGTCGAGATGGCGGTCGAGCGCGTCGAGCCGGTCGCGCCACGCCGCGCGGTAGGGCGTGAGCCACTCCTCGATCTCCGCGAATCCTTCGGGCCGCAAGCGGTAGACCCGCCGCGGGCCGACGACCCGCACCTCGACCAGGCCGGCCTCGCGCAGCACCCGCAGGTGCTTCGACACACCGGGCTGGCTGATCCCCAGCTCGGTCACGAGATCCCCCACCCCGCGCTCGTCGACGAGCAGCAGATCGAGGATGCGCCGTCGATTCGGCTCCGCCAACACATCGAACACCCGCCTAATATGCCCTGAAAGCTATATGCCTGTCAAGCAATATTGCGACGGATCAGTTCGGGCGGATCAGAACTGGCGGAAGTGGGGGCCGATCGCTCTAGGCGGGATCGACGGCGAACGCGCCGAACATCGGGCGCAGCCAGTCGTCGTCGGAGGCGACCGAACGCCACCCGTCGAGCATTCCCTCGCTCATGTCGTCGCAGCCGTAGCGCAGCGGTCCGTCGTCGTCGAGGATCGCGTCGACGATACGGCGGGCGGCCTCGCCGGCGGGCGTGTACATGCTGCGGATCCCCTGCCGGCTCTCCCACATCTGCTCGGCCTGCGCCCGGTACTGCTCGTGCTCGATCGCGGCCGCCGGTCGATCCGACGCCTCGAGCATGTCGGTGACGATCGGCCCCGGCATGATCTCGACGACCCGGATCCCGAACTGCGCGACCTCGGTCTGGAGCGATTCGCCGAGCGCGCTCACCGCGGCCTTGCTCGCCCGATACGCACCGAGGAACGGCACCGGCGCGAGGATCGACGACGAGGTCACGTTGCAGATCACTCCCCCGCCCGAGTCCCGCAGCTTCGGGATCGCGGCTCGGGTCGCGGCGACGAGACCGACGACGTTCGTCTCGAAGATCGTGCGCCAGAAGTCGACGGGCATCACCTCGAGCGGCAGGTTCTCGCTCTCGACGCCCGCGTTGTTCACGATCACGCGCAGGCCGTCGGGCATCACGATCTCGGCGTCGGTGACGTCGAGACGCTCGACCCGGAGCGCGCCCTTCGCGGTCGCCGCCTCCTCGACCAGGGTCGCCCCTGCGGCCGGGTCGCGCATCGTCGCGACCGTGTCGAAGCCCCGCGTCGCCAGCTCCAGGGCGACGGCCCGCCCGATCCCCCTGCTCGCGCCGGTGACCAGCGCAACCCCGTCGACGTCCACGATTCCCCCCGGTTCCCACGGTCGCACGCGTGCGAGTCCAACGCGCACCTGCTCCGAAGACCATGGTTGCATGCTTGCTCGTTGCGGCACGGCGCTTCCACATCGGTCCCGGGCTGACCGCGCGCCTGCTCCGAAGACCATGGTCGCATGCTTGCTCGTCGCGGCACGGCGCTTCCACATCCGTCCCGGGCTGACCGCGCACCTGCTCCGCCATCAGAGCGCTCAGGACCCAACGGCTAGGTTTCGTGCCGCCGACTTCCCGGGAGCCCCGATCTTGGACCTGCGTTTCGGCGCCGAGCACGAAGCCTTCCGTGCCGAGGCGCGCGAGTGGTTGACCGAGCGTCTCACCGGGCCGTTCGCCGCGGTTCGCGGCCGCGGTGGCCCGGGCGACGAGGACGCGTGCGTCGAGGAACGGCGTGCGTGGGAGCTCGAGCTCGGGGCCGGCGGCTGGATCGGCCTCTCGTGGCCGAAGGAGTACGGCGGCCGCGAGGCGAGCCTGCTCGAGCAGGTGATCTTCTACGAGGAGTACGCGCGTGCGGGCGGCCCCGGACGGGTCGGGATCGTCGGCGAGGGCCTGCTCGGACCGACCATCGTCCACTTCGGCAGCGACGAGCAGAAGCGGCGCTTCCTGCCCGGGATCCTCTCCGGCCGCGAGATCTGGTGCCAGGGCTACTCGGAGCCGAACGCGGGCTCCGACCTCGCGAACGTGCAGACCCGTGCCGTGCTCGACGGAAACGAATGGGTCGTGACCGGGCAGAAGGTCTGGACCTCGCTCGCGCACTGGGCGCAGTGGTGCTTCGTCATCTGCCGCACCAACCGCGACGCGCCGCGTCACCGCGGCCTCTCGTACCTGCTCGTGCCGATGGACCAACCGGGAATCGAGATCCGCCCGATCCGTCAGCTCACCGGCACGTCGGAGTTCAACGAGGTCTTCTTCTCCGAGGCCCGTACCGCCGCCGAGAACGTGGTCGGCGCGGTCGACGACGGCTGGCGGGTCGCGATGGGCACGCTCGCGTTCGAGCGCGGTGCGTCGACGCTCGGCCAGCAGCTCGCGTTCGAGAACGAGCTCCGCGAGGTGATCACGGTCGCGCGCCGGCGAGGGCTGCTGGCGGAGCCGACGTTCCGCCAGCGCGTGGCCGCCTCGTGGATCGAGCTGCAGGTCATGCGCTATCACGCGCTCCGCAGCCTCACCGCGATGGAGCACGGCACCGTGTCGCGCGAGACCGCGATCCACAAGCTCTACTGGGCGGGCCTCCACCAACGGCTCGGCGAGCTCGCGGTGGCCGCGCTCGGCAGTGACGCGCTCGTCGCCGACCCGACCCCCGGCGGGCCCGCCGGCTACAGCGAGGCCTCGGCGTTCGCGCGCCTCTTCCTCTGGTCGCGCGCCGACTCGATCTACGGCGGCTCCGACCAGATCCAACGCAACGTCATCGGCGAGCGGGCCCTCGGCCTGCCGCCCGAGCCGAAGGTGAGACCGGCATGAGCGGCGTTCTCCCGCAGTATCCCGAAGGGCACGGGCTCCTCGCAGGGAAGTCGGTGCTCGTGACCGCGGCGGCCGGCACCGGCATCGGCTTCGCGACCGCGAAGCGGTGCGTCGAGGAGGGCGCGCGCGTCGCGATCAGCGACCTGCACGAACGCCGGCTCGGCGAGGCCGCCGACGCTCTCGCCGAGATCAGCGGTGCACGGCCGGTAGCGATGGTCGGCGACGTTCGCAACGAGGACGATGTCGCCCGCATGCTCGATGGAACCGTCGCCGAGTACGGACAGCTCGACGTGCTCGTGAACAACGCCGGCCTCGGCGGGACGGCGCTCCTGGTCGACATGACCGACGATCAATGGTCGAACGTGCTCGACGTGACCCTCAACGGGACGTTCCGGATGACCCGGGCTGCGCTCCGGCTCATGACCGCCGCGGGCGGCGGCGTGATCGTGAACAACGCGTCGGTGATCGGTTGGCGCGCGCAGGCCGGGCAGGCGCACTACGCCGCGGCCAAGGCCGGCGTGATGGCGCTGACGCGTTGCGCGGCGATCGAGGCTGCGCCGCACGGTGTCCGCGTGAACGCGGTCGCGCCGAGCTTGGCCATGCATCCGCACCTCGCCAAGGTGAGCTCGGAGGAGGTGCTCGCCGAGCTGACCACCCGCGAGGCCTTCGGGCGCGCCGCGGAGCCGTGG
>DAIQOP010000270.1:0-5350 GCA_036787815.1 Actinomycetota bacterium
ACGCCTACGCTGGTTCGAATCCAGCCTCCTCCACCACGATCAGCGTCGTCATTTCCTTGTCGAACGGGGGGAGTACCTGGTCCTGCAACTCAACGACGGTGGTGGCAACGCCGCGGCGCACGAAGTTTTCGACCAGTTCCAGCCCGATAAAGCCGGCGCCGACGACCACTGCCCGGAACGGCCGGTCGGGGTCGATCGTGTCCTTGTGCCAATCGGGAGCTCGGCGGTCGTCGCCCGAGGGCGCGAGCTCCTCGAGGAGCAACGCGAGGTAGTCGTCGGAGACGCGCTGGCCGATTGTGAACGCCATCATCTCCTTCAGCGCATCGGCATCGGCAAGACCGTCGGCGCCCCAGGGATCGCGGCGTTGCTCGAGGACCCGCTTGAGCGTGACGAGCGCGAGGTCGCGCGCCGCCTCACGTTGCCCGGCGGTCATCCCGCCCTGGTTCTCGCGAGCGCGCGTCGGATCGGGTCGCAGGTCGTCGCGGAGCAGGGAGAGGTCGCCGGTGGCCTGCGCGAGCGCGGCGATCAATGGAGGAAGGTACGCGCGGCGGACGATGTGCCGGAGCACGTCGTCGTCGAGATCGGAGGCCGGGTCGTGAACCGGGTCGGTGGGCGCTCCGGGCGTCTGCATCGCGGCGGGATTGTACGGCTGCGCGTGCCGGCGCTCTTTGCGGGTCAGGCGTCGGGCGGTGCGGTTTCTCCCTCAGGCGCCGTGCTCGGTGCGAAGAGCGCGGCGGTGAGCATGTCGATGAGGTTGTCGACGAACACGTCGGTCGCGTCGTGGTGACGACTCGTGACCGGGTCGTCGAGGAGCCGGGCGTGGTCGGCGATGAGGTGGACCGACGCCTGCGCCAGCATGATGATCCGCTCGCGGGCCAGCCGGTCGGGGAGGGTCTCGGTGAGTTGGCGGTGCAGCGCCGCGCCGGCGCGCAGCCCGGCCTCGGGGGTGACCGAGACCATCTCCTTGAGGTGGAGGTCGGGCTGGGAGGCGAAGTCGCCCATGATCTTCACCCACGCCCGCTCGCTCTCGCCGAGGGTGAGGTAGTCGGCGATCGGGCGAACCAGGATCTCGAGCAACGCGCGGGGTTCCTTGTCGGTGCCGCGGGCGACGGCCCGGTCGTAGAGCTGTTGCTGGATCTCGGCGATCCGAGGCATGTGGCGCTCGATGAGGGCGAGGAACAGACCCTCGCGGTCGCCGAAGTGGAACTGCACGGCGGCGGTGTTGCGGGCTTCGGCGGCGATGCGGACCTCGCGCAGCGACACCGCGTTGATGCCCCGTTCGGCAAACAGGCGTTCGGCGACGTCGAGGAGGTGGGCCCTGGTTCGTTCGCCGCGGGCGCTCATGAGAACGAGTCTAAGGGCTGGTGAATTCTCGAATCGAAACCCTTGACTTAGTTCTACTCGGAGTCCCCCATCGTGCTGTGCTCCCGATCACGCCGTGAGGACGCGCACCTTGCTGGCCTGCTCGCCGCGGCGGCCCGGCGCGATCTCGAACGCGACCCGCTGACCTTCGAGCGGTCGGATCGCCCCACCCGTCTCGAATGCCGAGAGGTGCACGAACAGATCCTTCTCTCCACCGTGGTCGATGAAGCCGAAGCCCTTGCGGGTATCGAACCACTTGATGGTGCCTTCCGGCGACTCGCCGTTCGTCCGGGGTGTCGCGGCGGCGGGAACCGGTGCGACCGGCGCGGTGGCCGAGCTGCGCGCCTGCACCGCTGCGGGCCGGAGCGACGCGAGCGCCGTGTCGGTCGGCTTGGCCAGACCGCCCGGGAGCTCGAGCTCGCGCTGCATCTTCAACGCGTCCTTGGTCTGGTCGCGCCCGATGAGCGAGATGATCGTGCCCCGAGCACCGGCGCGGGCGGTGCGGCCCGAGCGGTGCGTGTAGTCCTTCACGTCGGCCGGCGGATCGAAGTGCACGACGCACGCGACCTCGTCGACGTGGATGCCGCGCGCGGCGACGTCGGTGGCGATGAGCGCGTCGACGCGGCCGTTCATGAACAGCGAGAGCGCCCGCTCCCGCTGGCTCTGCGAACGGTTGCCGTGGATGGCCTCGTTGCGGATCCCGGCCTGGTCGAGCTTCTTGGCCAGCTGTTCGGTGCCCCGCTTGGTGCGGCAGAACACGATCGTCGGGCCCGCGTGCTTGATCACGTCGGCGCACACGACGACGCGGTCTTCGCGCTCGACCCGCCAGAACTCGTGTGTGGCGAGCGAGCGGGCCTCGTCGTTCTCGGGCAGCGTGTGCCGCACCGGGTTGCGCTGGTAGCGGCGCACGAGCGTGTCGACGGCGCCGTCGAGGGTGGCCGAGAAGAGCAGGGTCTGGCGGTCTTCGGGCGTGCCGTCGAGGATCTTCTTCACGACGGGCAGGAAGCCCATGTCGGCCATGCGGTCGGCCTCGTCGACGACGACGATCTCGACCTTGTCGAGGACGACTTCGCCGCGCTCGCTGAGGTCGGTGAGGCGCCCGGGGCAGGCGACGAGCACGTCGACACCGCGGCGCAGGGCCTTCAGCTGGAGGCCGTACCCGGTGCCGCCGTAGACCGCGGCGACGCGGAGCTTGCGGGCCCGGCCGAGCCATTCGAGCTCGCCCGCGACCTGGGAGGCGAGCTCACGCGTCGGGACGAGGATGAGGGCGGTGGGCCGGCGGGCCGCCGCGCGCTTGACGCGGGCGACGATCGGGATGCCGAAGGCGAGGGTCTTGCCGGAGCCGGTGGGGGCCCGGCCCGAGACGTCGCGGCCGGCGCAGCCGTCGGCCAGGGTGAGGGTCTGGATCGCGAAGGGCGCGTCGATGCCGCGCGCTTTGAGCGTGGAGACGAGGTCGGCGGGGACGCCGAGCGCGTCGAACGAGGATGACATTGGTGGGTACTCCGGATTGGTCGGCTTGCCCCATTGGCAAGCAGGGTGGTCACGATCGCCTGGGGTGAACGAACCCCGAGACGCAGACCGACCGACCGAACGCAGAGCGTGAGGAGCGGAGTCGCGAGAGAGCACGCGTACCCGATACGAAGCCCGTGCCTCGACTGGAGGTGGACGGACCCGGTCACCGTAGCACGGGGCGTGTCCTAACCTGGACCGTGTGCGTGGCGCGTACCGAGCGCATCTCGGCGCCCGGCTGCCACACCTACGGAGGGAACGACGAATGGGAACATCGGTCGTGATCGGCTGCTTCGGCTGCCTCACGGATCTCGCCAGCTTCGAGGCCGACGAGCGGCAACGCTTGTTCCAGGATGGCGTCGAGAAGAAGGGCCCGTTCGAGTGGACCTGCTCGCGTTGCGGTGCCGAATACCGCCGCAAGGCCCCCGACATCAAGCAGGCGCTGGTGCCCGAGGTCTGGGATGCCGCCAACGACCGCTACCACCTGCTGCTGGTCCGCCAGCCGCTGGCCCCGAAGCGCAGCGCCCGTTCCTGAGACGGGGCTGCGCCACTCGGCCGAAAACGCGATACTGGGGGCCGGTGGGGCCCTGGCCGCCATCACTGACCCCACACAGTGGGGCGGCCGGGTCCTAACTTTCTTCGCCTTCTTTCGGGCTTCCGTGCCAGGCAATGGGCAAACCTGTCGTATCCTGGGTTCCGTGACCGTCGAGAAGTCCACCCGCGAGAAGCGCCGTCGCCCTGCTGCTGCAGAGGCCAACGACCGTGTCCGGAGCTCGGTCGAGCCCGTGAGGGCACCGGTCGATGCCGAGGCCAGGCGCCGGGCCCGCGAGCGCGCCGGGAGCGACGACTAGCCGAAGGTTCCTCTGCGTCAGCTGCGCGAACGTCTCGAGCAGGCAGGCGAGCGTCGATCTTCTGCTCGACGCGACGGAGATCGGCTTCCGCGTTGACGGCGACCCGCAGGGCCTCTTCGTCGCGCCCGCGGTCGCGTTCGGAGGCGCGGCGCTCGGAGGCGCGTCGCTCGGAGGACGACTACCGGCGACTGAAGGCGGGGCTCTGGTTCTCGGGAAGCTCCGTGAGCGGTGTCGCGAGCTCCTCGACCGTCGGCCCGTGCGCGTCGGCGAGGGGCGCGAGCCCGGCGAGATCGAAGCCGTACACGCGCGCCGCGTTCTCCGACAGCACGAGCTTGAGCTCTTCGGGCTTCCAGCCTGCGAAGGTGCGCCGCAACGATTCGCGCGAGTGCGGCGACGTTCCCTCCAAGTGCGGGTAGTCGCTGCCCCACATGATGCGGTCGATACCGATCGTCCGCATCGCGCGCGCGTCGCTCGGTGACGGGAAGGCCGAGCCGACGAACACGTTGCGCCGGAAGTACTCGCTCGGCTGGTGGGGGAGCACGACCGAGTCGTCGATGCCGAGCTCGCCGATGCGGCCGTTACGGCGCATCTCGGCGTTCAGCTGGTCCATGCGGTCGAGCACGTCGGGGATCCAGCTCGTTCCCTGCTCGGTGAGCACGAGGGTGAGGCCGGGGAACCGGTCGAAGACACCCGACATCGTGATGTGCCAGAGCGCGCGGTTGGCCCAGAAGCCGGCCTCCATCACGAACATGACCACCGAGCACGCGACCTTCGGGAGCTTCGGTACGCCCGTGCCGCCCGCGTGGTGCGTGACGGGGATGCCGCGTTCCTGGCAGACCTGCCAGATCGGGTCGTAGGTGCGCGAGAACAGCGGCTCGATCCACGGCGTGTCGGGCGAGACCCCGGGCAGCAGCACACCGCGCAAACCGTGCTCGTGGCCCCAGACGATGTCCTTGAGGGCCTCGTCGACGTCGTTGAGGAAGATCTGGGTCTGCCCGGCGCGCCGGTTCGGCTCCTGTGCGCAGAAGTCGGCGAGCCAACGATTGTGGGCGCGAATGCCGGCCAGCCGGGCGGGGAACTCGCTCGGGTTCGGGGCGGGTGCGATCACGGAACCGGTCGGGAAGAAGGGCGGCACGGTGTTCGGGAAGAGCACCTCGGCGACCACTCCCTCCGCTTCCTGGTCGCCGATCCGTTGCGCGCCGTCCCAGTTGCGGGTGCGACCGTCGGTCTGCAGGTCGCGGAAGGGGTTGGAGTACTTGCCTCTCCAGGCGTCGAACTCGTCGCGCCATTGCGGATCGAGGTACTCGCGGTACTGCGCGTGCGACGCGCCCGCGTGGCAGTCGGACGAGATGACGACGTAGTGATCGGTCGCACGCATGTCGGTCTCCTGGATCACGTCGGCGTGAACACCGCGGGCAGGTGCTTCAGGGCGATGACGAGCGTCGACGCGCCGCGCGTGCGGTGCGCCCCGTCGGGCACGTGGATGTCGGGAAGCCGCCGGAGCAGCGCCTGGAACACCGTCTTGACCTCGAGGCGGGCGAGATTCGCGCCGAGGCAGAAGTGCGTGCCGATGCCGAACGCGAGGTGGGGATTCGGCTCGCGGTCGAGGATGATGTCGTCGGGCCGCT